>NZ_DASPMG010000081.1:0-4667 GCF_035627195.1 Azospirillum sp.
GGGTCTACATGCTGACCTGCCTGGTGCCGCTGGCCTACCTGTTCGTCACGGTGAACTACGCCGGCTACTGGATGATCACCAACGTCTACCTGAACCCGGCGGCGAAGGGACACAGCGTCTTCAACGCCGGCATCTCGATCATCATGCTGACGCTGGGCTTCATCATCCTGATCTCCGCCCTGAAAAAGTGGAAGGAACTGCTGCGGATCCGCTCCGCCGCCCCGATCCCGATGATCGCCTCCCCCGCCGAGTAGCCGGACCCGCCGACGAGGATGCCGCCGCCCCCGCGGCGGCATCATCCGCAATTCAAGGCTTAGGACCATGGACACACTGTTGACCGAATCCGTCGCCGCGTCGCTGACGCCGGCCCCGGCGCCGCACCCCTGGCGGGGCTTCACGGCGGGGGTCTGGCAGATGGAGGTGAACGTCCGCGACTTCCTGCAGAAGACCCTCACCCCCTACCAGGGCGACGGCGCCTTCCTGGCCGGCGCCACCGGCAGGACCCGCGAGCTCTGGGACAAAGTCACCGCCCTGCTCCGGCAGGAGCGCGCCGCCACCGGCGGCGTGCTGGATGCCGACACCGAGACCTTCTCCTCCATCGTCTCCCACCCGCCCGGCTACATCGACCGCGACCTCGAGCTGATCGTCGGCCTGCAGACCGACAGGCCCCTCAAGCGCGCCATCATGCCCACCGGCGGCTGGCGCATGGTCAAGACCGGCCTCGAGGCCTACGGCTTCACCCCCGCGCCGACGCTCGAGGACACCTTCCCGCGCCTGCGCAAGACCCACAACGACGGCGTCTTCGACGTCTACACCGACGAGATGCTGCGCTGCCGCAGGTCCGGCGTCATCACCGGCCTGCCCGACTCCTACGGCCGCGGCCGCATCATCGGCGACTACCGCCGCCTCGCCCTCTACGGCGCCGACGTCCTCATCCGGGACAAGAAGGAGCAGCTGCGCTCGCTGGAGCTCGACTGCATCGACGAGGAGACGCTGCGCCTGCGCGAGGAGATCAGCGAGCAGATCCGCGCGCTCGGCGAGCTGGTCGCCATGGCCCGCTCCTACGGCTTCGACGTCACCCGCCCGGCCGCCACCGCGCAGCAGGCGGTGCAGTGGACCTACCTGGCCTACCTCGCCGCGGTCAAGGAGGCCAACGGCGCCGCCATGTCGCTGGGCCGCGTCTCCAGCTTCCTCGACGCCTACATCGAGCGCGACCTGCGCGAGGGCCGCTTGTGCGAGGGCGAGGCGCAGGCGCTGATCGACCAGCTCGTCATCAAGCTGCGCCTCGTGCGCTTCCTGCGCACGCCCGAGTACGACGCGCTGTTCTCCGGCGATCCGACCTGGGTCACCGAGTGCATCGGCGGCATGGCGCTGGACGGCCGCACCCTGGTCACCCGCACCAGCTTCCGCATGCTGCACACGCTGAGCACCCTCGGCCCCGCCCCGGAGCCCAACCTGACCGTGCTGTGGTCCGAGCGCCTGCCCGAGGGCTTCAAGCGCTTCTGCGCCGAGACCTCGATCAGGACCTGCTCGCTGCAGTACGAGAACGACGACCTGATGCGCCCCTGCTGGGGCGACGACTACGGCATCGCCTGCTGCGTCTCGGCCATGCGCATCGGCAAGCAGATGCAGTTCTTCGGGGCGCGCGCCAACCTCGCCAAGACGCTCTTGTACGCCATCAACGGCGGGCGCGACGAGGTCTCGGGCGAGCAGGTCGGCCCGGCCCTGGCGCCGGTCACCGGGGCGGTGCTGCGCCACGACGAGGTGATGGCGCGCTTCGAGCCGATGCTGGAGTGGCTGGCCAAGGCCTACATGAACACGCTGAACGCCATCCACTGCCTGCACGACAAGTACATGTACGAGCGGCTCGAGATGGCGCTGCACGACCGCGACGTGCTGCGCACCATGGCCTGCGGCATCGCCGGGCTGTCGGTGGTCGCCGACAGCCTGTCGGCGATCAAGCACGCCACGGTGCGCGTGGTGCGCGACGCACGCGGGCTGGCCACCGGCTTCGTGATCGAGGGCGCCTACCCGGCCTACGGCAACAACGACGCGCGGGTGGACGGCATCGCGGTGTGGCTGGTCGAGCGCTTCATGGCGGCGCTGCGCCGGCAGAGGACCTACCGCGGCGCGCTGCCCACCCAGTCGGTGCTGACGATCACCTCCAACGTGGTGTACGGCAAGAAGACCGGCGCGACGCCGGACGGGCGCAAGGCGGGCGAGCCGTTCGCGCCGGGGGCCAACCCGATGCACGGGCGCGACCGGAAGGGCGCGGTGGCCTCGATGGCGTCGGTGGCGAAGCTGCCCTACGCGCACGCGCAGGACGGCATCTCCTACACCTTCACCATCGTGCCGGCCGGGCTGGGGCCGACGCAGGGCGAGCGGGTGGCGAACCTGGTCGGGCTGCTGGACGGCTACTTCGGGCAGGGCGGGCACCACATCAACGTGAACGTGTTCGACCGCGAGACGCTGCTGCACGCCATGGAGCACCCGGAGCTGTACCCGCAGCTCACCATCCGGGTGTCGGGCTACGCGGTGAACTTCATCAAGCTCACCCGCGAGCAGCAGCTCGACGTCGTCAACCGCACCTTCCACGCCATGCACTGAGGCACGGGCGGCGCCCGTCCCCGGCCCAGGACACGGCACAGGACACGGCACAGGACACGGCACTCATGAGCACGCACGACCACCCCCGGCCGCCGCGCACCGACGGCTGGGTGCACTCCGTCGAGACCGGCGGCACGGCCGACGGGCCGGGCATCCGCTACGTGCTGTTCCTGGCCGGCTGCCCGCTGCGCTGCCAGTACTGCCACAACCCCGACACCCGCCACATGCACGACGGCACCCGCACCGCCGCGGCCGACATCGTCGCGGAGCTGGCCGGCTACGCCGCGTTCCTGACGCGGGCCGGGGGCGGGCTGACCCTCTCCGGCGGCGAGCCGCTGGTGCAGCCGGAGTTCTGCGCGGCGCTGTTCCGCGGCGCCAAAGAGCTGGGCCTGCACACCGCGCTGGACACCTCGGGCTTCCTGGGCGGCCACGCCGACGACCACCTGCTGGCCGACGTCGATCTGGTGCTGCTCGACGTCAAGGCCTTCAAGGAGGCCACGCACCGCACCCTCACCGGGGTGCCGCTGCGCCCGACGCTGGAGTTCGCCGAGCGGCTCTCGCTGCTGGGCAAGCCGGTGTGGCTGCGCTACGTGCTGGTGCCCGGTCTGACCGACGATTTGGGCGAGATCGAGGGGCTGGCCGCGTTCGCCGCCGGGCTGGAGGTGGTCGAGCGGGTGGACGTGCTGCCCTTCCACACGCTGGGCGAATACAAGTGGCGCGAGCTGGGCCTGCCTTACCGGCTCGCCGACACCGCGCCCCCTTCGGCCGAGCTGGTCGGGCGGGTGCGCGACCGCTTCCGGGCGCACGGGCTGAACGCCGTCTGACAAGGACAAGCACATCATGGACACCCATCGACCGCCGGGCCTCGACGCGGGCGCGGCCGCCACGCTGGACGCCCGCCTGCCGGACGCCATCGCGCTGGCCGCCGAGGACCTCGGCGTGAAGAAGGCGCACACCGACACGGCGACGCTGCTGGGGCTGGCGGTGCTGGCCGGGGCCTTCGTGGCGCTGGGCGGGCTGTTCGCCACCGTCACCTGGTCGGGGGCCGAGGGCCTGCTGCCCTACGGCGTGATGCGGCTGCTGGGCGGGCTGGCGTTCTCGCTGGGGCTGGTGCTGGTGGTGGTGGGCGGGGCGCAGCTGTTCACCGGCGACGCGCTGCTGGTGATGGCGTGGGCGAGCGGGCGGCTGAGCGTCGGCGCGCTGCTGCGGGTGTGGACGCTGGTGTGGCTGGGCAACCTTGCCGGCGCGCTGGGCACGGCGGTGCTGGTGTACCTGTCGGGGCAGCACACGTTCGGGCACGGGGCGGTCGGGGCCACGGCGCTGTACATCGCCACGGCCAAGAGCGGCCTGCCGGTGCCGCAGGCGTTCGTGCTGGGCATCCTGTGCAACGTGCTGGTGTGCCTGGCGGTGTGGCTGGCGCTGGGCGCGCGCGGCGTGGGCGACAAGATCCTGGCGGTGGCGCTGCCGGTGAGCGCGTTCGTGGCGGCGGGGTTCGAGCACTGCGTGGCGAACATGTACTTCGTGCCGCTGGGGATGCTGATCCAGTGGGGCGCGCCCGAGAGCTTCTGGGCCGAACTGGGCCGGAGCTTCCCGCCGATCGACGCCGGCCGCTTCCTCCTCACCCTCGGCGCCGTGACGCTGGGCAACTGGATCGGCGGCGCGCTCCTCGTCGGTGCCGTCTACTGGTTCATCTACCGAAGGCCGGCCCACACGCATCCGGCCCACAAACATATGGATGTCAAATGAGCATCACCACGCTTTCCAAGGCCGAACGGGTCGTTCCGCTGCCGGTGCCCGCGGCGCACGCCGGGCCCAGGCTCGGCAACCCGGCGGTGGTCGGGCTGGCCGGCTTCGCGCTGTCCACGCTGCTGCTGCAGTTCCACAACGTCGGCTGGGTCGGCATGGGGCCGGTGGTCTGGCTGGGGCTGGTGTTCGGCGGCGGCGCGCAGTTCGTCGCCGGCCTGCAGGAAATGAAGACCGGCAACAACTTCGGTTACAGCGCCTTCACCGCCTATGGCTGCTTCTGGATCGCGCTGGGGCTGATGCAGATCGGTTCGGCC
>NZ_DASPMG010000082.1:0-11199 GCF_035627195.1 Azospirillum sp.
CGACCGCGACCGATGGTCTCTGGACCGTCCATTTCGCCGCCGAGGCGATCGCGCAAGTCGACTTGCGCGATCGCCTCGGTTCGGTCCAACCTGTCAACCATGTCTCCGAACACCTGTAAACCAAGTGTCCGGTCTGAACAGAGTCTTGTTCTCCGGCCATCCGGCCGTAATCACCCTCACCCCAACCGCGACGCCCTTCGGCGTCGCCCCCTCAAGGGAGAGGAGCTTTCCGGCGTTCCGACGCGCCCTGTTGACATGGCCGGCGAATGACTAAAGGTTGGGCACTCCCGCCCACCCGCTTCCCCGGCCCCGACCATCATGCCCGACGCTTCTATCCTCGCCGTCCTCCTCGGCGCCGCCTTCCTGGCTGGCGCCATGAACGCCATGGCCGGCGGCGGCAGCTTTCTCACCCTGCCCGCGCTCATTTTCTCCGGCGTGCCGCCGGTCGCCGCCAACGCCACCGGCACCGTGGCGCTGCTCCCCGGCTACATGAGCGGCGCCTACGGCTTCCGCCACGACCTGGAGCCGGTGGACGGCGTCGGCCTCGTCTGGCTGTCGGCGGTCAGCCTGTTGGGCGGGCTTGATCGGCGCCGGGCTTCTGCTCATCACCTCCGACGCGGCGTTCGGGGTGATCGTGCCGTGGCTGCTGCTGTTCGCCACCGTGCTGTTCGCCTTCGGCGCCCGCCTGTCGGCGTGGCTGAAACGGCAGGGCATCCATGGCAAGGGCGCCATGCTGGGCGGCCTGTTCGCCGTGTCCGTCTACGGCGGCTACTTCAACGGCGGTCTGGGCATCCTGCTGCTGGCGCACCTCAGCCTGTTCGGCCTGTCCAGCCTGAACGCCGCCAACGGGCTGAAGAACCTGCTGTCGGCCGTGCTCACCGCCATCGCCGTGGCCGCCTACGCGGCCGGCGGCGCCGTGCACTGGACGGAGGCGGTGCTGATGATGGCCGGCACCATCGCCGGCGGCTACGCCGGGGCGCGGCTGGCGCGGCGAATCCCCCCATCGAAACTAAGGCCGGGCATCGTCGCCGTCGGCCTCGCCATGTCGGTTCTGTTCTTCCTCCGCTGACGCGGCCCCTCTATAACGGTCCCCCCTGCAGACCCACGGGAGCCATTGGCCGTGAGCAAGATCCCCGCCACCATCATCACGGGCTTCCTCGGCGCCGGGAAGACCAGCCTGATCCGCCACCTGCTGGCGAACGCGGGCGGCCGGCGGCTGGCCCTGGTGATCAACGAGTTCGGCGACCTCGGCGTCGACCGCGAGCTGCTGGCCGGCTGCGGCGTCGAGAACTGCCGGGAGGAGGACATCGTCGAGCTGACGAACGGCTGCATCTGCTGCACCGTCGCCGACGACTTCCTGCCCACCATCACCGCCCTGCTGGCCCGCCCCGACCGCCCCGACCACATCGTGATCGAGACGAGCGGCCTTGCCCTGCCCAAGCCGCTGGTGAAGGCCTTCAACTGGCCGGAGGTGCGCACCCGCGTCACCGTCGACGGCGTGATCGCCGTGATCGATTCGGAGGCCGTGGCCGCCGGCCGCTTCGCCCCGGACATGGAGGCACTCGCCGCCCAGCGGCAGGCCGACCCCAGCCTGGACCACGAAAGCCCGCTGGAGGAGCTGTTCGAGGAGCAGATCCTGTCCGCCGACATGGTCGTCCTCAACAAGGCCGACCGCGTGGACGAGGCCACGCTCGCCCGCGTCCGCGCCGAGGTGGCGGAACACCTGCGCCCCGCCGTCAAGACCGTCGTCTCCACCCAGGGCGCCGTCGCCCCCGACGTGCTGCTGGGCCTGGGTGCCGCGGCCGAGGATGACCTCGACTCCCGCCGCTCCCACCACGAGGAGGAGGGCGACGACCACGACCATGATGAGTTCGAGAGCTTCGTCGTGACGCTGCCCACCGTCGCCGACCCGGCCGAGCTGGAGGCGCGCATCCGCGCCACCGCTGCCGCGCACGACATCCTGCGCGTGAAGGGCTTCCTCGACGTGGCCGGCAAGGCGATGCGGCACGTCATCCAGGGTGTCGGCGACCGCATCCAAGGCTATTACGACCGCCCGTGGAAGCCCGGCGAGGCGCGCGGGACGCGGCTGGTGGTGATCGGCCAGCGCGGCCTGGACCGCGACGCCATCGCGGCGGCCCTAGCCGGGTAAGAATAGACCGGATAAAAGCGGGATGCCGTGATGGCGGCCGATCCGGGAAACGGTTGTGAGACACGGATGCACACGGATGTTCCACGGATGAACACGGATATCCATCTCTCTTCATCCGTGTCCATCCGTGTCCCCTCTTCTCTTCATTTTCCCCCTTTTCTTTTTGACCCGAGCGAGGGGCCCTGATGCACCTCCTGGCCGCGCAGCCCGGCAGCCTGGGCGACGGCGGCGAGGCCGTCGACCTCGGCCAGACGCCGGCCGACATCGTCTTCCTGTCGTCCGCCGACAGCGAGCTGGCCTGCCTCGCCGCCGCCCGCGACCGGCTGGGCGACGAGGCGCCCACGCTGCGCCTCGCCAACATCCTGCAGCTCGGCCACAACCTGTCGGTGGATGTCTACGCCGAGAACACGGTGGCGCACGCGCGCCTCGTGATCCTCCGCCTGCTGGGCGGAGAGCGCTACTGGCCCTACGGCCTCGAACAGATCGCCGACACCTGCCACCGCCACAACATCCCCCTGGCCGTCCTGCCCGGCGACGACCAGCCGGACGCCGAACTGGTGCGCCGCTGCACCGTCCCGGCCGATGCCGCGCACCGGCTCTGGCAGTACGGCGTGCACGGCGGCATTGACAACGCGGTGGAACTGCTGCGCTACGCCGGCAGCCTCGTTGGATACGACGTCGCATGGCGGGAGCCCATGCCGCTCCTGCGCGCCGGCCTCTACTGGCCCGGCGAACCGCGGCCGGACCTGGACACACTGCGCCGACGCTGGACGGACGGCGCCCCGGTCGCCGCCCTGGTCTTCTACCGCGCGCTGGTGCAGGCCGGGAACGTCGCGGTGATCGACGCGCTGGTGGACGCGCTGCGCGCGCAGGGCCTCAACCCGCTGCCCATCCACACCAGCAGCCTGAAGGAGGGGGCCGCCGCGGCCGTCGTCGCCGAACTGCTGGGTGCCGCGCGGCCAGACGTCATCCTTAACGCCACCTCCTTCGCCGTGTCGCAGCCCGGCGCCCAGCGCACCCCCACCCCCTTCGACGAGGCCGACTGCCCGGTCCTGCAGGTGGTCTTCTCCGGCGGCAGCGAGGACGCATGGCGGTCCGGCTCCGCTGGGCTGTCGGCGCGCGACATCGCCATGAACGTCGCGCTGCCGGAGGTGGACGGCCGCATTCTCGCCCGCGCCGTCAGCTTCAAGGCCGAGGCCCGCCGGCACGAGCCGACGCAGAGCTGGATCCTCGACTACCGCCCCGTCCCCGACCGCGTCGCCTTCACCGCCCGGCTGGCGTCCGCCTGGGCGAGCCTGCGCCGCACGTCGCCTTCGGAACGTCGCGTCGGCATCGTGCTGGCCAACTACCCCAACCGCGACGGCCGCCTCGCCAACGGCGTCGGCCTCGACACGCCGGCCGGCGTGGTGGAGGCGCTGGCCGCCATGCGCGCCGCCGGCTACGCGGTGGACGGCGCCCCGACGGATGCCGCCGCGCTGATGGCCGCCCTGCAGGCCGGCGTCACCAACGACGTGACCGCCCTGGACACCCGCGAAGTCCGCGAAACGCTGAGCCTGGACGAGTACCAGGCCTTCTTCGCCACGCTGCCCGACGCAGTGCGCGGCGCGGTCCTCGAACGCTGGGGCGAGCCGGAGGACGATCCGTTCGTGGCGGACTCCTGCCCCCTCCCGGCCGCTTCGCGGCCACCCTCCCCCGCTTCGCAGGGGAGGGGGAAAAGCGGCGGAGTTCCCTCCCCTGCGCAACGGGGGAGGGTTAGGGAGGGGGCAACAGTCCCCACCACCCGCGCCTTCCGCCTCCCGGCGCTCCGCTTCGGCAACGTCGCCGTCGCCATCCAGCCGGCGCGCGGCTACAACCTCGACCCGGCGGGCAGCTACCATGACCCGGCGCTGGTGCCGCCGCATTCCTACCTCGCCTTCTACGCGTGGCTGCGCCACCGCTTCGGCGCGCACGCGGTGGTCCACTTCGGCAAGCACGGCAACCTGGAATGGCTGCCCGGCAAGGCGCTGGCCCTCTCCGACTCCTGCTTCCCCGAAGCCGCACTCGGCCCCCTGCCCCACCTCTACCCGTTCATCGTCAACGACCCCGGCGAGGGCACGCAGGCCAAGCGCCGCGCGGCCGCCGTCATCCTCGACCACCTCACCCCGCCGCTGACCCGCGCCGAGAGCTACGGCCCCCTGCGCGAGCTGGAAATGCTGGTGGACGAGTATTACGAGGCCGCCTCGCTCGACCCCCGCCGCATCCCGGAGCTGCGGTCGCGCATCCTCGACCTGTCCGCCAGCACCGGCATCGCCGCCGACTGCGGCGTCGCCCCCGAGGACGACCCGCAGGAAGCGCTGGGCAAGCTCGACCGCCACCTGTGCGAGCTGAAGGAGCTGCAGATCCGCGACGGCCTGCACGTCTTCGGCCGCTCGCCCGACGGCGCCCTGCTGGACAACCTCCTTGTGGCGCTCGCCCGCCTGCCGCGGGGCAAGGGCGACGGCGCCGACGCTTCGCTGATCCGCGCCCTCGCGGCCGACCTGAACCTCGCCGGCTTCGACCCGCTCGACACCGACATGGCCGCCCCCTGGACCGGCCCGCGCCCGGCGGCGCTATCCGGCCCCGACCCCTGGCGCACCGCCGGCGACACGGTGGAGCGGCTGGAGCAGCTGGCCCTGCGCCTCGTCGCCGGCGATACCGCCGCCGACCCGGCCTGGGCGCGCACCGCCGCCGTCCTGTCGTGGATCACGGACCACCTGCGCCCCACCGTCGCCGCCTGCGGCGGGGCCGAGATCGACGGGCTGCTGCGCGGCCTCGACGGCCGCTTCGTGCCGCCCGGCCCGTCCGGCGCCCCGACGCGCGGCCGGCCCGAAGTCCTGCCCACCGGCCGCAACTTCTACTCCGTCGACACCCGCGCCGTGCCCACCCCGGCCGCGTGGCAGCTCGGCTGGGCCTCGGCCATGCGGGTGGTCGAGCGCTACATGCAGGAACACGGCGACTGGCCGCGCACGCTGGCGCTCTCCGCCTGGGGTACGGCCAACATGCGCACGGGCGGCGACGACATCGCCCAGGCGCTGGCCCTGATGGGCGTGCGCCCGACGTGGGACACCGGCACCGGCCGCGTCACCGGGTTCGAGATCATGCCCCCCGGCGTGCTGGACCGCCCGCGCGTCGACGTGACGCTGCGCGTCTCCGGCTTCTTCCGCGACGCCTTCCCGGCCCAGATCGACCTGGTGGACGCAGCATCCCGCGCCGTCGCCGCGCTGGACGAGCCCGACGACGTGAACCCCCTGGCCGGGCGCGTGCGCGCCGACCGCGCCCGGCTGGAGGCGGCCGGCGTGCCGCCCGAGGAGGCCGCACGGCGCGCCGGCTACCGCGTCTTCGGCTCCATGCCCGGCGCCTATGGTGCTGGCCTGCAAGCGCTGATCGACCAGCGCGGCTGGGAGACGGACAAGGACCTCGCCGACGCCTACCTCGCCTGGGGCGGTTACGCCTACGGCGCCGGTGCCCACGGCGCCCCCGCCCGCGCCCAGTTCGCCGAGCGGCTGTCGTCGGTCGAACTCGTCCTGCACAACCAGGACAACCGCGAGCACGATCTGCTGGACAGCGACGACTACTACCAGTTCGAGGGCGGCATCACGGCGGCGGTGCGCGTCCTCTCCGGCCAGCAGCCGGAGGTCTTCCACGCCGACCACTCCCGCCCCGAATCCCCGCGCGTCCGCACCTTGAGGGAGGAGATCGCCCGCGTCGTCCGCGCCCGCGTGGTGAACCCGAAGTGGATCCGCGGCGCCATGCGGCACGGCTACAAGGGTGCGTTCGAGCTGGCGGCCACGGTCGACTACCTGTTCGCCTTCGCCGCCACCGCGCGCTGCGTCGGCGACCACCATTTCGACGCGGTGTTCGACGCCTATGTCATGGACGACGAGGTGCGCGCCTTCATGGAGGACGCCAACCCGGCCGCACTCAAGGAAATGGCCGAACGCCTGCTGGAGGCGCTCGACCGCGGCCTGTGGCGCCCGCGCGCCAACGCCGTCCACATCACGCTGAGGGAAATCAGCGGACAAGGAGGGGAAGAGGAATGACCGAAGAGAACATCGAAGACGGCGAAGACGTCAACGCCCGCCACGCCGAGAAAATGGCCAAGAAGAAGGCCGCGCGCGACCGCATGCTGGCCGGCAAGACCATCGAGAAGGGCCTGCTGATCGTCCACACCGGCAAGGGCAAGGGCAAGTCGACCTCCGCCTTCGGCATGGTGATGCGCGCCGTCGGCCACGGCATGCGCACGGGTGTGGTGCAGTTCGTCAAGGGCAAGTGGGCGACCGGCGAACGCACGGTGCTGGAGCGCTTCCCCGATCTCGTCGAGTTCCACGCGCTGGGCGAGGGCTTCACCTGGGAAACCCAGGACCGCGAGCGCGACATCGCGTCCGCCCGCGCCGCGTGGGAGGCGGCAAAGCGCCTGATCGACGACCCCGACGTCCGCATGGTCCTGCTGGACGAGCTGAACATCGTGCTCCGCTACGGCTACCTGCCGCTGGAGGAGGTGCTGGAGGGGCTGCGCAACCGCCCCGCCGACACCCACGTCATCGTCACCGGCCGCAACGCGGCGGACGAGCTGATCGAGGCCGCCGACCTGGTCACCGAGATGACGCTGGTGAAGCACCCCTTCCGGGACGGCGTCAAGGCGCAGGCCGGAATTGAATTCTGAAAGCGCGGATTCCGGGCGATTCGCGACGCTTCGGCCGGGGTGGTAATTCCACGCCTTCCCCGGCCGTGTTCCCGCTTCATCCGGAATCTCCATCGCCCGTTCTGGGAAATTTCAATAAAACGGAGACGCAACAATTCACCCACCGAGGGTGCACCCCCATGAACGTCGCAACCATTGCGCATCGCCTGTTCGCCGGTGACCTCTACTATGCCCTCGGCCGGTTCGAAACGGTGCGCCGCGGTTACAGCTATCTCTGCGCGCTCGTTCAGGACAAATACGGCGGCGTGGCCCCGGCCGGCCACCCCACCCTGTTCCCGCGCGTCTCCATCGACGATGCCGTGGCCGAGATCCGGCGGGATTCCGTCTCCTTCGGCTTCGACCTGCCCCCCGACGTGCTGGCCGAGATCCAGGAATTCGCCAACACCGCCGAGTGCCGCGAGCGCGGGCGGGAGCAGACCTTCCGCCGCGGCGACGTGGTCAACGGGCGGCTGGCCGACGGCACGCCGCTGGTGCACGGCCTGATCGACGATCCCCTGCGCTGCGACGCCGTGCGCCGCGTGGCCGAGGATCCCATGCTGCTGGAGGCGTCCAGCCGCTTCCTCGGCTACCGCGTGCGGCGCATGCTGCCGCGCGTGTTCTGGAGCTTCGCGTCCGGCGTGTCGGACGACGAGCGGCGCCGCCGCGGCCAGACCATCGACTGGCACTTCGACGTGCACGACTACAACTTCATCTCCGCGTGCTTCTACCTGTCGGACGTCGACCAGGGTGCGGGCCCGCACGCGCTGCTCTGCGGCTCGCACACCGGCAAGCCGGCGCGCATGCTGCTGGGCTCCGCCAACGCCCGCGAGGAGGAGGTGCTCGCCCGCTTCGGCCGCGACCGCGTGATGGTCATCGAGGCGCCGGCCGGCACCGGCTTCCTGGAAGACACCTCCTGCTACCACAAGGCCATCGCCCCCACCGAGCGCGACCGCCTGATGTTCCAGATCTGGTACAGCTGACGCCTATTCTACGTTGGGTTTTCGCTGGCGCTCAACCCAACCTACCGACGCGCGCACGCGGCCGTAGGTTGGGTTGAGGCGCGAGCCGAAAACCCAACGTCGTCCGCATCCAGCCTCACCGCCCCATCATGCCCTGCAGCGCCGATCCCATGCCGCCGCCACCGCCCTGCCGCTCGCGCGCGGACTGGTCGAAGGTGCGCGACGGTGCCGGCGCCGGGGCCGGCGGCGGGGAGGACACGCTCGGCGGGGGCGAGGGCGGCGGCGCGGACGGGCGCGTCGGCCGCACTTGGCTGAGCTGGCCGCCGATCGTGCTGCCCATGTCGCCGCCGCCGCCCAGGTTGCGCATCGGCTCGCGCATCTGCGTGCCGAGGTCCTGTCGCGGCGGATCGGGCCGGCGCGGCTCGTCGTACCGGGTCCGCTCGCGGTCACGGTCACGGTGCCGGTCGCGGTCCCAACTGCGGTCCCAATCCCGGTCGTAATGGCGGTGACGGGGCCGCCCCTCGATGATCACCGGCGGGGAATAGCTGTAATAGCCGCCATAGCTCCCATAGCTCGGGCTCCCGTACGTGGGGTAGCCATAGCTGTAGCCGGGCTGGTAGCCGTAATCGTCGTACTCGTACCCATAGCCGTCCAGCTCCGCGCAGGCCCCCAGGCCAAGCAGCAACAGGGCCGGCAGTACCCGCATCCGCCCCGACATCGACGTCGACATCGGCATCCTCCCACGCAGAGTGTTTCCTAGGAAATGAACACGCGGACGGCGACTTTCATCCCGCCGCGTCGACCACGTGAAGAAAAGATCCGCAGACCGTCCCCCGACGGCTGCCCATCGCGCCCAGATCGGTTCCGCGCGCGTCCCATGCCTGGAACAGCGGCGCCCCCGCGTCCGCCACGGTGGTGCTGGCGTAGTGGAACTCGTGCCCGCGGAGAACCGTGCCGCGCGGCCCCCACGGCCCGTCGGCCATCGTCACCGCCCGGCGGTAGCCCAGGTGAAGCCGCCGCCGCGCGAACGACGTGGCGACCGGCAACAGCCCGGCCATAGCATGCGCCGTCCCGTCCCCATCCACCAGCGTCTCGCCCAGCGTCATATAGCCGCCGCACTCGCCATACACCGCCGCCCCGCGCGCCGCCGCCGCGCGCACCCCTTCCAGAAACCGCCCGTTCCCCGCCAGCCGGCCGGCGTGCAGCTCCGGATAGCCGCCGGGCAGGAACACCGCGTCGGCGCCCGCGTCCGGCCCCTCGTCGGCCAAGGGCGAGAACGGCAGCAGCTCCGCCCCCCGCTGGCGCCAGCCCTCCAGCAGGTGCGGGTAGGCGAACGCGAACGCCGCGTCCCGCGCCACCGCGATCCGCTGCCCCAGCGGCGGCAACGCCTCACCTCCCCCGCCCCCAAGCCGTCCCGGCCGCGCCAGCGCCCGCAACGCCGCCAGATCCACCGACGCGCCCAGCACCGCCCCGGCGCGCGCCAGGAACATGTCCAGTTCCGCGTGCTCCTCCGCCTGGACGAGGCCAAGGTGGCGGTGCGGCAGGTCCAGCGCCGCGTCGCGCTGCACCGCCCCCAGCACCGGCACGCCCGGCGGTGCCCCGGGCGGCACCCCCAGCGACGATATGGCGTTGCGGATCTGCGCCTCGTGCGACGCGCTGCCCACCCGGTTCAGGATGACGCCCGCCACCTCCACGTCGTCGCGGAAGCTGCGGAACCCGTGCAGCACCGCCGCCGCCGACGGCCCCTGCCGCCCCACGTCCAGCACCAGCACCACCGGCCAGCCGGCCAGCGCCGCAAGGTCCGCCGTGGAGCCGCTGCCGTCCGCCGCCCCGTCAAACAGCCCCATGACGCCCTCGACGACCAGCAGCTCGGCCCCCTCGCCCGCAAGCACCGCCAGCCGCGCCAGCGTCGCCGGGCGCATGGCCCATGGGTCCAGGTTGCGGCACGGCCGGCCGCTCGCCGCCTCATGAAAGCGCGGGTCGATGTAGTCCGGCCCCACCTTGCACGACGCCACCGCCACGCCCGCCGCGCGCAACGCCCGCAGCAGGCCCAGCGTCACCACCGTCTTGCCGCTGCCCGAGGCCGGCGCGGCGATGACGAGTCCGGGCGTCAACGCAGGGCTCCGAATGTCAACGCGCGGGCTTTGAAACGGATGGGGGACACGGATGGACACGGATGCCGGCGGGGCCGGCGCACGGATGAACACGGATGAAGAGAGGGAAAAATCCATCCGTGTTCATCCGTGGATATCCGTGTGCATCCGTGTCTCAAAATCCCGCCTCCATACCGACACTCTTCCGCTGACCCGGGTTCTTGGCCCTGAAGCGTCACCGCCCGCCCAGCACGGCGTGCAGGTTCACCACCGGCCCGACGACGATCAGGGCCGGCGGCTCGATCCCGCTGGCCGCCACGTCCTCGGCCGCGCGGCCAAGCGTGGTGACCAGCACCGTCTGCTCCGGCAGGGTGGCGTTGTTCACCACCGCCACCGGCTCGTCGGCCCCGCGCCCGCCGTCCATCAGCTTTTGCGCGATGGTGCCGATGTGCTTCAGCGCCATGTACAGCACCAGCACGTGCGTGCCGCGCGCCAGCGCCGCCCAGTCCAGCGCGTCCGGCACCTCGCCGGTGGTGGAATGGCCGGTGGCGAAGGTCACCGCCTCGCCGCTCTCGCGGTGCGTCACCGGAATCCCGGCGTAGGCGAGGCCGCCGATGCCGGCCGTGATGCCCGGCACCACGCGGAATGGCACGCCGGCCTCGGCCAGGGCCAGGCACTCCTCCCCGCCGCGGCCGAACACGAACGGGTCGCCGCCCTTCAGGCGCAGCACCCGCTTGCCTTCGCGCGCCAGTTCGATCAGCCGGCGGGAGATGTCCGGCTGCTTGGGCGATGGCTTGCCGCCGCGCTTGCCGGCGAACTCGCGCTCCGCGTCCACACGCGCCAGCTCCAGCACCCCCTTGCCGACCAGCGCGTCGTAGACGACCACGTCCGCCTGCCGCAGCGCGTTCAGCGCGTGCAGCGTCAGCAGCCCCGGATCGCCCGGCCCGGCGCCCACCAGCCACACCGAACCCGGTTCGAACACGGGCAGACCCAGATTGGGAATCTCCGTGACGCTCATGCACATCCTCCGCTGGGCAAGCCCCTGTGGTGGACCTATAAACCAAACCATGACCGGCAAACCAGCGAGCAAACCGGAAACGCCGCTCCGCCACGGCTGGACGACGGGTGCCTGCGCCACGGCGGCGGCCAAGGCCGCCTACACCGCCCTGCTGACCGGCGCCTTCCCCGATCCGGTGGAGATCGTGCTGCCGCGCGGCGAGCGCCCCTCCTTCGCGCTGGCCCGCACCGCGCTCGACGGCGAGGCGGCGACCGCCGGGGTGATCAAGGATGCCGGCGACG
>NZ_DASPMG010000083.1:0-51751 GCF_035627195.1 Azospirillum sp.
TTTCATCGTCTGGTGGCCGCTCGGGCTGGCGGCCCTGGCCTTTCTTCTGTGGAGCAAGAACATGATGTGCTGGAGCCACCGCGGCGCCGATCGCTGGCAGCGGAAGATGCGGCGTATGGAAGAGAAGATGCAGCACTTCTATGCCGGCCGTTCCGCCTTCGCGTCGAGCGGCAACCGCGCCTTCGACGAGTACCGCGAGGAGACGCTGCGCCGCCTCGAGGACGAGCAGCGCGAGTTCCACGACTTCCTGGACCGGCTGCGCGCCGCCAAGGACAAGGCGGAGTTCGACGATTTCATGGCGGAACGCCGCAACAACAAGCCGGCCGGTGAATCGCCCGCGCCGCAGGGTTGACGGCTTTGTCCCCTTCCCGCCGCCGTACGGGCGGCGGGAAGCCTCTTACGACAGGATCTCCGACAACGCCGCGACCAGCGCCCGGTTTTCGTCCTCGCGGCCGACGGTGATCCGCAGGCAATCGGCCATGCCGTAGTCGCCGACCGCCTTGACCACGATGTTGCGCCGGGCCAGATGCTCGACCACCTGTGCGACGCCCAGCGACGGGTCGGTCGGCACGCGGACCAGGATGAAGTTGCAAACGCTGGGGTACACGCGCAGGCCGAGCTGTTCCAACTCGTGCGTCAGCCAGGGCAGCCAAGCGTCGTTGTGGGCGTGGGTTGCCGTCTCGTGCTCGACGTCGCTCAGCGCCGCCGCCGCCGCCTCCTGCGCCGGCACGGACACGTTGAAGGCGCTGCGCACGAGGTTGAGCGAATCGATCACCGGCCGCGGGCCGTAGCCCCACCCCACGCGCAGCCCGGCCAAGCCATGCAGCTTGGAGAAGGTGCGCACCACCAGCACGTTGTCGCAGGTTTCCACCAGTTCGATGCCGTCGCCGTAGTTGTCGCGGCGGACATACTCGGCGTAGGCCGAATCGAGCACCAGCAGGGTGTGCGACGGCAGGCCGGCCCGCAGGCGCTGCACCGCCTCCAGAGGGATGTAGGTGCCGGTCGGATTGTTCGGGTTGGCGAGGTAGCAGACCTTCGTCCGCTCGCCGGCGCGATCGATCATGGCCTCGACATCCACCACCATGTCGCGCTCCTTGGCGATGATCGGGGTGGCGCCGGATACGCGGGCGGCCTTCAGGAATCCCTGGTAGCCGTTCTCGTGGCACAGCACCTCGTCGCCCGGACCGGCGTAGGTCAGGCAGACGAGCTGGATCAGGTCCTCCGACCCGGCGGCGCAGACGATGCGCTCGGCGTCCAGGTCGTAGCGGCGCGCCAGCGCATGGCGCAGCTTGTCCTGCCGGGAATCGGGATAGCGATGGATGCCCGTGGCGGCGTGGCGATAGGCGGTGAGTGCCTTCGGACTTGGTCCGAGCGGGTTGACGGTGAGCGACAGGTCGATCCACGCCCGTTCGTCTCCCGCCGGGCGGGCTGGACGGTACGGCTTGATCTGGCTGACACCGGACCGTGGCGACAACAACTCCATGGACACGCTCCGCGCTGCTTGGGCATTGGCCCTTGGTGGTATCGGGCCTTGCGGCACGGTGCGCCATTCAACCCGAATCCGCACCGGGCTGCAATCACCACTGGTCCGATGCGCGGGTCAATGGTTCAGGATCTGGCTGAGGAACAGGCGCGTGCGGTCGGAGCGCGGGTTGGTGAAGAACTCGTCGGGGGTGTTCTGCTCGACGATCTCGCCGCGGTCCATGAAGATCACGCGGTCGGCCACCGACTTGGCGAAGCCCATCTCGTGCGTCACGCACAGCATGGTCATGCCGGATTCGGCGAGGCCGATCATGACGTCCAGCACCTCCTTGACCATCTCGGGGTCCAGCGCCGAGGTCGGTTCGTCGAACAGCATGATCTTGGGGTTCATGCACAGCGACCGCGCGATGGCGACGCGCTGCTGCTGGCCGCCGGACAGCTGGCCAGGGTACTTTTTGGCCTGTTCGGCGATCTGCACCCGCTTCAGGTACGTCATGGCCATCTCTTCGGCCTCGGCCTTGGGCTTCTTGCGCACCCAGATCGGCGCCAGCGTGCAGTTCTCCAGCACCGTCAGGTGCGGGAACAGGTTGAAGTGCTGAAACACCATGCCGACCTCGCGGCGCACCAGTTCGATGTTCTTCAGGTTGCCGGTCAGCTCGATGCCGTCGATGACGATGCGGCCCTTCTGGTGCTCCTCCAGCCGGTTCAGGCAGCGGATCAGCGTCGACTTGCCCGATCCCGACGGGCCGCAGATGACGATCCGCTCGCCGCGGCGGACCGACAAGTGGATGTCCTTCAGGACGTGGAACTCGCCGTACCACTTGTGCACGCCGGTGCACTGGATGATGTCCTCGCCCTCGGCGTAGGCGTGCGGCTGAGCGGTGTTCTGGGTGACGGTCATGCCCAATCTCCTAGCGAAGGCTTCTAGCGGCGGCGGGAACGGTTGAGGTCGCGTTCCAGCCGCTGGCTGTACTTCGACATGAAGAAGCAGAAGGCCCAGTAGATCAGGCCGATGAACAGGTACGCCTCGCGGTAGAAGCCGCGCCATGCCGGATCGGTCAGCGACGCCTTGGCCGTGCCGAGCAGGTCGTAGAGACCGATGATGATGACCAGCGAGGTGTCCTTGAAGAAGCTGATGAAGGTGTTCACCAGCGGCGGGATGGAGATGGCGATCGCCTGCGGCAGGATGATCTTGCCCATCTTCTGCCAGTAGCTGAGGCCCAGGCCGTCCGCCGCCTCGTACTGCCCCTTCGGGATCGCCTGCAGGCCGCCGCGGATGGCTTCCGCCATGTAGGCGGCGGCGAACATGATGAAGGCGATCTGCGCGCGCAGCAGCTTGTCGATGCTGACACCCGTCGGCAGGAACAGCGGGAACATCACCGACGCCATGAACAGCAGGCTGACCAGCGGCACGCCGCGGATCAGCTCGATGTAGGCGACGGACAGCGCGCGGATCGCCGGCATGTTCGAACGCCGGCCCAGCGCCAGCAGGATCGACATCGGGAACGCCACCGCCAGCCCGATCACCGACAGGATGATGGTCAGCGGCAACCCGCCCCAGAAGGAGTTCTCGACGTAGGTCAGGCCGAGCACGCCACCCCACATCAGCACGCCGACCAGCGCCAGCCCCGCCACCCACACCAGCGGGAACCACGCCCGCCAGAACCGGCGGTCGCAGCTCGCGGCCAGCAGCAGGATGACGACCATGATCGCCGCCAGGGGGCGCCACTGCTCGTTGTAGGGGTAGGTGCCGAACAGGATGAAGCGCAGCTTCTCGCTGACGAACGCCCAGCAGGCCCCGGCGCCCGGCGCCCGGCATTCCTGCGGCGTGGCGCCGAACCCCTGGGCCTTGACGAAGGCCCAGCTGACGAAGGGCGGGATCATCTGGAACAGCAGCCAGACGATGAGGATCGTCAGCAGGCCGTTGAACCAGGTGTTGAACAGGTTGGCCCGGATCCAGGCGAGCGGCCCGACCACCGAGGACGGCGGCCGCTCGTCCGGCAGGCTCACGGTGCTGTTGTGCACGTCACCCGTCATGGCCTAGCGCTCCACCAGCGCGATGCGCTTGTTGTACCAGTTCATGAACAGCGAGATGGTCAGGCTGATCGACAGGTAGGTGCCCATGATGATGGCCACGCCCTCGATCGCCTGGCCCGTCTGGTTGATCGCCGTGTTGGCGATGGAGACCAGATCCGGGTAGCCGATGGCCAGCGCCAGCGAGCTGTTCTTGGTCAGGTTCAGGTACTGGCTGGTCAGCGGCGGCACGATCACGCGCAGGGCCTGCGGCAGCACCACGAGGCGCAGCGTGCGCCCCTGCGGCAGGCCGAGTGCCCGCGCCGCCTCCGTCTGTCCCCAGTTCACGGCCAGGATTCCGCCGCGCACCACCTCGGCGATGAAGGCGGCGGTGTAGACGACGAGGCCGATGAGGATGGCGAAGAACTCCGGCGACAGCACCATGCCGCCGCGGAAGTTGAAGCCCTGCAGCACCGGCACGTCGAGCGCCGTGGGCGCGCCGCCCGCCACGTAGGCGATCAGCGGCAGGCCGAGGATCAGGCCCACCCCCACCAAGCCCTTGGGAAACGGCTGGCCGGTGCGGTCCTGCCGCGCCTTGGCCCAGCGGGCCACGCCCCAGGCCGCGACGATTCCGATCAGCAGCGCGATGCCCATGGTGCTCCACACCGGGTCGGGCATGGGCGTGGGGAACCACACGCCGCGCTGCGACAGGAACACGCCGGGGATCGGGTTGAGCGCCTGCCGCACCGGCGGCATGCTTTCGGTGATCAGCGCGTACCAGAAGAACAGCTGCAGCAGCGGCGGTATGTTGCGCACCGTCTCGACGTAGACGCCGGCCATGCGGGCGACCAGCCAGTTGCTGGACAGCCGGGCGATGCCCACCACCGTGCCCAGCAGCGTGGCCAGGATGACGCCAATGAACGACACCTTCAGCGTGTTCAGCACGCCGACCAGCAGCGCGCGGCCGTAGTCGTCGCGCGGAGAATAGTCGATCAGGTGCTCGCTGATGCCGAACGACGCCTCGCGCCCCAGGAAGCCGAAGCCCGTGGCGATGGCGCGCCGCGACAGGTTGTCGAGCGTGTTCGAGATGAGATACCAGCCGAGCGCGACCACGGCACCGATCACCAGGATCTGGTAGACCGTCGCGCGGACCGTCGGATCGTTCAGGGAAAATGAGATTGCGGCGCGTTCGCGCCGGTCGTCCCTGGTTTCGCTGGCCACGGCCCCCTCCGCTCTGCCGTCATGGGACGAGATGGCCGCCCGCGCTGCCGGAGCAGGCGGGCGGCCGTGCCGTCAGGACGCGCTTACCGGAAGGGGGCGGCGTACTGCAGGCCGCCCTGCGTCCACAGCGCGTTCAGGCCGCGCTCCAGCTTCAGCGGGGTGTTCTTGCCCACGTTCTTCTCGAAGATCTCGCCGTAGTTGCCAACCTTCTTGACGACGTTGTAGGCCCACTTCTCGTCGACACCCAGTGCGGCACCCATGCCGGGGGTCACGCCCAGCAGGCGCAGCACGTCGGGATCCTTGCTCTTCAGGAACTCATCGATGTTCTTGGAGGTGATGCCCTTCTCCTCGGCCTGGATGGTGGCGTAGACCGTCCACTTGACGATGTCGAACCACTGGTCGTCGCCGTGGCGCACGGCGGGGGCCAGCGGCTCCTTGGAGATCAGCTCGGGCAGGATGACGTGGTCTTCCGGATTCGGCGCCACCGAGGCGCGCGTGCCGGCAAGGCCGGAGGCGTCGGTGGTGTACACGTCGCAGCGGCCGGCGAAGTAGGCGGCGTTCACCTCGTCGATCGATTCGATGACGACGGGGTTAAAGCTCATGCCGTTGGCGCGGAAGTAGTCGGCGAGGTTCAGCTCCGTCGTCGTGCCGGACTGCACGCACACCGTGGCGCCGTTCAGCTCCTTGGCGCTCTTCACGCCGAGCTTCTTGGGCACCATGAAGCCCTGGCCGTCATAATAGGTGACCGGAGCGAAGTTCAGGCCGACCGAGGTGTCGCGGGTCAGCGTCCACGTGGTGTTGCGCGACAGCAGGTCGACCTCGCCCGACTGCACGGCCGGGAAGCGCTGCTGCGCGGACAGCGGCGTGAACTTGACCTTGGACGGGTCGCCGAACAGCGTCACCGCGACGGCGCGGCAGAAATCGACGTCCAGGCCGGTCCAGTTGCCGGCGCTGTCCGGGCTGCCGAAGCCGGCGAGGCCCGAGTTCACGCCGCACTGCACGAATCCGCGCGCCTTGATGGCGTCCAGCGTCGCGCCCGCCTGGGCGCCGCCGGCGGCGACAAGGGTCATGGCCGCCGCAGCCGCGGCGAAGAATCCCGCTTTCATTGTGTACTCCACCCTGTTCGTGGCCGTCTTATGATTCGATCTTGTATGCCCATGCGGCACACCATGCGGTATGACCACACGCGCGTGTCACAGAGTGTATCAGCGGCATTTGCTTTGTCGAATCCTCCGTGTTCCGATCCGATGGTTAATCCATTGTGTTCATGGGCTTACGACGCCGTGATTCCGGGTGGCCCCGGCGGCGCCCGCCTGCCAAGATGCTCCGCCCCTCCGCGCCACCAGATGGCCGAAACGACACCGGGATCCCCATGAAGGACCTCACGCACGCCAAGCCGGACACCATCGTCACCCACGCCGGGCGCGATCCGTTCGCCAACTTCGGCATCGTCAATCCGCCCGTCTACCACGCCTCCACCGTCCTGTTCCCGACGCTGGAGGCGCTGGAGGACAGCGACCGCCATCCCTTCGAGGGCGTGCATTACGGCCGCATGGGCACGCCGACCTCCTACGCCTTCGAAGAGGCGGTGGCCGCGCTGGAGGGCGGGGACAAGGCGGTGAACACCGCGTCGGGCCTCGCCGCCATCGCCACGGCGCTGACCGCCTTCACCAAGGCCGGCGACCACGTGCTGGTCACCGACAGCGCCTATGCGCCGACACGCCGGCTGTGCAACGAGGTGCTGGCCGGCTACGGCGTGGAGACCGAGTACTTCGACCCGCTGATCGGCGCCGACATCGCGCGGCTGATCCGGCCGAACACCTCGGTGGTCTTCCTCGAATCGCCGGGCTCGCTGACCTTCGAAATGCAGGACGTGCCGGCCATGGCCGCCGTCGCCAAGGCGGCCGGCGCCACGGTTCTGATGGACAACACGTGGGCCACCCCGCTCTTCTTCAAGCCGTTCGAGCACGGGGTGGACGTGTCGATCCACGCCGCGACCAAGTACCTGGTCGGCCACGCCGACGCCATGCTGGGCGTGCTGGTGTGCAACGAGGCGAGCTGGATCCCGGTCAAGCGCAACGCCGTGCGATTCGGCACCTGCGCCGGGCCGGACGATCTCTACCTGGGCCTGCGCGGCCTGCGCACCCTGTCCGTGCGCCTGAAGCGCCATCAGGAGACGGGCCTGATGCTGGCCGACTGGCTGTCGCGCCAGCCGGAGGTGGCGCGCGTGCTGCACCCGGCCCGGCCCGACCATCCCGGCCACGCCCTGTGGAAGCGCGACTTCACCGGCGCCAGCGGGCTGTTCTCGATCGTGCTGAAGCCGGTGGAGAAGCCGGCACTGGCCGCCATGCTCGACCACATGGAGCTGTTCGGCATGGGGTACAGCTGGGGCGGGTTCGAGAGCCTGATCCTGCCGACCAACCCGGCCGCCATCCGCACCGCCACCAAATGGAACGAGCCCGGCCGCCTCGTGCGCATCCACGCCGGCCTGGAAGACCCCGACGATTTGATCAAGGACCTGGAGGCCGGGTTCCGGCGCCTCCGCTCCGCCGCCTGAGGACCTGTTCGTATGACCGATTATGCCAAGATCCTGGACGCCATCCGCTTCAACGCCGACGGGCTGGTGCCGGCCATCGCCCAGCAGGAGGGCAGCGGCGAGGTTTTGATGATGGCCTGGATGAACCGGGACGCCGTCGTGGAGACGCTGAGCACCGGGCGCGTGTGCTACTGGTCGCGGTCGCGCGGCGGCCTGTGGCGCAAGGGCGAGACGTCCGGCCAAGTGCAGCGCCTGAAGGAGTTCCGCATCGACTGCGACGGCGACACGCTGCTGCTGGTCGTCGACCAGGACGGTGTCGCCTGCCACACCGGCCGGCGGAGCTGCTTCTACCGTACAGCGCGTGACGGCGAGCTGGTGACGGTTTTGGACGTGTTGCGCAGCCCCGAATCGCTCTATGGTGGCAAGAATGACACGCAGACCTAGCCTATGCTGCACCGCCACGGTGAATTGATCTATGTCAACGTAGGCACTCCAACGTTCGGGTTAGAACGTTGGCTGTCTCTAACCCTCCCTGTAATCGCCTATGCCGGAGGTTCCATTCGGAACCTCCGGCTTTTTTTCGTGCGTGGTAGGACCACTTTGTGTGGCGCAACGAACGCAGCGGGGCGATTTCAAGCAAGTTTCTTCGTTTTGATGCAGATCAAGGTTGCCATGTATGCCGATCAGCTATATGACACCTCGTCTCTAACCCTCCCTGTATTGACTACACCGGAGCCTCCGAAAAGGGGCTCCGGTTTTTTTTCGTTTCGGGCCATATCGTCAGCTTTGCCAACAGACGAAATCTTGACCTGGATCAAGGAGTGGAGGGAGCGTTGAGGCGTACAAACAAATCGTCTCTAACCCTCCCTGTTTTTGAGTCTCGGGAGGCTCCGGAAACGGAGTCTCCCAATTTTTTTTGCTTTTAGGGTCTCGGGCGGCGGCTGCGCGTCCAGCGGGCGAGCGCGCCCAGCGCCGCGACGGGCACGACGATGATGGCGCCGGTCAGGATGTAGGGCAGCGCCCAGCGTACGATGCCCATGAAGAACTCCACCACGTCCCCCAGGGTCGACCACGTGTCGGTCAGGATCCGGGCCGGGTTGATGTCGAACGCGGACAGCGCGAATCCGACCAGAAAACTCGCGATTACGACCTTGACGATCCAATCCAATGGACCACCTCCCTTGGAATTCCGGGGCACGGCGGCGTGTTCACGGTAGAACGGCCGGTGCCGACGGCGGTTCCGCTCGAGCTTACCGGCCTCGGCGGTGCCCTGCCAACGGCAGCCGCGCACCGGCGGACCCACACGCGAAGGAGTGGGACATGGAAGAGCGACACGACTTATGGGCGGTGGCCGGGCTGCTGCTGGGCCGCTATGGACCGCAGGCGGGCGCCAAGGCCGAAGCCAACGCCGCCAAGGCCGAACGCGACGGCGACGACGAGGCGCACGCCATCTGGACGGACACCGTGCACGCGCTCGACGGACAGGACGGTGTTGGCCGGGCGTAGAGGATGGCAGGCCGGCGCAGTTATCCCCAGAATCTGTGGATAACTCTGTGGACCCGGACGCAATGACGCCACGTCGCACAGCCGCATTTGCGCCTGCCCAAAAATTGGGCTGCGCGGATTTTCCATAGTTTCTGCCGCTTTCGGCGTATTCGATATGCGTCCGTATAGGTCGAGCGGCAATTCTGCCGCATATCCAGGCGGAGTGCCTCGCCGTGGATAACTCCGTTCGCGCACGCGCGGAAGGGTGCCGCCCCGGGCCGGGAGTGGCGCGCCCTGCTGGATTCGAACCAGCGACCTACCGCTTAGAAGGCGGTTGCTCTATCCACCTGAGCTAAGGGCGCCCTGCCCGCGGGAACGGGAGCGCACCGGCCTTGAATGGTTGCGCGTCAGAAGCGCGGCCGGTCCATCCGGAAATTGTCGGCGTAGTTGCGCGGACGCACGCGGCGCACCGGGGCGTCCTGCACGGTGTATTCCCATCCCTTGCGCTCGGCGAAGGCGATGGCGTCCTCCTTCGAATCGAAGCGCAGCTTCACCTGATTGAGCGTGTCGCCCGAGCTGATCCAACCCATCAGCGGCTCCGGCCGGCGGGGCGTCTCAAGCTCGTACTCCAGCTGCCACGACTGCGTCTTGGCACGCCCGGACTGCATGGCCGTCTTGCTCGGCTGATAGATCCGGACCTTCATGGCGCTGCTGCTCCTTCTTCCTACGCTTCATGTACGGTGGTCGGGGCGCCCGGATTCGAACCGGGGGCCTCCAGTACCCAAAACTGGCGCGCTGACCAGACTGCGCTACGCCCCGTCGCCGTGCTGTCAGATACACGAACCACGACGCCACGGCAAGGTGAAGCGGTGCCTTTCGGCCGGGTCACCTCCTTTGCCGCACCCGCGCTTGACGCGGTGCGGTCCGACCGATAGACGGGCCGCATGTCCCAGCCGTCGCCTTTCCCCGACAACGCGGTCGCCGCGGTGGTCGTCACCCACCATCCGGACGCGACGGTGGCGCGCACGCTGGCGGCGGCGCTGGAGCAGGCGCACTGGCTGGTGGTGGTTGACAACGCCTCCGCCGTAGAGCGGCTGGCGCCGGTGGAGGACGCCGTGCGGGCGGCGGGAACGCGCGCCGAGTTGCTGCGCAACGCCGGGAACCTGGGGATCGCCGCCGCACAGAATCAGGGGATCACCCGCGCCCGTGCGCTGGGCGCCCGCCACGTGCTGCTGCTGGACCAGGACAGCGTGGCGCAGCCGGGCATGGTCGCCGCCCTCCTGGACGCACTGGATTCGGGTGAGCGGGTCGGCATGGCCGTGCCGGTCACCGCCGACGACGGACAGAGGAAGCCGACTCGTTTCCTGGTCTCCGCCGATGGCCGCCGCGCGGCGGCGCAGGCGCCGGAGCGGCCGGTGCTGCACCACCTGCTGTACGCCATCGCGTCGGGCAGCCTGATCCCCATGGCCGTCCTGGACGAGGTCGGGCCGATGCGGGAAGACTTCTTCATCGACTTCGTCGACGTCGAGTTCGGCCTGCGCCTGCGCCGCGCCGGCTGGGACATCGTCGCCGCGCGCGAGGCCCGCCTGCGGCACCGGCTGGGCGCCTACGAGGAGCGCCGGCTGCTCGGCCGGGCCGTGCCGGTGACGCACCACAGCGCCAAGCGGCGCTACACGCAATACCGCAACCGCGTGCGCACGCTGCGCCTCTACGGCGGCACCCTGCCCGCTTTCCTGCGGGCCGAGTTGCCGGCGATCGCCGTGGACCTGCTGCGTCTCGTGCTGTTCGAGCGCGGCCGGCCGGCCAAGATCGCGGCCACCGTGCGGGGCGCGCTCGCCGGGCTGTTCGGCCGCTGATCAGGTGGGGTGATCAGGCGGGGTGATCAGGCCGGGTCGCCGCGGAAGCTCCACCGCACGGCGCCGCCGGAGGGCGCGCGCACGGCGCGCAGGATGAAGCCGTGCGTCAGCAGGTGGCGCGCCCGGCCCAGCGTCAGCCGGTCGGCCAGCCGCGTCCGCCGCCCCGGTTCCAGGCCCAGCAGGACGCCGCGGTCCACCACCAGCCCGCCGGCCTGCAGCAGGTCCACCGCGGTGTCGCGCACGAAGAAGCGCAGGTGCGTGCGATCCAGGATTCCCCAGTCCGCGTAGCGCCAGCGGTTCCCCAGCGCGAGTCCGAGCGACACGGAGAAATGCGCCACGTTGGGCAGCGAGGCGATCAGCGCGCCATCGGGCGCCAGCAGCCGCGTCAGCCGCCGCACGGCATCCCATGGGTCGGGCAGATGCTCCAGGACATCGAGCGCCATGACGAGGTCGAGCGAGCCGGGCGCGATCGCGACGCCGCCCGTCTCCTGCCCCGTCTCCAGGTCCATGCGGGTGAGGTCGCCGACCACCAGCCGGTCGACGCGGCCGCGCGCGGCGTCGGCCGCCGCCGGCTCGATCTCCACGCCGATGGTCTCCTCCGCACCGCGCTCCGCCTTCAGCCACGCCAGGGTGGCGCCGGTGCCGCAGCCGATCTCCAGCACCCGCCGCGTGCGCGCCGGCAGCAGCGGTGCCACGTCGCGGCGCACTTGGTCGTGGTAGGCGGTGCTGCCGAAGCCGCCCAAGACATCGCCCGCGTTGCCGTCCATGCTCATCTCCACATCATCGTCAGGACGGCGACATACGCAACCGCGGCTACGCCGCACAGGACGGCCAACGTGCGCACCGCTTCTGTCCGGCCGGTCAGGCGGCCGGCCATCACCAGGATCACCGCCAGGTCGCCGCCGGTGCGCAGCGTCCAAGCCACCGCAGCGCCCAGGATGCCGTATTCCCCGGCCAGCAGGTACAAGGCACCCAGGTACAGCGGCATCTCGGCCGCGTGCAGCTTCGCCGTCAGGTCGGCGCGGCCCATCCCCTGGATGACGGCGAAGGGCACGTAGGCGACGGCGTTGAAGAACACCCCCAGCACCAGCACCGACAGAACCGGCGCCGCCTGATCCGCGAACGCGGATCCCAACCACAGCGACAGCCCCCAGTGCCCGGCCAGCGGCACCGCCAGCAGCACCGGCAGGAACACGCCGGCCACTGCCGTGCCGCCGCGCTCCACGAAGGAGGCCAGACGCTCCGGCCGGCCGCGATCGGCGGAGGCTGTGGGGAACAGGGCGCCGGCCAGGGCGGCCGGCACGAACAGCAGGCGGCTGACCAGTTCGAACGGCGTCGTGTAGTACGCCACCGCCGCCAGCGGCACCAGGGAGGCAAGAACGAAACGGTCGGCGTAGATCATCACCGGGCCGACGACGTTGCTGACCGTCATCCAGCCGCCGGTGACCAGCACATGGCGCAGCGATTCGCCGCGCCGGCCGATTCCGGCGAACAACCCCGGCGTCACCCGCGCCGCGAGCGTCATGTAAGCGGCCATCCCGGCGGCGCGGCCCAGCGCGATGGCGGCGATCACGGCGATCAGGCTTTCGGTGAAGGGCAGGACGAACAGCGGGCTGAGGTAGTTCAGCACCCCCACCGGCACCTTCACGGCGTTGGACAGGTCGAAGCGGTGCAGCCCTTCCAGGATGCCGCGGAAACCGCCGGTGAGCAGGGCGGTGGGCACGATCAGGGCGACGAGGCGCAGCGCCGTGGCGATCTCCTCCCCCCCGACGCCGTCGGCGTGCACGACGTTGTGCGCCAGCCAGTCGGACGCAAGCCACACCGCCACCCCGGCCGACGCGCCCAGCGCGCCCATCAGCAGCAGCGGCGGCCACACCTCGGCCGGCAGGTCGGCGTCGCGGCCCTGCCCCGTCAGTTCGGCGATGCGCTGCGTCAGCGCCCGGCCCATGCCGAAGTCCAGCAGCGTCAGGTAGCCCAGCAGCGCCCAGGTGAGTGTCAGCGCGCCGAAACGCTCCAGCCCGATGTGCTGGATCAGCAGCGGGATGGACAGCACCGCCGCGGCCAGCGGCATGCCCTCACCCAGCAGGTTCCAGCCGGTGTTGCGCAGGAGGCGCGAGCGAAGGGCGGCGGCGATCAAGGACGGAGGCTTCCGAAGGTCAGGGCGGCGCGCATACTGCCACCGGCGGCGGCGTTACGCCACGCCGCGCAGCAGGCCCGCCAAGCGGGGCGCCAGCGCGTCCACCGCATAATGCTCCTCGATCACCGCGCGGCCCCGCCGGCCCATGGCGGCGGCGCGGCCGGGATCGGCCAGCAGCGACGAGAGCGCCTCCACCCACCCGTCCGTCGAATCGGCGGCGAAGCCGGCGTCGCCGTGGGCCAGGATGTCGACGTTCATGCCGACCGGCGACACCACGGCGGGACGGCCGGCGCACAGGTACTGGAGCATCTTGAAGCCGCACTTGCCGCGCTCCCACAGGCTGTCGGCCAGCGGCATGAGCCCGACGTTGAGATGGGCGAAGAAGCCGGCCTCGGCCGCCGGCGACCAGGGAACGAAATCGACGCGCTCCGCCGGCAGGCGGTGGAAGGCGGGGGGCAAGTCGGCGCACACCGCCAGCCGCGCGTGCGGGAACCGGTCGAACACCACGGCCAGCGCGTCCTCGACGCCCTCCAGGTAGCGCAGGTTGCCCGACGTGCCTATCCAGCCGATGACGGCGCTCCCGGCCGGATAGGGTGTGGCCGGGAGCGCCGCCGTGTCCACCGCCGTGGGCAGCACGGCGACGTTGGCGTTCCACGCCGCGTAGACATCGGCCAGCCAGAAGTTGCCGCACACCACGAGGTCGCAGGCGCGGGCCAGCCGCTCGGCCGTGCGGCCCTCGCGGAACAGGTGGATGGCGTCGTCGACGTCCAGCACGCGCGGGCGGCCGGTCCAGCCCTCCAGCGTCACCAGGGTCGACAGCAGCTCGCGCTGCAGCAGCGTCACGTCGGCGCGGTGGCTGCAGGCGACCGCCGGCAGGCGCTGCACCAGGGACGCGGCGGCCCAGGCCGGGCGCAGCCAGCGGTCGCGCGGCGGGTAGGCGCCGAGCGGCGCCGGGCGCTCGTCGACGCTCACGCCCAGCCCGGCCAGGGCGGGAATGTACTGGCGCACGCGGAAGCGCGCGGCGGGCACGGTGGCGCCGCCGGTGAAGGCCATGACGCGCAGTGGCTTAGGCAGGGGGGGCCTGGAAACGTTCATTCGTGCCTCAGCGCCTCGATGGGGTTGAGTTGCGAGGCGCGCCGCGCCGGGTAGAGGCCGAAGAAGACGCCGACCATGCCGCTGACGCTGACCGACAGGATGACGGCGTCCAGGCTGATCAGCACAGGCCAGCCGGCGGCCCGCGCCACCATCAGCGCCACCCCGGCGCCCAGCACCACGCCCACCCCGGCGCCGATGACCGACAGAGTCGTCGATTCGATGAGGAACTGCATGAGGATGTCGCGCCGCTTCGCCCCCACGGCCAGCCGCAGCCCGATCTCCCGCGTCCGTTCGGTGACGGAGACCAGCATGATGTTCATGATGCCGATGCCGCCCACCAGAAGCGACACCGCCGCCACCGCAGCCAGCAGGAAGGACAGCGCGCGGGACGAGGCGTCGCGCGTCGCCGCCACCTCGCTCAGGTCGCGCATCCAGAAATCGTCGTCCTGCCCCTCCACCAGGCGGTGGCGCTGGCGCAGCAGGTCCTTGATCTGGCGCTGCGCCTCGGGCACGTCGTAGCCTTCGCGCACCTTCACCGCCATGGCGTGGATGAAGCGCGGGTTGGCCTTCGCCATGCCGGGAATGTTGCGCTTGGCGGTGCTGAGCGGCACGAAGACCACGTCGTCCATGTCCTGGCCACTGCTGTTCTGGCCCTTGGCGGCCAGCACGCCGATCACGGTGACGGGCGTGGACAGCAGCCGCACCGTCTGCCCCACCGGGTCGCCGCCGCCGAACAGCTTCTCCACCACCGTGTGGCCCAGCAGGATGACCTTGTTGTTCTGCGCCACGTCCTGGTCGGAGAGGCCGCGCCCCGCCGCCACGGTCCAGGTGCGGGCGTCCAGATAATCGGGCGTCACGCCGAACAGGGTCGTGTTCCAGTTCTGGTTGCCGGCCACCACCTGCAGGCCCCAGCGCACGTAGGGGGCGGCGATCTCGGCCTCCGGGATCTCGGCGGTGATGGCGATGGCGTCGTCCTCGGTCAGCGAGGCGGCGGTGCCGGCGCCCAGCCGCAGGCCGCCGCGCGCCACGCTGCCCTGCCCGACCAGCAGCAGATTGGTGCCCAGGCTGGAGATCTGCTGGAGCACCTGGTTGCGCGCGCCCGACCCGACGGCGACCATGGCGATCACCGCCGCCACGCCGATGACGATGCCCAACATGGTGAGCGAGGTGCGCAGCAGGTTGGCGCGCAACGCGTCCAGCGCGGTGCGGATGGCGTCCAGCGCGTTCATGGGACAGCCTCCTGCGGTGCCTGCACCCGGTCCTCCACCACCCGCCCGTCGAGGAAGGAGAGCACGCGGCCGGCGTAGCGCGCCACGTCCGGCTCGTGCGTCACCAGCACGATGGTGATGCCGGCGCGGTTGAGCTGCTGGAACAGCGCCATGATCTCCCGCGTGGTGCGGGTGTCCAGCGCGCCGGTCGGCTCGTCGGCCAGCAGAAGCGGCGGCCGGTTGACCAGCGCGCGGGCAATGGCGACGCGCTGCTGCTGGCCGCCGGACAGTTGTGTGGGCCGGTGGTGGGCGCGTTCGGCCAGGCCGACGGCGGCCAGCGCCTCCGTGGCGCGTTCGGCGCGGGCGGCGCGGTCCAGCCCGGCGTAGACCATCGGCAGCTCGACGTTCGCCAGCGCTGTGGCGCGCGGCAGCAGGTTGAAGGACTGGAAGACGAAGCCGATCTTGCCGTTGCGCACCTCGGCCAGGGCGTCAGGGTCGAGGCCGCTGACCTCCTCCCCGTCCAGCCAGTAGCGGCCGGCGTCCGGCCGGTCCAGGCAGCCGAGCACGTTCATGAAGGTCGACTTGCCCGACCCCGACGGGCCCATGACGGCGACGAAGCTGCCGCGCTCCACGACGACGCCGACATCGGCCAGCGCCGGCACCCGGTGCGGACCCATGACGTAGGTCCGGCACAGCCCTTCGGTGCGGATGAGCGGCGCCTCAGAAGGCAAGGCGCGGTCCCCGGTTCGCGGCGGCCTGGGAGTTCATGCCGACGATCACCTCCTGCCCCGGCGCCAGCCCGCCGCCGACCACCTCGGTGAAGCTGCCGTCGCTGATGCCGGCGCGGACCTGCACCGCCTGCGGCTGGCCGTCGGCGCCGACGACCCACACCGTGCGCGGGGTCACCACCGTCTTCGTGGTGCCGCCGTTCTTCAGCGCATCGAAGCGCGCGCGCTGGTCGGTGTCGAGAACGGCGGCGATGCCCTCCTCGACCGAGCGGCGGATCTCGCGCGCCTCGGCGCGCCGCCGCTCGGCGTCGCCGTCGCGGGAGCCGAGTGCGGTGAAGCGCTCGCGCGCCTGCGCCAGGATCCGGTCGATCTGGGTGCGCTGCTTGTCGTCGAGCGTCAGTTCGCCGTCGAGCCGGCGCACCATCGCCTCCACCGACGCGGCCCCCCGCCCGGCGCCGATGGCCGGCGCCACGGTGACCGGTGCCGCGGCCGTGTCGGCCGGTGCCGCCGTGCCCATCGGGCGGAAGCGCAGGGCGGCGTTCGGCACCTTCACGGCGTTCGCCCGCTCATCCACCGCGACGCGCAGGTTGGTGGTCATGCCGGGCAGCAGGCGCAGTTCGGCGTTCTCGACCGTGATGGCCACGATGTAGGTGACGACATTCTGCTGCGTCTCCGGCGCCAGCCGCACCTCGGCCACGGTGCCGTGGAACGTCTCGCCGGGGTAGGCGCCCACGGTGAAGCTGGCCGACAGACCTTCGCGCACGCGGCCGATGTCGGCCTCGTCGATGTTGGCCAGCACCCGCATCTGCCGCAGGTCCTGGGCGATGTTGAACAGCTTGGGCGCCTGCAGGCTGGCCGCCACGGTCTGGCCGACGTTCACCTGCCGGTCCACCACAACCCCGTCGATGGGCGAGCGGATGACCGAGCGGTCGATGTCCACCTGCACCAGCTGCATGGCGGCGGTCCGCTGCAGCACGTTGGCGCGCGCCACCTCCACCTGCGCCAGGGCGATGCGGGCGGACGCCTCGGCGGACGCCACGGCGGCTTCCGCCTGCTGGCGTTGCGCCTGGGCGGAGGTCATCTGCGCGCGGGCGGTGCGGAAGGCGGTCTGCGCCTTTTCCAGGTCAGCGGCGGCGACGACCCCGCGGCCGCGCAGGTCCTCCCGCCGGGCGAGGTCGCGCTCGGCCTCCTGCATCGCCAGTTCGGCGCGCAGCACGGCGGCCACGGTGTTGGCGACGTTGGCGCGCGCGCTGGCGACGTCGGCCTGCGACTTCTCCAGCTGCGCCTGCTGCACGTTGAACGTCGCCTGTGACGCCTCAAGATCGGCCTGGGCCGACGCGAGGCGGGCCTTCAGCTGCGTGTCGTCGAGGTTGGCGAGCACCTGCCCGACCTTGACCGCGCTGTTGAAGTCGGCGTGCACCTGGGCGATCTGGCCGGAGAGCTGGGAGCTGACCTCCACCGTCACCACGGCGTTCAGCGTCCCGGTCGCGGTGATGGCGCTGACCAGCGGCCCCTGTTCGACCTTGGCGGTGCGGTAGCTGGGTGCTGCCTCCGCCCGGTCCAGGTACAGGTAGCCGGCGACCGCCGCCACGGCCAGAAGCACCAGCACCAGCAAGGTCGCAAGACGCCGAATCATCCGATGGCTCCAGGGGGCTCCGGGGCGAATCCCCTGATCGTAAACGTCGCAAATACGGCAACGGTGCGGCAAAGGCGCTGGGGGGCGCCTACGGCGCTATTTGGCGGTGCCGAGAGTGGAGTGCGCCACCCGGTCGCCGGGGCGTATGCCCAGGCGCTTGCTCATGCCGCCGTTGATCTCCAGGATGCCCTTGACCGGCCCGGCCGAGCGGATCCCCTCCAGCGAGTGCGGCACGGCGTTTTCGTGGATGTTGACGATGCGGCCGTCGGCGCCGATGAAGATCATGTCCAGCGGAATCAGCGTGTTCTTCATCCAGAAGGTCGCCGGCTGCGGCCGGTCGTAGAGGAACAGCATGCCGGCGTCCGGCTTCATCGTCTCGCGGAACATCAGGCCCTGCGCCTGCTGCGCCGGGGTGTAGGCCAGTTCCACGTCGAAGCGGAAGCGCCCGCCGCCCGCCGTCTCGACGGTGAGCGAGGACCGCTCGAAGGTCTCCAGCGCCGTGGCGGCGCCCGCCGCCAGCAGCAGGCCCAGGCACAGCAGCGCGCCTTGCAGAATCCGTCCGATCATCGGGGTTGCGTTCTCTCAAAACAGGGTCGGCCAAAACAGGGTCGGCATCGCCGGAAACCATGCCGTCCGGACGGTGCGCTGTCCAGGGCGCAAATGCCGGCAATCAGGACGAGGCCGCCGCCGCAGCCGCGGCCGGCGGGCGGGAGGAGGGGTACAGCTCGTCCCGAACCGGTCCCACAGACTTGATGGAATAGCCCGGACGGGCGTTGAAGCGGCGCTGCGCGCGCTCCGCCGCGTCGCGGTCGCTTTCCGCCCACACCAGATAGTCGCGTCCCGCCGCCCATTCGGCGGCCAGCGGGTGGTTGGCGTCGACCTCGCGGATCTGCGTGTTGACGACGGTGACCAGCCATTCCTTGTCGCCGTTGTTGCGGCGGTCGGACAGGATGAGGAGGCGCGGACGGCGCTGCGCCTGCGCCTCGGCCAGCTTCACCTGCACCTCGGACTGCTTGCGGCGGGATTCGATCAGCGCGTTGGTGATCTCGTCGATCTCCTTGGCCAGCTTTTCTTCCTCGCGCTGCAGCTTGGCCATCGTCGCCTCGATCTTGCCGATCGATTCCTTGGCCCCGCGCACCCGCGTGCGGGAGGCGGCGACCGTCGCCTCGACCGACAGCAGCACGTTGCCCAGCCATGCGGCCAGCGCGATGATGACGAGGATGATCAGGAAGTTGATCATCCGGCCGCCGCCTTCTTGCGGGCCGCTGGCGGCGCACCGGCCGCCGCCGCCTTGGCCTTGGCGTCGGCCTGCGCCTTCTCGGCGGCGACCGCCTGCTTCTGGAAGCTCTTCTGGAAGCCCAGCTTGAAGGGGAAGGCCGTCTCGACCAGCTGCTTGGCCTCCTCGTAGCTGCCGGCCCACACCTCGGCGACGTTGGTGTAGCGCCAGATGGGGTTGACCGCCGCACGGTCGCCGCTGAGGCGCGCCTGGGCCGAGGCCTTCTCCTGCTGGATGTTGACCAGGAATGGCGTGGTGCCGGCCGACGGCTCCCCCACCTCGTGCACGAACAGCGGCGGCTGGTCGGCCAGATCGGTGATGGTCTTCTCCATCTTGCGGATGTCGCTGTCGACGCGGTGCTTTTCGGAGGAGACCTGGTTGCGCCGCGCCACCAGCGCGTTCACGCGGTCCTGCAGGTCGTGCGCCTCGGAATGCAGGACGTAGATGCGGTTTTCCAGCTGGTCCAGGCCGGCGCTGCGTTCCATGAAACCGGGGAGGAAATCCTTCATGATCGCGGCGAGCGGCAACGCCGCCAGCATGATCGCGCCGATGGCGATGAGCAGCAGGGTCGTATTCGACATGCGCTCCCGTGCCTTTCCCCCAATCGCACCCGCGGCCGCCCTCAATGCCCCCCGGCCCGCGCGCACCATCGTTGAGAATCACTCATTCCACATGCAACGTCAACGATTTGTCGGGGCTTTTGCTAGGCTTTTCGGCGAGTATTGTCGCGCGATCAACCGCCGTTGATCATCGTCGGGGAATACTTCGGCATCGGCGTGAAAGGAAATGGGTCAAGCGCCAGCTCGACCACGCGGCGTACGCCGTCCCGCACAGGCCCCTCGCGCGGCGCGTCGGCCAGCGTGGTGAACCAGTGCCGGGGCGGGTTGCGGCCGGCGGCGCGGTTCCAGGTCAGGGCACCCAGCACCGCCTCGGCCTGCGGCGTCGGCGGCACGGCCGGGTCGATGCCGTTCAGCACGGCCCAGATGCCGGCCCAGGCCCGCCCGACGGACCACGGGTTGTAGCCGCCGCCGCCCACCACCATTGTTTGCGGCGCCAGTGGGGCAAGCGCAGCCACCGCATCCCACAGGGCGCGGTTGGACAGCTCCAGCCTGCTCAGCGGATCCTCGGCCAGCGCGTCGGCGCCGGTCTGGAGCACCAGCACCTCCGGCGCGAAATCGCGGGTCAGCGGCACCAGCGCGTGTTCGACCACATAGGCCAGTTCGCTGTCGTTGAACCCCGGCGGCACCGGCAGGTTGCGCACCATCCGGCCGGCGCGTTCCTCCGCCTTGCCCGTGAAGGGCCAGCGGCCATCCTCGTGCACGGAGATGGTGAGCACGCGGTCATCGTCGGCGAACGCCTCCTCCACCCCGTCGCCGTGGTGGGCGTCGAGGTCGATATAGCACACCCGCCCGAACCCCGCGTCCAGCAGCTCCAGGATCGCCAGGACCGGCGCGTTGAAGTAGCAGAAGCCGGATGCCCGTGCCGGCCGGGCGTGGTGCGTGCCGGCGGCCGGGCTGTAGACCGTGCGGTGCCCGTCGATGATCAGGCGCGCCGCCAGCACGCCGGCCCCTGCGCCCGTGGCCGGGCGGCGGTACATCTCCGGAAAGATGGGATTCTCCAGCCGGCCCAGGTTGTGGCGCGCCGCCGTCTCGGGATCGACCCTCTGTTCGGCTTCCGCCCGCGCCAGGGCGGCGATGTAGTCGGGGTCGTGGAAGCGGGCGAGCTGACGCGGCGTGGCCGGCGGGCTGTCGACGTAGACGGAGTCCGGCAGCCAGCCCATGGCCCGGCACAGGTCGATGACGGTCGAGACCCGCGGCACCGACAGCGGGTGCTTCGGTCCATAGCTGGACCCGCGGTAGACGTCGCTGCCGATGAACAGGGGGCGTGCGGAATCGCACGGGGAAATGGATGGGGGCATGGGTGGAAGAGGTGGCGCACGGTCGCGCTCGCGTCAATGTCCGCCCCTTGCGTCCGCCCCTTGCCGAACGGCGTTCCAGTCCCTTCTTCTTGGAAATGGCGACACGACCGCTGGCCGTCCTGCTGCTTGTCCTCGCACTCGGCCTCGCCGGCCGGGCCTGGGGGGCAGGCATGCCCGTGGACCTGGAACTCGTGCTCGCCGTCGACGTCTCCGGCAGCGTCGACGAGGAGGAGGGGCAGCTCCAGCGCCTGGGCTATGTCGAGGCGTTCCAGAACCCCAAGATCGCCAACGCCATCCGCTCGGGCCCGTACGGGCGCATCGCCGTCACCTACGTGGAATGGGCGGGCGAGCACTACCAGCGCACGGTGGTGGACTGGATGGTGCTGGACGGCGCCGGGGCACCGAAGGCCTTCGCCGACACGCTGGCGATGAAGCCCATCGGGCGGGAACGCTGGACCTCCATCAGCGCCGCCATCGAGTACTGCGTTCCGCGTTTCGACGACAACGGCTTCGACGGCACGCGCAAGGTGATCGACATCTCCGGCGACGGGCCGAACAACAATGGCCCACCCATCGAATGGTCGCGTGACGCGGCACTGGCGCATGGCATCACCATCAACGGCCTGCCCATCGTCAACGACCGCCCCAACCCCTGGGGCGGCGAGGCGCCGCGCGATTTGGATTCCTACTACCGCAACCGCGTGATCGGCGGGCCCGGCGCCTTCATCGTCGTGGCGCAGGACTTCGGCGCCTTCGCCGAGGCCATCCTGAACAAGCTGCTGCTGGAGATCGCCGGCAAGCCGGACGAGACGACCCGCCACGCGTTCGCGGCTTGCCCCGGCTGCGGCGACTTGCCATAGTTCGGCATCTTCACTGGGGGGAGCCGGTCGGCGGCTGAGAGGTCCCACACGCGGGACGACCCCTGGAACCTGATCCGGCTCGTACCGGCGTAGGGACCAGTGAGCATGCATGACATCGTCCGGCCGGGCAGCGTCCCGGCCCCGCTTTCCGTTTCCATCGATGCCGCCCGCCTGACCTACGACGGCGTCCCGCTGTTCGCCGGCGTGAACCTGCGCCTGGAGCCGGCCGCCATCACCTGCCTGCTCGGCCCCAGCGGCGTCGGCAAGACCACCCTGCTGCGCATGATCGCCGGCCTTGCGGAGCCCGAGCCACCGACCACCGTCGCGGCCGGCGACGGGCTGCCGCTGCAGGGGCGCATCGCCTACATGGCGCAGCAGGACCTGCTGCTGCCCTGGCTGGACGCGCTGGACAACGTGCTGCTTGGCGCCCGCCTGCGCGGCGAGCGCCGTTCGGCCGCGCTGGTGACCCGCGCCCTCGACCTGCTGGCCCGCGTCGGGCTGGAGGGGCGCGAGCACGACCGCCCGGCCGCGCTGTCCGGCGGCCAGCGCCAGCGCGTGGCGCTGGCCCGCACGCTGATGGAGGACCGGCCGCTGGTCCTGATGGACGAGCCCTTCTCGGCGCTCGACGCCATCACGCGGCTGCGCCTGCAGGAACTGGCGGCGGAGCTGCTGGCCGGCCGCACGGCGCTGCTGGTCACGCACGACCCGCTGGAGGCGCTGCGCCTCGGCCATCGCGTGCACGTGATGACCGGCAGCCCGGCCACCATAGGCCCGGCCCTGGAACCACCCGGCCCGCCGCCCCGCGCCGTCGACGATCCGGCCGTGCTGTCGATGCAGGCGGAGCTGCTGCGGAGGCTGGCGTCGTGAACCGCCTGTTCCGCGCTTCGGTCACCCTCGCCGTGCTGCTCGCCGCGTGGCAGGCGCTGGTCTGGGCCACCGACGTGCCGCGCTATATCCTGCCGGGGCCGCTGCTGGTGGCGGGCGCCCTGCAGCGCCACGCGCCGCTGCTGCTCCAGCACGGGCTGACGACGCTGGGGGAGATCCTGAGCGGCCTCGTGCTCGGCGTGGCGCTGGGCACCGGCAGCGCGCTGGTGCTGGCCAGCGTGCGCACGGCGCGGCGCTGGCTGATGCCGCTGCTGGTGGTCAGCCAGGCGATCCCGGTGTTCGCGCTGGCCCCGCTGCTGGTGCTGTGGCTGGGCTACGGCATGGCGTCGAAGGTCGCCATGGCGACGCTGGTCATCTATTTCCCGGTCACCACCGCGCTGTTCGACGGGCTGCGGCGGACGGAGCCGGGCTGGCTCGACCTCGCCCGCACCATGGGGGCGTCCAGGGCATCGGCGCTGTGGCACCTGCGCCTGCCGGCGGCGTTGCCGGCGCTGGCGTCCGGCGTGCGCGTCGCCACCGCAGTGGCACCCATCGGCGCCGTGATCGGCGAGTGGGTGGGGTCCTCCGCCGGGCTCGGCTACCTGATGCTGCACGCCAACGCCCGCATGCAGGTGGACCTGCTGTTCGCCGCGCTGTTCGTTCTCGGCGCCTTCGCCGTCACGCTCTACGCCGCCGTCGACACCCTGCTGCGCCGGGCCCTGCCCTGGCAGCCGGACACCCATGCCTTCGAAGAAAGGGACTGAACCGATGAAGCGACTCCTCGCCGCCGGCACGCTCGCCGCCGGCCTTCTCACCGCTGGTCTTTTGACCCCTTGGCCTGCCCTGGCACAGGACAAGCTGACCGTCCTGCTCGACTGGTTCGTCAACCCCGACCACGCGCCGCTGGTGGTGGCGAAGGAGAAGGGGTTCTTCAAGGACGCCGGCCTGGACGTGGACCTGATTGCCCCAGCCGATCCCAACGACCCGCCCAAGCTGGTGGCCGCCGGCAAGGCGGAGCTGGCCATCTCCTACCAGCCGCAGCTGCAGGTGCAGGTGGGCCAGGGACTGCCGTTGCGCCGCGTCGGCACACTGGTGTCCACGCCGCTGAACTCGCTCGTCGTGCTGAAGGACGGCCCGGTGAAGAGCGTGGCCGACCTCAAGGGCCGCAAGGTGGGATTCTCGGTCGGTGGGTTCGAGGACGCGCTGCTCGGCGCCATGCTGGAGAAGCACGGGCTGAGCCTGAAGGACGTGACGCTGGTCAACGTCAACTTCTCCCTGTCGCCGTCGATCCTGTCGGGCCAGGTGGACGCGGTGATCGGCGCCTTCCGGAATTTCGAGCTGAACCAGATGGCCATCGAAAAGCGCGACGGCCGCGCCTTCTATCCCGAGGAGGAGGGCGTGCCCGCCTATGACGAACTGATCGTCGTGGCGCACGCCGACAAGGCCGCCGACCCGCGCCTGCCGCGCTTCCTGGCCGCGGTGGAGCGCGCCGTCCTCTACATCCTCAACCACCCGGAGGAGGCGCACGCCGCCTTCGTCAAGGACCGGCCGGAGCTGAACGACGAACTGAACCGCCGCGCCTGGGCCGACACGCTGCCGCGATTCTCGCACAGCCCGGCGGCGCTGGACGGCCCGCGCTACGCCCGCTTCGCCGAGTTCCTGAAGGCCCGCGGTCTGATCGACAAGGCGTTGCCGGTGGACAGCTATGCCGTCACGCTGAAATAGCCGACGGGCGTTGCCATTCGGCTCCGGCGGGCGTTACCTAGTGCGGAAGGCCCGCCGGGGCCGGCAACAGCGCGAGCGGATCCATGCCGATCAAGACCATCCTGCTCCACATGTCCAACGACGACCGCCACGCCCAGCGGATCGAGGTCGCCGTGTCGCTGGCGCAGCGTTTCGGCGCCTATGTGGAGGTGCTGTACATCGCCACGCCGGTGTCGATGCCGGCCGCCGCCACCGGACGCGCCGCGTCCTATGGCTACATCGCCGAATCGACCGCCATCGCGCACGAAAAGGCCGGCGAGATCGAGCACGAGGTGCGGCAGGCGCTCAAGGACTGTTCCTACTCCTTCTCGGTGGTCGAGGGCGACCACGTCGAGCTGCTGGCCGAGCGCGCCGCCTACGCCGACCTCGCCGTCATCACCCAGTCGCACGGGGCGCACCTGGAGGACCGCGTGCTGCTGCACGTGCCCGACCGCCTGCCGCTGGAGGCGCCCTGCCCGGCCCTGGTGCTGCCCTACGACGGTGCCCCGCCGGGCTTCGGGCGGCACATCGTGCTGGCCTGGAAGAACACGCGCGAGGCCGGACGCGCCGTGCGCGACGCCATGCCCTTCCTGATGGCGGCGGAGAAGGTGACGGTGCTGACCATCGACCCGCCCGGCCACCAGGGGGACAGCGGCCGCGACATCATGGTGTTCCTGGAGCGCCACGGCGTGCGCACCCAGCACCAGGCGAACATCCACCAGGGCGGCGACATCGGCGAGGTGATCCTGACCTGCGTGCGCGACCTGTCGGCCGACATGCTGGTGATGGGTGCCTATGGCCATTCCCGCCTGCGCGAGATGGTGCTGGGCGGCGCCACGCGCACGGTGCTCCAGCACACCCAGGTGCCGGCGCTGATGTCGCATTGAGGATGTTTTCTGATCCCTCGCCCGCGTCCGGCGTGCGAGGGATCGATCGCCTAACGGAAGAACACCACCGTCACCAGGGCGAACAGCGGCACCAGGATGCCGCAGGACCACAGCATGTAGCCGAAGAAGCTGGGCATCTTCACGCCGCGCTCCTCGGCGATGGCCTTGACCATGAAGTTGGGCGCGTTGCCGATGTAGGTGTTGGCGCCCATGAACACGGCACCCGCCGAGATGGCCGCCAGCGTCAGCGCCAGATCGGTCATCAGGTGTCCGGCGTCGCCGCCGGCGGTGTTGAAGAAGATCAGGTAGGTCGGCGCGTTGTCGAGGAAGCTGGACAGCGCGCCCGTCGCCCAGAAGTACGCCGCCGGCACCGGCTGGCCGCCCTGGTTGACGCTGGCGACGATGGGGGCGAGCGCGCCCTCCGTCCCCGCCTTCAGGATGGCGATGGCCGGGATGATCGTCAGGAAGATGGCGGCGAACAGCTTCGCCACCTCGACCATCGGCCCCCAGGTGAAGCCGTTCAGGCGCCGGCTCTGCTCGCTGGTCAGCCTCAGCGACAGCACGGTGATGAGGATCAGCAGAAGCTGGCTGACCACGCTCTCCAGCGGCACGTGCACCGCCCACACGGTCAGCTCGATCCCCGGCTTCCACACGCCGCTGAGCAGCACCGCGCCGACGATGGCCACCAGCAGGACGAGGTTGGCCTTGCCTTCCAGGCCGATGGGCTCCGCCACGCCGTCGAGCTTCGGCACCGATTCCGGCTCGCGCCGGAACAGCGTCACGTCCATCACGAAATAGACCACCAGCAGGATCACCGCGCAGAAGACCATGGGGGCCAGCAGGTGGACGGTCGGCCAGAAGAACTCGACGCCCTTCAGGAAGCCCAGGAACAGCGGCGGGTCGCCCAGCGGCGTCAGCGAGCCGCCGATGTTGGCGACCAGGAAGATGAAGAAGACGACCGTGTGGACCTTGTACTTGCGGTGCGCGTTGGCGCGCAGCAGCGGCCGGATCAGCAGCATGGAGGCACCCGTGGTGCCCATCAGGCTGGCCAGCGCCGTGCCCACCGCGAGGCCGGCCGTGTTCATCACAGGCGTGCCGACCAGCGCCCCTTTCAGCCGCACGCCGCCGGCCACCGTGAACAGGGCCGTCAGCAGGACGATGAAGGGGATGTATTCCAGCAGCACGACGTGCAGCACCTCGTACGTCGCGTGCGCCACGCCGTAGCGGACGGCGAAGGGAATGAGGAAGGCGAGGCCCCAGGCGGCCGAGATCTTGCCGAAATGGTGGTGCCAGATGCTGGGCGCCAGCAGCGGCAGGATGGCGATGGACAGCAGCACGCCGGCGAACGGCACCACCCACAATGGTCCCAGTTCGCGCCCGTCCAGGTGCGGTAGCGCCGCCGTCTCCCCTTCCATGGCGAAGGCCAGGGCCGGCAGCATCAGGACGGCGAGCGGCAGGCCGACGGCGAGCGCGCGGGAGAGGATGCGGCCGAGGCCGGGGCGAAGGGCGGAAACCTCAATCATCGCAAGGGCTTTGCAGTCGGTGGGAGGGCAGTATGCGTGCAAGGGAAGCGTAAGCCAAGCCGGAAAGGCCGCGGTTTCACGGGCAGGCCCGCAGCTCGACCGGGTCGTGCACCGGCCGGTCGAACCACGCGTGCAGCAGCCGGCAGGACCCGGCCGCGCACAGCGTGTGGTCCGCCGTGTGGTCGGACGCAGCCAGGATCATGCGCGGCTGCGGCGCGAGAGCCGGCGTCCATGTCCACCAGCCGTCCTCCAGCCGTGCCCCGTCCGGCGGCTCCATGCCGGCCCCGGTGCTCTTGATCCACGCCCGGGCGAGCACGAGCCGGCCGCCGTCGATCCGCCAGTCCTCCCGCCACTCGGTCTTCTCCACCGAATGGGTCCAGGACAGGCTGAACCGCTCGGCCGGGATCGTGGCGAGCAGCGCGCCACCAACGAGAGCGACGCACAGCCCGGTCATTGCCGGCCGCTCACTGCGCCGGCCGGACCGCGGCCCCTTTCAGGGCGCGCATCCGCCAGCGCTGCCACAGCACGAACAGGACGGCGATCGCGAAGCCCAGCTCATCGGTGACCGGCAGGGCCAGCACGAAAAGCAGTGCGCCCGCACCGGCGATCAGCCGCTCGATCCACGTCAGCGGCGTCCAGAAGAAGCCGATGGTCGCCGCCCCCCACAGCGCGATGGCAAGGCACGCCTTCACCACGATGTAGGCGACCGCAAGCGGGTTGTCGGTCTGCAACAGCAGCGCCGGGTCGTACACCGCCATGAACGGCACCACGTAGCCGGCCATGGCGATGCGCGTGGCGATCCAGCCGACCTCCAGATGCCCGGCCCGGCAGATGGAGGAGGCGGCCAGCGCCGCCAGCGCCACCGGCGGCGTCAGATCGGCCATGATGCCGAAGTAGAAGACGAACATGTGCGAGACGATCAGGTCGACGCCCATCATCTTCAGCGCCGGGGCGGTGATCGCCGCCATGACGATGTAGTTGGCCGTGGTCGGCAGGCCGGTGCCCAGCACGATCGACGCGACCATGGTCAGCAGCAGCGCCAGCAGCAGGTTGCCCTGGGCGAACTCCACCACCATGGCCGCGAAGCCGGACGACAGCCCGGTGAGCTGCAGCATGCCGATCAGCACGCCGACCAGCGCGCAGGCCACACCGACACCCAGCGCGTTCTTCGCACCGTCGGCCAGCGCCTGGACCAGCAGACCGAACGTCTCCCGCCCGCTGCGGAACGGCAGGCACAGCGCCGCCAGCGCGCCCATGACGAGGAGCGCCATGTGTTCCGTCCGGAAGCCCAGTCGCCACAGGCCGGCGGCGCCGAGGCCGATCGCCACCCAGAAGGCGACGCGCAGCGCCGTCGGGCCGATCATCGCCGCGACGCCGCTGCCGAGGATAAGCGCGCAGGTGGCGAACAGGCCGATGACGCCGGCGAACAGCGGCGTGAAGCCGGAGAACAGCAGGTACACCAGCGCGGCCAGCGGCAGCATCAGGTACCAGCCCTCGACCACCGCCTTCAAAGCACTGGGGCACTCGGAGCGCGGCAGGCCGACGAGGTTGCGCATGCCGGCTTCCAGATGGACCATCCAGAAGGCGCTGCCGAAGTAGAGGATGGCCGGGATGGTGGCGGCCAGCGCCACCTCGCTGTAGGGCACGCCGATGGTTTCGGCCATGATGAAGGCGGCGGCCCCCATCACCGGCGGCATCAGCTGCCCGCCCATGCTGGCGGTCGCCTCCACCGCGCCCGCGAAGGCCGGGCGGTAGCCGAAGCGCATCATCAGCGGGATGGTGAACTGCCCGGTGGTCAGCACGTTGGCCACGCCGGAACCGTTGATCGTCCCCATCAGGCCCGACGATATCACCGCCACCTTGGCCGGCCCGCCCTTGGCGTGCCCGACGAGGCCCAGCGAGACGTCGTTGAACAGCTTGATCATGCCCGCGCGCTCCAGGAACGCGCCGAACAGGATGAAGAGGAAGATGTAGGTGGCCGACACGAAGGTCGGCGTGCCGTAGATGCCTTCGGTCGACAGGTACAGGTTGTCGATCACCTGATCCAGGTCGTACCCGCGGTGCCCGAGCCCGAAGGGCAGGTAGCGGCCGAACAGCGCGTAGGGGATGAAGACGCCGCACATGATCGGCAGCACCCAGCCCATGATGCGCCGCGCCGCCTCGAACACCAGGGCGATGACGACGATGCCCACCATGAGGTCGGTGGTGCTCGGGTCGCCGGAGCGCTGGATCAGGTCGGCCTCGAACCACCAGTGGTAGAGGCTGAGGCCGAAGGCCAGCAGCCCGAGCAGCCAGTCGTACCAGGGGACGGTTCGCCGCTCCTCCTGCCGGAAGCCGAACAGCGTGTAGGTCATCAGCAGGAGGAAGCCGACGTGGACCGACCGCACCACAAGGCTGGACAGCGGGTTGAACGCCGCCGTCCAGATCTGGAACAGCGAGAACAGCACGGCGATGGCGAAGATCGCCCTCCCCGCGATCCCCTCGAACGCGACGACAGTCGCGGGGTTCTCGCGGTCGATCACCTGGCGGATTTTGGCGTCCGCCTCGCCCTGGGCTGCGGTCATCGGTCTGCGTGGAAGTCCGTCAAAAGAAAAAGGCTCGTAGGTTGGGTTGAGCCGCAGGCGAAAACCCAACGTGTCCGCTCTGCAAGCAATGTTGGGTTTTCGCTGCGCTCAACCCAACCTACAGAGTGATCCGCCTACTGGATCAGGCCCTTTTCCTTGTAGTACTTGGCCGCACCGGGGTGCAGCGGCACCGGGGACTTGGCCGTGCCGGCGTCCAGCTTGATCTGCTTGGCCGCCGCATGCGCCGCGGTCAGCTGCTCCAGGTTCTCGAAGGTCGCCTTGGTCATGGCGTAGGCGGTGGCCTCCGACACGCCGGAGTGGGTGACCAGCAGGTTGCGGATCGCCACCGTCTTCACCGCCTCGGTCTGGCCGTTGTAGGTGTTGGCCGGGATGGTTTCGGAGATGTAGGCCGGGTCGCCCACCTTCTGCACCACGTCCTCGGGCACCGACACGATGGCGATCTCCTGCGAGGTCGACAGGTCGCGCACCGCCGCCACGCCCAGGCCGGCGGAGATCAGCGTGGCGTCGAGCTGGCGGTTCTTCATCAGGTCGACCGATTCGGCGAACGGCAGGTACTCGGTCTTGGCGAAGTCACGGTAGGTCATGCCGGCGGCGCCGAAGATGGCGCGGGCGTTCAGTTCGGTGCCGGACTTGGGCGCCCCCACCGACACGCGCTTGCCCTTCAGGTCGGCCAGCGTCTTGATGCCCGAATCCTTCGCCGCGACGATCTGGATGTAGTTGGGATAGATGCCGCCGATGGTGCGCAGCTTGTCGAGCTTCGACTTGAACCCGGCCTCTTCCGTGCCCTTCCAGGCGTCGGACAGCGAATCGCCCAGCGTGAAGGCGATCTCGCCACGGCCGGACTGCAGCAGGTTCAGGTTCTCGACCGACGCCTTGGTGGCCTGCACGGTCACCTTCGCGTTCGGGATCGCCTTGCTGTAGACGCCGTTCAGCGCGACGCCCAGGGGGTAGTACACGCCGCTGGTGCCGCCGGTCAGCACGGTGATGAACTCGTCCGCCTGCGCGGGCAGCGCGGTGGCCAGACAGACTCCCAGTGCGGCAAGCATCCGCTTCATCGGGTAACCTCCCTCATGTCTTCTTGTTCGCGCACCGTGCGCGTCGGTGATGGTGTCGACTGTACCCCGCGCCCAGGCGGGGCGCCAGTGCCGACCGTCCCCCTTGCGGAAAGTCCGTAGATGCCGCCAGATCCCGAATCGAGCCCCTCGCCCGCCCGCTCCGGGCTGCCGCCCGTGGTGTGGATCCCGGCGGTCGTCGTGATCGTGGTAGCCCTTCTGGCCGTCTTCGCCTGAGCGTTGGCGTGCTTCATTGGTGGTCGGCTGAACGGCGGATTGACCAATACCGCTATGATGACCCTATCCTATCGGTAAGGCGGCGCACGCGCGCGCCCACGGGAACGCGTCCACAGGGAGGAACCGCATGTCCTGCACCGTAACGATGACCGTCAACGGCAAGGCGGTCACGCGGGAGGTCGAGGAGCGAACGCTGCTCGTCACCTTCCTGCGCGAGCACCTCGGCCTGACCGGCACGCACGTCGGCTGCGACACCAGCCAGTGCGGCGCCTGCGTCGTCCATCTCGACGGCCGGTCGGTCAAGTCCTGCACCATGCTGGCCGCCCAGGCGGACGGCGCGGAGGTCACCACCATCGAGGGGTTGGCAGCGGCCGACGGCACGCTGCATCCCATGCAGGCGGCGTTCCGCGAGCACCACGGCCTGCAGTGCGGCTTCTGCACGCCGGGCATGGTGATGAGCGCGGTGGACCTCGCCAACACCCACCCGAACCTGACGGAAGAGGAGGTGCGCGAGGGGCTGGAGGGCAACATCTGCCGCTGTACCGGCTACCACAACATCGTCAAGGCGGTGCTGGCCGGTGCCGAGGCCATGAAGTCCGGCACGACGCAAAAAGCTGCCGCCGAATAAGGACGGCAATGCCCTGGGGAGGGAGAGGACCATGGCGACTGCAACGGGCATCGGCGCCTCCGTGCGCCGTCGAGAGGACCAGCGTTTCCTGACCGGCCGCGGCACCTACACCGACGACATCAGCCGGCCCAACCAGACCCACGCCGTGATGCTGCGCTCGCCGCACGCGCACGCGCGCATCCGGAGCATCGATGCCGGCACGGCGCTGAAGGCGCCGGGCGTCATCGCCGTGCTGACCGGCGCCGACATGGCGGCCGACAACGTGAACGGCCTGCCCTGCGGCTGGCTGATCCACAACAAGGACGGCTCCCCCATGAAGGAGCCGCCGCACTGGCCGCTGGCCCGCGACCGGGTGCGCTATGTCGGCGACCAGCTGGCCGTCGTCATCGCCGAGACGCGCGAGCAGGCCAAGGACGCCGCCGAACTGGTCGACGTCGACTACGAGGAGCTGCCGCCCGTCGCCTCCATCCGCGCGGCCCTGGCCGAGGGCGCGCCGGCGGTGCACGACGACGTGCCGGGCAACCTCTGCTACGACTGGCACCTGGGCGACCAGGCGGCGGTGGACGCGGCCTTCGCGCAGGCCGCGCACGTCACCACCATCGACCTCGTCAACCAGCGCCTCGTCCCCAACGCCATGGAGCCGCGCGCGGCCGTGGGCGAGTACGACGCGGCGACCGGCGACTACACGCTGACCACCACCTCGCAGAACCCGCACGTCATCCGCCTGCTGATGGGCGCCTTCGTGCTGGGCATTCCCGAACACAAGCTGCGCGTGGTGGCGCCGGACGTCGGCGGCGGCTTCGGCTCCAAGATCTTCCATTACGCGGAGGAGGCCATCGTTACCTGGGCGGCGCGCAAGATCGGCCGGCCGGTGAAGTGGACGGCGGAGCGGGCGGAGAGCTTCCTCACCGACGCGCACGGGCGCGACCACCTGACCCACGCCGAACTGGCGCTGGACAAGGACGGCCACTTCCTGGCGCTGCGCGTGGCGACGCAGGCGAATATGGGGGCGTACCTGTCCACCTTCGCCACGTCGATTCCCACCTATCTCTACGCCACGCTGCTGGCCGGGCAGTACAAGACGCCGGCCATCTACGCCGAGGTGAAGGCGGTCTTCACCACCACCGCTCCCGTCGACGCCTACCGCGGCGCCGGCCGGCCGGAGGCCTGTTATCTCATTGAACGGCTGGTCGAGAAGGCGGCGGCCGAGCTGGGCATCGACAAGACGGAGATCCGCCGCCGCAACTTCATCCCGGCGGACGCGATGCCCTACCAGACGCCGGTGGCGCTCCAGTACGACACCGGCGACTTCGCCAAGAACCTGGAACTGGCGCTGCCCGCCGCGGACTACGACGGCTTCGCCGCCCGCAAGGCGGACTCGGCCAAGCGCGGCAAGCTGCGCGGCATCGGCTTCGCCAACTACATCGAGGCGTGCGGCATAGCACCCTCCAACGTGGCCGGCGCCCTGGGTGCGCGCGCGGGCCTGTACGAGTCGGCCGAGGTGCGCTTCCACCCGACCGGATCGGTGACCGTCTTCACGGGCTCGCACAGCCACGGCCAGGGGCACGAGACGACCTTCGCCCAGATCGTGGCGGAGCGCTTCGGCATCCCCATCGAGAACGTGGAGATCGTGCACGGCGACACCGCCAAGGTGCCGTTCGGCATGGGCACCTACGGTTCGCGCTCGCTGGCGGTCGGCGGTTCGGCCATCGTCAAGGCCATGGACAAGGTGGAGCGCAAGGCCAGGAAGATCGCCGCCCACCTGATGGAGGCCGCCGAGACCGACATCGAGGTGAAGGACGGCCGCTTTACCGTGGCCGGCACCGACAAGAGCGTGGGCATCGGCGACATCGCGCTGTCCGCCTACGTGCCGCACAACTTCCCGCTCGATGAGCTGGAGCCGGGTCTGGACGAGCAGGCGTTCTACGATCCCAAGAACTTCACCTACCCCAACGGCTGCCACGTCTGCGAGGTGGAGGTCGATCCCGACACCGGCGTGGTCAAGGTCGACCGCTTCCTGGCGGTGGACGACTTCGGCCGGGTCATCAACCCGCTGATCGTCGAGGGGCAGGTGCACGGCGGCCTTGTCCAGGGCATCGGGCAGGCTCTGTTCGAGCACTGCGTCTACGACGAGGACTCGGGCCAGCTGCTCACCGGCTCCTACATGGACTACTGCATGCCGCGCGCCGACGACGTGCCGTCGTTCCAGGTGAGCTGGCACGAGGACCAGCCGTGCACGCACAACCCGCTGGGCGTGAAGGGCTGCGGCGAGGCCGGCACCATCGGCGCCGCGGCCGCCGTGATGAACGCCGTCGTCGACGCCCTGTCGGAACACGGCATCACCCATCTCGACATGCCGGCCACGCCGGAGCGCGTCTGGCGCGCCATCCGCAGCAACCGGCCCGCCATGGCGGCGGAGTGAGGGAGGACCAACCATGTACGCGTTCGAATACCGCCGCCCCACCTCGCTGGCCGAGGCCGTGTCGATCCTCGGCCAGTCGGAGGAGGGCAAGATCCTGGCCGGCGGCCAGACGCTGCTGCCCACGCTGAAGCAGCGCCTCGCCCAGCCGACCGAACTCATCGACCTCAGCCGTTTGCCTGAGCTGAAGGGCATCCGGGAGGACGGCGACGGCCTCTTCATCGGCGCCTACACCCGCCACGCGGAGGTGGCGCACGGCGATCTGGTGAAGCAGCGCATCCCGGCGCTGGCCGCCCTGGCCGGCGAGATCGGCGACCGGCAGGTGCGCAACCTCGGCACGCTCGGCGGCTCCATCGCCAACGCGGATCCGGCGGCCGACTACCCGGCGGCCGTGGTCGGGCTGAAGGCGGTGGTGAAGACCGACCGGCGCGAGATCGCGTGCGATGACTTCTTCACCGGCCTGTTCGAAACGGCGCTGGAGCCGGGCGAGCTGATCGTCGGCGTGCGCTTCGCCCGGCCGGAGAAGGCCGGCTACGCCAAGTTCCGCAACCCGGCCAGCCGCTACGCCATGGTCGGCGTGTGCGTGGCGAAATTCGGCGATGGGGTGCGCGTCGCCGTGACCGGCGCCGGCGGGTCCGTGTTCCGCGTGCCGGAGATGGAGGCGGCGCTTGCCAAGGACTTCCGCCCGGACGCGGTGGCCGGCATCGCCGTGCCGGCCGACGGCCTGAACAGCGACATGCACGGCAGCGCCGAATACCGCGCGCATCTCGTCACCGTGATGGCGAAGCGGGCGGTGGAAAGCTGCGGATGAGGCCGGTTTGACAACGGACGGCGATCGGCCTTAGGCTTGGCCTATGCCGATCGTCGTCCGCATTGGAAATGCACGGGTTTACATCTACGCGGACGACCACAACCCGCCGCATTTCCACGTTGTCGGGCCGGATTTCAAGGCGCTGGTGCGCATCAGCGACCTGAAGGTCATGGCCGGCGCCGCGCCGCCGGACACGATGCGCAAGGTGCTCGAATGGGCGGACGCCAACCGGGCGCTCCTGGCGTTGACGTGGATCGAGATCAACGGAGAGGAGTGAGGCCATGGACCAGCCGCGCATCGCTGCCGTCGAGGCACTCCCCGGAACGCAGTCGGTTCGCATCACCTGGATCGACGGCACGCAGGACGTCGTGGACCTCGCTGAGCCGATCGCCAAGTTCCGCGCTTTCCGTCCGATCCGCGATCCCCAGGCCTTCGCCACGGTGAAGGTCGTTGCCTGGGGATGGGCCATCGGGTGGGGCGACGAGGAAGAACCGGAGGTCGGCTACCCCGCCGACCGCCTCTGGCAGCGCGCCCGCGAACAACGCTCGGCCGCCGCCTGATTGCCGCTTCGCGGTCTCGCCATACCTTAACGGACATGCCCACACCCCTCCCCTCCTCCGTCGACGCGACGGCCGATCTGCTCCGCGGCGGCGACTATGTGCCCGACCGGGCGCTCGCCACGGCGCTCCATCTGGCGCTCAAGCTCCGCCGCCCGCTGTTCCTGGAGGGCGAGGCCGGCGTGGGCAAGACCGAGATCGCCAAGGTGCTGTCCCGCACGCTGGGCCGCCGGCTGCTGCGGCTGCAGTGCTACGAGGGGCTGGACGCGGCGGCCGCCGTGTACGAGTGGAACTACGCGCGCCAGATGATGGAGATCCGGCTTGCCGAAGCCACGGGCGACCGCGACCGGGACGCGCTGGCGGGCGATCTCTTCTCCGAGAAGTTCCTCATCAAGCGCCCGCTGCTCCAGGCGCTGGAGCCGGACCTCGCCGGCGCACCGGTGCTGCTGATCGACGAGCTGGACCGCACCGACGAGCCGTTCGAGGCGTACCTGCTGGAGATTCTGTCCGACTTCCAGGTCTCCATCCCGGAGTACGGCACCATCAAGGCGCCGGAGCCGCCCATCGTCATCCTCACCTCCAACCGCACGCGCGAGATCCACGACGCGCTGAAGCGGCGCTGCTTCTACCACTGGGTCGACTACCCCTCGGCCGAGCGGGAGCGGGAGATCCTGCGCGTCAAGGCGCCGGGAGCGGACGCCGACCTCGCCGCCCAGGTCGTCGCCTTCGTGCAGCACCTGCGCGGCATGGACCTGTACAAGGCGCCGGGCGTGGCGGAGACGCTGGACTGGGCACAGGCGCTGGTGGAACTCAACCAGCTGGAGCTGAGCCCGAGCGTCATCAACGACACGCTGGGCACGCTGCTGAAATACCAGGACGACATCGCCCGCATCCAGGGCAGCGAGGCCGCCCGCCTGCTCGCCCAGGTGAAGACGGAGCTGGCCGCGCAGGTCCGCTAATATGGACGACCGCCTGACCGCGAACCTCATGCACTTCGCCCGTGCCCTGCGGGCGGCGGGGCTGCCGGTCGGCCCCGGCAAGGTGCTGCAGGCGGTGGAGGCCGTGCGGGCGGTGGGCATCACCGACCGGCGCGACTTCTACTGGACGCTGCACGCCGTTTTCGTGAACCGCCGCGACCAGCGCGAGTTGTTCGACCAGGCGTTCCACGTCTTCTGGCGCAACCCGGACATCCTGAAGCGCATGATGGGCCTGCTGCTGCCCGGCATGCGCACGCCGCCGTCGCCGGACGACAAGGAAATGTCCCGCCGCATCGCCGAGGCGCTGCGCCCGCCCGGCACCGGCCCGGCCGAGGAAGGGCCGGAGAAGACGGAGATCGAGGTCGACGCCGCCCTCACCGTCTCCGACCAGGAGCTGTTGCAGGCCAAGGACTTCGAGAAGATGTCGGGCGAGGAGCTGGCGCAGGCCAAGCAGCTTCTCGCCCGCATGGCGCTGCCGGTGGCGCAGGCGTCCACGCGGCGCTGGCGGCCCGACCCGCGCGGCCCCCGCGTCGACCCGCGCGCCACGCTGCGGCGCATGCTCCAATCCGGCGGCGACGTGGTGGATCTGGCGCGGCGCAGCCGCCGCACGCGCCCGCCGCCGCTGGTGGTGCTGTGCGATATCTCCGGCTCCATGAGCCGCTATTCGCGCATGCTGCTGCACTTCATGCACGCGGTGACCAACGACCGCGACCGGGTGTCCAGCTTCACCTTTGGCACGCGGCTGACCAACATCACCCGCCACCTGCGCCACAAGGACGTGGACGTGGCGCTGGAGGCGGTGTCGGGCGCTGTGGAGGACTGGTCGGGCGGCACGCGTATCGGCGTGGCGCTGAAGGAGTTCAACCGGGTGTGGGCGCGCCGCGTGCTGGGCCAGGGAGCGGTGGTGCTGCTGATCACCGACGGGCTGGACCGCGACGCGGGCGAAGGGCTGGGGCGCGAGGCGGAACGGCTGCACAAGAGCTGCCGCCGCCTCGTCTGGCTCAATCCGCTGTTGCGCTGGGAGGGATTCGCACCAAAATCCTCCGGTATCCGGGCGCTGTTGCCGCACGTCGACGACTTCCGCCCGGCGCACAATCTGGACAGCCTCGCGGCGCTGGCCGGCGCTCTGCAGCAGCACGGCATCCGGCGGGAAGCGTCGCGGCAATGGCTGCGGGAGGGACAGGGATGATCACGGACGACGTGCTGGAACAGGCGGCGGCGTGGCACGCGGCCGGACGCAAGGTGGCGCTGGCGACGGTGGTGAGCACCTGGGGCTCCTCGCCCCGGCCGGTCGGCAGCCAACTGGCAGTGGACGAGGGCGGTGCCATGGCCGGTTCCGTCTCCGGCGGCTGCATCGAGGGCGCCGTGGTGGACGAGGCGCTGAAGAGCATGCAGGACGGCGAGCCGCGCCTGCTGACCTTCGGCGTCAGCGACGAGATGGCGTGGGAGGTCGGGCTGGCCTGCGGCGGCACCGTGCAGGTCTATGTGGAGCCGGTGGAATGAAGGCCGACCTGCTCACACGCCTGCTTCAGGCCCGTGCCGAGAAGCGCCCGGTGGCGCTGGTCACCGACATGACGACCGGCATGCAGACCCTCGTCTTCGAGGACGCCGTGCACGGCGCCTTCGGCCTGGACGAGGAGTTCCTGCCCATGGTGCGCGAGCGTCTGGCGCAGGACCGCAGCGGCATGATCGAGGCGTACGACGGCGAGGTGCGCCTGTTCGTCAACGCCTTCGCCCCGCCGCTGCGCCTGATCGTGGTGGGGGCCGTGCACATCGCCCAGGCGCTGGTGCCGGTGGCGCGGCTGACCGGCTACGCCGTCACGGTGGTCGATCCGCGCGGCGCCTTCGCCACGGAAAGCCGCTTCCCCGACGTGGCGCTGGTCACCGAATGGCCGGACGACGCGCTGAACGGCTTGGCCATCGACGCGCGCACGGCCGTGGTGACGCTGACGCACGACCCCAAGCTGGACGACCCGGCGCTGACGGTGGCGCTGCGCTCCCCCGCCTTCTACGTCGGTTCGCTGGGCAGCAGGCGCACGCACGCCAAGCGACTGGACCGGCTGCGCGCCGCGGGCCTGAATGACGACGAGCTGGCGCGCATCCACGCGCCCGTCGGGATGGACATCGGCGCCGTGACGCAGGCGGAAATCGCCGTGTCGGTCATGGCGCAGATCATCGCGGCCCGCCGCCGCAAGGAATAGGAGGCCGCCATGCACTTCGGCCCGATCCCGGTGGAGGAGGCGGAGGGCGCCATCCTCGCCCACTCCGTCCGCAAGAGCGGCCTGATCTTCAAGAAGGGCCGGGTGCTGAGCGCCGAGGACGTGGCCGCCCTCAAGGCCTCCGACTTCACCACCGTGGTGGTCGCTCGGCTCGGGCTCGAGGACGTGAGCGAGGATGAGGCGGCGACGCGCATCGCGGCGGCCGTGCAGGGCAGCGGCGTATCCGCGGCAGCCGCCTTCACCGGGCGCGTCAACCTGTTCGCCGAGGCGGCCGGCGTGCTGACGCTGGACGCGGAGCGCATCGACCGCGTCAACCTGCTGGACGAATCCGTCACCATCGCCACCCTGCCCGCCTTCGCGCCCGTGGCGCCGGGGCAGATGGTGGCGACCGTCAAGATCATCCCCTTTGCAGCACCTCGCGCCGTGGTCGGGCAAGTCGAGCGCCTGCTGTCCGACGGCGGCCCGGCGCTCGCCGTGTCCGCCTACCGCCCGTTGCGCGCCGGCCTGATCCAGACGCGCTTCTGGGGCGTGAAGGAGGCCATGCTGGACAAGACGGTGGGGGTGACGCGCGACCGCCTCGCGGCGCTGGGCGGTACCCTGGAAGCCGAACTGCGCTGCGCCCACGACGAGGGGGAACTGGCCGACACCATCTTGGCGTTGCGCCCGCACGGCCTGGACCTGCTGCTGATCGCCGGCGCGTCGGCCATCACCGACCGGCGCGACGTGCTGCCGGCGGCGATCGAGCGCGCGGGCGGGGCGGTGGAGCACTTCGGCATGCCGGTCGACCCCGGCAACCTGTTGCTGCTGGCCCATCTCGGCGACACGCCGGTGCTGGGGCTGCCGGGCTGCGCGCGCTCGCCCAAGCTCAACGGCTTCGACTGGGTGCTGCAGCGCGTCGCCGCGCGCGTGCCGGTCGATCGTACGGACATCATGCGCATGGGTGTGGGCGGCCTGCTGGCCGAGATTCCCAGCCGCCCCCTGCCCCGCGCCAGCGTCGGCGAGCCGCCGGCCACGGCGCCCCGCGCGCCGCGCATCGCAGCGTTGGTGCTGGCCGCCGGCCGCTCCACGCGCATGGGCGGCCCCAACAAGCTGCTGGCCGACCTGGACGGACGCGCGCTGGTGGCCCGCACGGTGGACGCCGCGCTGGCATCGCGCGCCCGGCCCGTCATCGTCGTCACCGGCCACCAGCGGGACGAGGTCGCCGCCGCGCTGGCCGGACGGCCGGTACAGTTCGTCCACAACCCCGACTTCGCCGAAGGACTCAGCACCTCCCTGCGCGCCGGCCTCGCCGCCGTGCCGGCCGACGCCGACGGCGCGCTGGTGTGCCTGGGCGACATGCCGGAGGTGAGCGGTGCCGTGATCGATCGGCTCATCGCCGCGTACAATCCCGTCGAGGGACGCGCCATCTGCGTTCCGGTGGCCGGGGGCAAGCGCGGCAACCCGGTGCTGTGGGACCGCGGCTTTTTCGCCGACATGGCCGCGGTGGCCGGCGACACCGGCGCCAAGCACCTGATCGGCGCCAACCCCGATCAGGTCGCCGAAGTGCCGGTCGACGACGAGGCCGTTCTGCGCGACGTCGACACGCCCGACGCCATCGCCGCGCTGAAGGAGCGGCAGCCCTAATGCGGCCGGCGGGTCCGGCGGCAGTCGGCGGCGCAGAGCACCGTGCAGTCCGGCCGGGCGCACAGCGCATCGCGCACCGCACGCAGCCGTTCCAGGAGCCGGCGTTCAGCCTCGCTCAGCGAGTTGGACGCAAGGATGGTCTGGATCGCCGCGTCGATCAGCCTCGGGGACATGACGCCTCCTTTCCGCCGCAAGGACCAGAGCGGCAAGCCTAGGACGGAACGGCGCGGGGCCGGGTTGATTTACATCAGTTCGTTAAGCAAACATTTCCGCGCAGCACGGCGCAAACGGTATACTCCCACCGCCCAGGCGGACTGCGCTACGCTGCACCGGACTTAACCGCCACGGGTCCCGCCGCATGCCGCACACGCTCCGCACTCTCGCCTGCGCCCTGTTCGCCGTCCTGCTCCTGCCGCTGGCGGCACGGGCGCAGAACGGCACGCTGACCTTCCTGCACGTCAACGACGTGTACGAGATCACCCCGGTGCAGGGCCGCGGCGGCTTTGCCGAGCTGATGACGCTGCTGCGCCAGGAGCGGGCGCGCAACCCGGCGGCCGTCACCACGCTGGGCGGCGACTTCCTGTCGCCGTCGCTGCTGTCGGGCCTCACCAAGGGCGCCCACATGGTGGCGCTGTTCAACGCGCTGGGCATCGAGGCCACCGCCTTCGGCAACCACGAGTTCGACTTCGGACCCGAGGTGGCCAGGCAGCGCCTGTCCGAATCGCGCTTCCTGTGGCTGGGCACCAACGTGCTGGGGCCGGACGGCCAGCCCTTCGGTGGTGCGGTTGCGACCTGGACAAAGACCGTGGGCGACGTGAAGGTGGGATTCTTCGGCGTGCTGACGCCGGAGACCGGCACGCTCTCCCATCCCGGAGTCGTCCAGTTCACGCCCGTCCTGCCCGCCGCGGCGGAGGCGGTGAAGCGCCTGCGGGCCGACGGCGCGCACGTCGTCGTCGCCCTCACCCACCTGTCGATGGACGAGGACCGCGAATTGGCGCGTGCCGTGAAGGGCATCGACCTGATCCTGGGCGGCCACGACCACGACCCCATCAGCTTCCACGACGGCGGCACGCTGATCCTCAAGGCCGGCTACGATGCCCATTACCTGGGCGTGGTCGACCTGACGGTGCGCACCACCACCGGCGACAAGGGGCCGGTCACCCGTGTCGAGCCGGCGCAATGGCGCTTCGCCGCCACCGCCGGAGCGACACCCGATCCGGAACTCGCCGCGCTGGTCAAGATCCACACCGACGCGCTGGCCGCCGACATGGACGCCGTCATCGGCCGCACGGAAACGGAGCTGGACAGCCGTCGCGGCACCGTCCGCGCGCGTGAGGCGACCATGGGCAACCTCGTCGCCGACGCGTTGCGCGAGGCGCTGAAGGCCGACGTCGCCATCACCAACGGTGGCGGCCTGCGTGCCGACGCACTGCACCCCGCTGGCGCACCGATCCGCCGTCGCGACATCTTCGCCGAGATGCCGTTCGGCAACGTCGGCGTGCTGACCGAGTTGAAGGGCGCCGATCTGCTGGCCGCGCTGGAGAACGGCTTCTCCAAGGTGGAGGAGCGCGCCGGCCGCTACCCGCAGGTGTCCGGCCTGAGCGCCGTCTACGACCCCAAGGCGCCGCCGGGCGCCCGGGTGGTGGAGGTGACGGTGGGCGGCAAGCCGCTGGACCCGGCGGCCACCTACCGCGTGGCGACCAACGACTACATGCTGAAGGGCGGCGACGGGTACGCGGCGCTGACGCGCGGCCGGGTGCTGGTCGACCCGTCGGGTGCCATGCTGTTCGCCACCATCGTCATGGACCACGTCCAGGCCCGCGGCACCGTGTCGCCGAAGGTGGAAGGGCGGACGGTGGCGAAACCGTAGCCGTTCGCCGATGCAAGGTTGCGGTGGGCGAACCGCTCGCCTACCCTCGTTCAGCGCCACTCACCGGGTTCCCGCCGCATGTCCCGTCCCGCCTCCCGCTCCAACGACTTCGCCCTGGCCTTCGCCGCCGCGCATGCCGGGGCGGGGCTGACGCGCGTCCCGATCAACCAGATCCTGCAGACGATCTCGGAGAACCCGGCCTTCCTGTTCTCGAAAGAGCTGAAGCAGCTGGGCGGCCGGTGCCCGGTGCACGCCGACACCAGCCAGGACGATATGGACAAGGTGACGGTCAACACGCTGCTGGCCTTCCTCTTTCACGGGCTGAAGGCGTACGTGGAGGCCGGCCTGCCGGTGGACGACGAGGGGCGGATCCGGCTGGTGCCGCCGCCGCGCTCGGCCTACGCGCTCGATCCGACCGACCGCGCGTCGCTGGGCGGCGTGCCGGTGGAGGTGATGTGCAGCTTCCTGCGCGACTGCACCTGCCACCTGTTGGACGAGATCATCACCCGCTGGATGGCCGACGTCCTGGTGGAGGAGGAGCATTACCGCACCCTGGGCAGCGGCGAGATCTCCGCCGTTGCAGCGGCCAGCTTCCTGCTGCACACGCACATGGAGGACTCGGCCCTCTACCAGCGCGCCGGCTACGACGCGCTGTCGATCACCAAGACCGGCAGCCACACCGCCATCCACATCGGCTGGGCGCTGGTGGAGGCGGCACCGCTGCTGGTGCCCGGCCGCGACGCCGCGTTCTACGACGACCTCGTCCGGCGCAGCGCCAAGCAGGTGATCCCGCTGGCCATGGTCAGCCTGGGCATGCTGGTGCACTACATGGAAGCCGGCGGGATCGAGCCGCACGACGGCCTTGCCATCCACCTGCTGCCCAAGGAGCAGACGGCCTTCACGCTGAACGAGTCGGGCCTGATCTGCCTGTCGCCGGAGCCGATCACCCCGTTCCGGAAGGAGGGCGAGCAGTACTACACCGGCTGCCCGGCCTTCTACGCGCCGGGGCTGATCAACCTGTACCTGGACATCGTCGCCACGATCGCCCGCGAATACGCCGTCTACGACCGGCTTTTGCAGCGGTAGGGCCGGCTTGTCACAAAACGTCTCCATTGCGCCGCGGCATGGGGCTGCCTAGGGTATTCGCGTCGATTTCTGCCCGAGTTGCATGCCCATGTCCGCCCCGACCTCCCGCCCGAACGATTTCGCCCAGGCCTATCTCGCCGCGCATACGGAGGCCGGGATGGACCGCATCCTGCTGTCGCCCGTCCTGCACCGCATCGCCGAGAACCCCGGCTACATCTTCGACGAAGAGTTGAAGAAGCTGGCCGGCCACTGTCCGGCGCACGCCGACACGCGGCAGACCGATTACGACAAGATCGCCATCAACACGCTGCTGGCGACGCTGTACGACTCGCTGCTGCGCCACATCATCAACGGCCTGCCGACGACCGAGGACGGGCGCATCGTCCTGCTGCGCGCACCCGATCCCCTGTTCGGCCTCGACCCGGAAGACCACGAGGGGCTGGCGAAGCTGTCGCCGGAGGACTATTGCGCCTATCTGCGCGACACCGCCTGCCACCTGCTCGACGCGCTGGTGAAGAAGTGGGCGATCGAGCTGCTGAGCGAGGAGGAGCATTACCGCAACCTCGGCACCGGCGAGATCTCGGCGCGCGCCGCCGCCAACTTCGTGCTGGCGCAGCTGCTGGACGACTCGCCCGCGTACAACGTCAACGGCTACGACGTGCTGTCGATCACCAAGACCGGCAGCCACACCGCCCTGCACGTGTGCTGGAGCCTTGTGGAGGCCGCGCCCATGCTGGCCCCAGGCCGCGACGGCGCGTTCTACGACGCGCTGGTGCGGCGCAGCCTGAAGCAGATCCTGCCGCTCGCCATGGGCAGCCTCGGCATGCTGTCCTACTACATCGAGGCGAGCCACATGGAGGCCGACCACCACCAGGCCACCCACGTGCTGCCGCTGCACCAGACCGCCTTCCAGCTGGCCGAGCAGGACGGCGAGCCGTTCATCCGTCTGAACACCGAGGTGATCAAGCCGATCGCCCAGGAGGGCGAGCGCCACTTCACCGGCTGCCCGGCCTTCTATGTGGTCGGCATGATCAACGCCTATATGGAGATCGTGCTGGGCATCGCCGCCGAATACCGCGTCTTCGACCGCCTTCAGGAGCGCACGCCCGCCTGAGCGGGCTTGACGCGCGCCGCCCGGCACCTATGTTGGCGGCCTTGTTGCAACGACCATGTTGCCGACGCGAAGCGAGAGTGTCTTGGCGAAGAAGTGGTTCCTGCGCCAGTATTTCAGTGATCTGGCCGATCTGATCAAACGGCGCCGCGCCCGCATGGGCACCACGTGGGAGCGTGCGCTCGGCCATTTCGAGGCGGTATTCATCGACCACGCCTGCTTCCGGCTGATCTACGACAACCGCTACCGCATCTCGCCGCGCATGTTCCGGGCGAGTCAGGTGTCGCCGTCGCACGTGCGCAAGGCGGCCGAGTTGGGCGTGAAGACCATCATCAACCTGCGCGGCCAGCGCGACTGCGCCTCCTACATCCTGGAGGACGAGGCTTGCCGGCGGTACGGCGTCACGCTGGTCGACTTCCCGGTCAACTCCCGCGACACGCCGAAGCGCGAGACGCTGCACGCCGCCAAGCGGATGTTCGAGACGATCGAGTACCCGGCGCTGATGCACTGCAAGTCCGGCGCCGACCGCGCCGGCTTCATGGCCGCGCTGTACATGTTCGTGCACGAGAAGGTGCCGCTGGACGAGGCGGTGAAGCAGCTGCACTGGAAGTACGGCCACTTCAAACAGGCCAAGACCGGCATCCTGGATTATTTCTTCGACCTCTACCGCGCCTACAACGAGCGCCACCCCATCGACTTCTGGCGGTGGGTGGACACCGTCTACGACCCGGCGGAGGCGAAGGCGAGCTTCCGCTCCCGCGAATGGGCCAACACGGTGGTGGATCGTTTGCTGGCGCGGGAGTGATGCGTTTCTGACGTTGGGTTTTCGCTGCGCTCAACCCAACCTACGGGCGCGTCGTAGGTTGGGTTAAGGCGCGAGCCGCAAACCCAACGTCACGCCCTCAGGCCGTCACCGCCTCGCCGTCCTCGCCGAACTGCAGCTTGCACAGGCGGGCGTACATCCCCTCGGCGGCCAGCAGCTCGTCGTGGGTGCCCTGCTCGACGATGCGGCCCTGCTCCATGACGACGATGCGGTCGGCGCTGCGCACGGTGGCGAGGCGATGGGCGATGACCAGAGTCGAGCGCCCCTTGGTCAGGCGCTCCAGCGCCTCCTGCACCAGACGTTCGGATTCGGAATCGAGCGCACTCGTGGCCTCGTCCAGCAGCAGAATCGGCGCGTCCTTCAGAAAGGCGCGGGCCAGCGCCACGCGTTGGCGCTCGCCGCCCGAAAGCTTGGTGCCGCGGTCGCCCAGTACGGTGTCGTAGCCGTCCGGCAGCTTTTCGATGAACCCATGCGCGGCGGCCGCCTTGGCGGCGGCGACGATGTCGTCGAAGGTGGCGTCCGGGCGGCCGAAGGCGATGTTGGCGCGCACCGTGTCGTTGAACAGCACCGTATCCTGGCTGACCACGGCCACGGCACGGCGCAGGCTGGCAAGCGTCACCGCGCGCACGTCCTGCCCGTCGATCAGCACGGCACCACCGGTCACGTCGTAGAGGCGCGGGATCAGGTTGAAGACGGTCGACTTGCCGGCCCCGCTGCGCCCGACCAGCGCCACCGTGCTGCCGGGCGCCACGTCCAGCGTCACGTCCCTCAGCGTCTCAGCTCCCGTGTCGTAGGCGAAACGCACGCCGTCCAGCCGCACGCCACCCTTGGCGACCGCCAGCGGCTTGGCGTCCGGCCGGTCGGTGATGGCGGGCTTCCGGTCGGTCAGCTCGAAGATGCGCTGGGCGGCGGCGAGACCCTCCTGCAGCGCGGCGTTCAGCGTGCCGATGGCGCGCACGGGTTGGGCGGCGATCAGAAGCGCGCCGATGAAGCCGGTGAACTCGCCCACCGTCCCCGCGCCCGTGGCGATGCGCCAGCCGGCAAACGCGATGACGCCGGCCACCGCCAGCCCGCCCAGCGCCTCCAGCATCGGGTCGACGGCGGAGCGCTGGCGCGTCGCCTTCATGGACAGGCGATAGTTCTCCTCGAACGCCGCGCCGGCGCGCTTGCGCTCGTAATCCTCCAGGCTGAAGGTCTTGACCATGCGCGCCCCGGCGAGGCTTTCGGTCAGCAGCGCCGTCATGTCGCCCATCTGCGCCTGGGTGTCGCGCGAGACGCGGCGCAGCCGTTTGCCGATGTTCACGATGGGCAGGGCCGCCAGCGGATAGACCAGGAAGGTGATCAGCGACAGCACCCAGTCCAGGTAGAACATGGCGCCGACCAGGGCGATCACCGTCAGGACGTCGCGCACCAGCCCGGTCACCGTGCGCGACAGCGCGTTGCGCACCACGTCCACGTCGTTGATGAAGCGCGACGCCAGCGTGCCCGTGGGGGCGGCGTGCAAGGCCGCGAGGTCGCTGACCAGCAGGTGGTCGAACATGCGCATGCGCACGTCGGTCAGCACGCGCTGCACGATGTCGGCGGTCACCACCGTCTGGGCATAGGCGGTCAGCGCCTTGATCAGCGTCACCGCGACGATGGCAAGCGGGATCAGCACCATCATGGTGCGGTCCTGCGTCTCGAACATGCTGTAGGACTTGTCGATCAGCAGGGGGTAGGCGCCGGTGGCCGCCGCCAGCACGCCCATCAGCGCGAAGGCGATCAGCAGCTTGCCCCGGTACGGCCGGATCCATTCCCGCCACACCCGGAGCATCAGCTTTTCCGTCGCCGCGTCGAGGCGCAACGCCTCCTTCTTGCCGCTCACCGCAGGCCACCCCAGTCGTTCACCAAGCGCGAAGCCATAGCCGACCCGGGGCGCAAACGGCAAGCGGCGCGGAGCCTGCCGGCCCCGCGCCGCCCGCCATGGCGAAGGGGACGCCTAGTTGTCGAGCGCGGTTCCGACCGCCGCGCCACCCAGGCCGCCGATCACCGCGCCGCGCTTGCCGTCGAGCGCATAGCCGCCGGCCGCACCGGCCGCACCGCCCAGCATCGTGCCGGTGTTGCAGGCAGCCAGCGTCAACAGCGCGATGGCAGCCCCGATCAGGCGCAGACGAGACATGAAAATACCCTCCGTTTCGTGGCTCTTCCCCCCTTAAACACACGAAACGGCAGAAAGCTTCCCCGTCCGATGAAGAAACCGCCGCGTTCCCGTTCCCCGGGTGCCGGGAACCTTGCCGCCCCGGCGGGGTTTGCCCGGTGAATCCGAGAGATTTTCGGCATCCCGGTTGGGGAGGACGGACATGATCCTGCGCAAGACGACTCTCCGCACCACGGCGCTGGCGGCGGCGCTGGCCCTCGGCCTCGGCGCCTGCCAGGGCGGCGGCGGCTTCGAGAGCATGAGCACCGGCGAGACCGTCGGCACGCTGGGCGGTGCCGTGGCCGGCGGCCTGCTCGGCTCGCGCTTCGGCGGCGGGGCCGGCAAGGTGGCGACGGTGGGCATCGGCACGGTGCTGGGCGCCCTGGCCGGCCGCGAGATCGCCCGCTACCTGAAGGGCAACGACACCGAGCGCGCCGCCGCGGCCGAGCGGCAGGCGGTGTCGCAGGGCGGCCCCATCGACTGGAGCAACCCGGAGACCGGCGCCCGCGGATCGGTCCAGCCGCAGCGCACCTACCAGAACAACGCCGGCCAGACCTGCCGCGACTACACCCACACGATCTACGTGCAGGGTCAGGCGGAATCGGCGCGCGGGACCGCCTGCCGGCAGCCCGACGGAAGCTGGGCTTTGGTCAGCTGACGGCCGCGTCCGCGCCTTATCCGTCCGTCCACGTTGCGTGCACCGCACAAAAGGGGCACCATCAACGGGTTGTGGATTCCCGGAAAGGCGCGGCGCGACGGCCATGGAGGCAGCGAGTACCATCATCCTCATCGGCTCGGTGCTGCTGCTCGCCAGCATCATGACCAGCTATGTGGCGATCCGCTTCGGCACGCCGCTGCTGCTCATCTTCCTGGCGATCGGGCTGCTGGCCGGCGAGGACGGGATCGGCGGCATCCCCTTCGACGACGCCCCGACGGCCTTCCTGATCGGTTCCGTGGCGCTCGCCGTCATCCTGTTCGAAAGCGGCTTCGACACGCGGCTGCAGAGCTACCGCACGGCTGCGTGGCCGGCGCTGTCGCTGGCCACCATCGGCGTCGGTGTCAGCACCGGCACCATCGGCGCCGCCGCGCACTACCTGCTGGACCTGCCGTGGATCGAGGCGATGCTGGTGGGTGCCGCCATCAGTTCCACCGACGCGGCGGCCGTGTTCCTGCTGCTGCGCATCGGCGGCATCACCATCCGCGAACGGGTGCGGTCGACGCTGGAGATCGAATCGGGCAGCAACGACCCGATGGCGATCCTGCTGACCATCCTGCTGGTGGAGGCGGCGACCTCGACCGGCGGCCTCACCCCGGCGCACGTGGCGCTGGAGTTCGTGTGGGAACTGGGCGGCGGAGCCCTGGCCGGCCTGCTGGGCGGTGTCGTGCTGGTGGCGGTGCTGAACGGCATGCGCGTCGACCCGGGGCTCAACCCGGTGGTGTCGCTGGCCTTCGCCTTGTTCGTCTTCGGCGGAACCAGCGTGCTGGGCGGCAGCGGCTTCCTGGCCGTCTACGTGGCGGGTCTGGTGGCCGGCAACGTCAAGCTGCGCGGTGCCCAGGGCCTGCGGCGCTTCCACAATGGGCTGACGTGGCTTGGGCAGATCGTCATGTTCGTGATGCTCGGCCTGCTCGCCACGCCGCGGGAGTTCGTGGACATCCTGATCCCGGCGGTCATCCTGGCGTTCCTGCTGATCCTGGTGGCGCGGCCGCTGGCGGTGTGGCTGTGCCTGCTGCCGTTCCGCTTCACCGCCAACGAGACGACCTTCGTCGCCTGGGTGGGCCTGCGGGGTGCTGTGTCCATCCTGCTGGCGCTGGTGCCGACGCTGGGCGGCCTGCCGAACGGGCAGACCATCTTCAACACGGCCTTCATCGTCGTCATCGTCTCGCTGATCGTGCAGGGCTGGACGATCCGGCCGATGGCGCGCTGGCTGGGCCTGATCGTGCCGCCGCGCACCGGGCCGGTCGACCGCGTGGAATTGGAGCTGCCCGGCGAGGTGGAGCACGAGCTGGTCGCCTACCGCGTCCACCCCAAGAGCGCCGTGGCGCGCGGCCAGAGCCTGCCGCGCTGGGCACGGCCGTCGCTGGTCATCCGCGACGGTCTGGTGGTGCCGCTGCACAAGGCGCGGCCGATCCAGGCCAACGACCACGTCTACATGTTCATCGCACCGCACCGCCTGCCGCTGCTGGACAAGCTGATGGGCGGCGTGCGCCCGCTGGACCCCGCCGACCGCGAATTCTACGGCGACCTCGTGCTGAGCCCGACCATCACGGTGGAGCAGCTGGCGGAGATGTACGGCCTGCCCATGGCCGTCGCCAACGCCAGCCGGACGTTGCGGGAGAAGTTCCACCTGGAGTTCCCGAACGGCTTCGAACTGGGCGACCGGCTGCGCATGGGCGGTGTCGAGCTGATCGTCCGCGACCTGGACGAGGAGGGCGAGATCGCCTCCGTCGGCCTCGCCCTGGAGCCCGGCAAGGCGTCGCAGCCGCGCGTGGCGCTGTTCCTGCGCCCCCGGCAGGTGGCGAAGGCCATCGGCAACTGGTGGGGCCGCCAGTCCTTCCGCCGCTGGCAGCGCCGCCAGCGCCGTCCGCAGGACGCCGCGCAGGGGGATTGACATGCCACGGCTTACGACGGCGGGCCTTGCTCTGACGCTCATCGTGTTCACGAGTGCTGGCTGCGGCGGACCGGAGCCTGCTTTGCGGGACAAGGTGATAGAGCGCACGCTACAAGAGCGTATCGCACACCTGCGCCCGGACGGCCGCCGCGTATCGCTTACCGAAGCCGGGCCTTCCGGTTGGACCCGTGCGTGTGTGGTACAGCCATACACCGATAGGCGGGCTATACGAGAGGCGACTGGTGTCGAGATCCGGCGGTCGCCATGGGCCGGTGGCGACGGGCATTGGGGCTTTATCTTCATTTGGAAAGATAAAGCCTCCTACGTCGTGCTTCCACGAGCGGGCGGCAGCGACCGCGGCGAAACCTTGCGATGCTGGGAGCACGACCAACACCCGTCCATCGTCGCATTCGACGACAGTACGACGGCCGGCCACGCATTCCGCGCGCTCAAGATCGTCACTAACGATTGACGTCGGGCTCAGAGCCCTTCCTGCTGCTGGCCGCGGACCATGTCGGACAGCGCCTCGGGCGTCATCGGGCGGCCGAACAGGTAGCCCTGGAGCTGCAGGCAGCCGACGGAGCACAGGAACTCGCGCTGCTCCACCGTCTCCACGCCCTCGGCCACGGTGATCAGGCCCAGGCCGTGCGCCATGCCGACGGCGGCGCGGACCAGGGCGGCGTTCTTGGTGTTCTCCGGCACGTCGATGACGAAGGCGCGGTCGATCTTCAGCTTCGCAACCGGCAGCTGCTGCACGTAGCTGAGCGAGGAGTAGCCGGAGCCGAAGTCGTCGATGGCGACCTGGACGCCGATGCCCATCAGCTCGGTCAGCGTCCGCACGGCGGCCTTCAGGTCGCGCACGGCGGCCTGCTCGGTGATCTCCAGGCCGAGGCGCTCGTTCAGGCCGGGGTGCTCGGCCAGCAGCTCGGCCAGGCGGTGGGTCAGGTTGCCGCGCAGGAACTGCTGGCCGGAGATGTTGATGAAGACGCGGCCGGGCAGCACGCCCTGCGCCTCCCACGCCACCATCTGCCGCACGACCGAGGTCAGCACCCAGTCGGTGATCGGCACGATCAAGCCGCTTTCCTCGGCGACCGGGATGAACTCGCCCGGCGAGATGGCGCCCAGCGTGTGGTGGGTCCAGCGCAGCAGCGCCTCGGCACTGGTCACCTTGCCGCTGCGCGCCTCGACGATGGGCTGGTAGACGAGGTGCAGCTCGTTCCGCTCGATGGCGTGGGCGAGGTGCATGGTCAGCAGCATGCGCCGGGTCGCCGCCGCCGCCATCTCCGGCGTGTAGAAGCACACCGCGTTGCCGCCGTTGTGCTGCACCGATTGCAGCGCCAGCTTGGCCTTGGCGTTCAGCTCCTCGACGCGCTGCACCGTCTGGTCGAACACCGCCGCGCCGATGGAGACGCGCAGCCGCACCCAGTGGCGGTCGGCGTAGATCGACGCGGTCAGCCGGTCGTGCAGCACGTCGGCCAGCGTGCGCGCCTGTTCCAGATCGTCCACCCGCGACAGCGCCGCGAACTCGTCGGCGGCGATGCGGCAGATGTAGGTTTCCTTCGGCAGCACCTCGATGACGCGGCTGACCAGCGCCTTCAGCGCCGCGTCGCCGACATGGAACCCGAAAGCCTCGTTGATGTCGCTGAACTGGTCGACGTCGAGCGAGTAGAGCGCGAAGCACGGCGCGCCCTCCCCCTCCCCGCTCCGCGCCAGCACCGCCTCGCACTCCTCGAGGAAGGCGGTGCGGGTCAGCACGCCGGTCAGCGGATCGTGCCGCGCCAGATAGGAGGCGCGCTGCTCCGCCGCCAGCCGGTCGGAGATGTCGCGGATCATGGCGACGAAGGTGACCTCCTCGCCCAGCCGCGCCTCGCCGACGCTGAGGTGGATCGGGAAGACGGTGCCGTCCTTGCGCCGGCCCAGCGACTCGCGGCCGATGCCGATGATCTTGGCGCGGTCGGTCTGCAGGTAGGTCTGGATGAAGCGGTCATGGTCGCGCGAGAACGGCGGCGGCATCAGCGCCGTGACGTTCTGGCCCAGCAGGTCCGCCTCCTCGTAGCCGAACTGCTGGCAGCAGGCGCGGTTGATCGAGCGGATGACGCCCTTGCGGTCCGTGATGACGATGCCGTCCACCGCCGCGTCCAGCAGGGTCGCCACGAACGGGTCGCGGCGCATCACGAAATCGGCGATGCGCTCCTCGTCGGCGATGTCCTGGAGGATGCCCAGGAAGCCCGGGGTCTCCCCACCCTCCACCGCCCCGTCCGCCATGCGGTGCGGGATGACGCAGCCGGTGAGCATGACGCGCCGCCCGTCGCCGCGCGCGGCGAAGCAGTCGACCGGCGCCGCGGTGCCGGTCCCCGCCGCGTGGGCCAGCGCCTCGGCGACGCCGCGGGCGACCGCGTGGTCGATCTCCGACAGGCGGCGGCCGAGCAGGGCTTCGGGCTGGCTGTCCAGCAGGGCGGCGAAGCGGGGAGCGGCGTGGCGGCAGCGCAGGTCGGCGTCG
>NZ_DASPMG010000084.1:0-36548 GCF_035627195.1 Azospirillum sp.
CATCGGGAGGATCGCCTGATGACCGACCGTCCGGACACCGACCCCTGGCAGCGCTTCCGCGACGTCACCCGCGCCCGCATCGGGCTGGGCCGCAGCGGCGACGGGTTGCCGACCAAGGCGCTGCTGGACTTCCAGCTCGCCCACGCCCGCGCCCGCGACGCGGTGCATGGCGCCGTGGATTTCGACCGGCTGGCCGCCGACCTCGCCCCGCACCCGACCATCCGCGTGCACAGCGCGGCCCCCGACCGCGCCACCTACCTGCGCCGGCCGGACCTCGGCCGCCGGCTGGACGACGCCAGCCGGGCGGCGCTGCCGGCGGGCGCGTGGGACATCGCCTTCGTCATCGCCGACGGCCTGTCGGCCGCCGCCGTCCAGGCGCACGCGGCCCCGCTGGTGCACGCCTGCCTGGCGCGCCTCGCCGGCTGGTCGGCGGCGCCGGTGGTGCTGGGGGCCCAGGCGCGCGTGGCGCTGGGCGACGAGGTGGGGGCGTTGCTGGGCGCCAAGCTGGTGGCGCTGCTGGTGGGGGAGCGGCCGGGGCTGTCGGCGGCGGACTCGCTGGGCGTCTACCTGACCTGGGCGCCGGAGCCGGGCTGCCCGGATTCCCGGCGCAACTGCATCTCCAACATCCACGCCGCCGGCCTGCCCATCGGCGCGGCGGCGGACAAGCTGTGCTGGCTCGCGGGCGAGGCGGCGCGGCTGAAACTGACCGGGGTGGCGCTCAAGGAAGACGCCCCGGTTCTGCCGGGCCCAGCGGCCGGGCCGCAAAGCATCGACCAATCATAACGCAAGAACAGGAGGGTACAGGGCATGACGGAGAGCGCGAAACCCGAACTGAAACGGAGCCTGAGCGGCCTGCACCTGTGGGGCATCGCCGTCGGGCTGGTCATTTCCGGCGAGTACTTCGGCTGGAGCTACGGCTGGGCGGCGGCGGGAACGCTGGGGTTCCTGGTCACCACGGTGCTGATCGCGGCGATGTACACCACCTTCATCTTCAGCTTCACCGAGCTGACCACCGCGATCCCGCATGCCGGCGGCCCGTTCGCCTACAGCTTCCGCGCCTTTGGGCCGAACGGCGGGTTCGTCGCCGGCTTCGCCACGCTGATCGAGTTCCTGTTCGCGCCCCCGGCCATCGCGCTGGCGATCGGCGCCTACCTCAACGTGCAGTTCCCGGCGCTGGATCCCAAGCTGGTGGCGGTGGGCGCCTATGTGGTGTTCATGGGGCTGAACATCGCCGGCGTGTCCATCGCCGCCACGTTCGAGCTGTTCGTCACGGTGCTGGCGATCTTCGAGCTGGTGGTGTTCATGGGCGTCGTCTCGCCCGGCTTCTCCTGGTCGAACTTCACGGCCAACGGCTGGGCCGGTTCCGACAGCCTGTCGCTGGGGGCGCTGGGCGGCATCCTGGCGGCCATTCCCTTCGCCATCTGGTTCTTCCTGGCGATCGAGGGGGCGGCCATGGCGGCGGAGGAAACCCGCGACCCACAGCGCACCGTGCCGCGCGCCTACATCGGCGGCATCCTCACGCTGGTGGCGCTCGCCTTCGGCACCATGATCTTCGCGGGCGGCGTGGGCGACTGGACGCAGCTGTCCAACATCAACGACCCGCTGCCGCAGGCCATGAAGGCGGTGGTGGGCGAGTCCAGCGGCTGGCTGCACATGCTGGTGTGGATCGGCCTGTTCGGCCTGATCGCGTCCTTCCACGGCATCATCATGGGCTATTCGCGGCAGATCTTCGCGCTGTCGCGCGCCGGTTTCCTGCCCCCGGTGTTCGCGCAGCTGCACCCGACGCGGCGCACCCCGCACTGGGCCACGCTGGCCGGCGGCGTGGTGGGCATCGTGGCGATCTATTCCGATGAGCTGGTCACCATCGGCGGCCTGCCGCTGACCGCCAACATCGTGACCATGTCGGTGTTCGGCGCCATCGTCATGTACATCATGAGCATGGCCAGCCTGTTCCGCCTGCGCGCCATAGAACCGGCGCTGGAACGGCCGTACCGCGCCCCCTTCTACCCCCTGTTCCCGGGCGTGGCGCTGGGGCTGGCGCTGGTGGCGCTGGCGACGATGATCTACTTCAACGCGCTGGTCTTCGGCCTGTTCGTGGCGCTGATGGCGACGGCGTGGCTGTTCTACCGCTTCACCGCCGACATGCGCAGCAACGGCGAGACCGACCCGCTCCTGAACCTGGCGCAGGTCGAGGCGCGGACCATGACCGACTGAGTGGGCGGAGTGGATGGGATGGGCCGCCACCCCCGGAATGGCGGCTCACCAGAACTATTGGCCAATTGAACTTTTGTTGAAATCCGGCGAGTCCTTTCCCCGACACGGCACGCGGTTTGCTGAATCCGCGGGCGTGTCAGGGAAAGGGCGGTATCATGACGCTGCGCCGATCATTTCCTCAGCAGAATCCCGGCGGCTGCACGCCGGCTGTGCAACACAACATCCTGGCGGCCGCCGCCTGCGGCATCACCGACTTCATCGAACGCCAGGGGGGACGCTCCCACCGGGTCATGCTGCGCGCGGGCATCGACGAGCGCGCGCTGGAGCGGCCGACGCTGGCGCTCGACCTTGGCGCCTACGTGGCGATGATGGAGGTCGCCGCCCGCGACACCGGCAACGACAACTTCGGCCTGCTCTACGGCCAGCAGTTCCAGCCGGAGATGCTGGGCCTGATCGGGGCCGTCGCGCTGGCCTCCCCCACGCTGGGCGCCGCACTGGACAACCTTGCACGGCTGTTCCCCTTCCACCAGCAGGCGACCGAGACGCGCTTCCGCCGCGACGGCGGCCTGCTGCGGCTGGAATACCGCATCCTCGACGGCCGCGTGGTGGAGCGTCGGCAGGACGCGGAGCTGACCATGGGCATGTTCGCCAACGTGGTCCGCGCCTGCCTGGGGCCGGCCTGGATGCCGGAGGAGGTGCACTTCGAACACCCCCGCCCCGAAGCGTGGCGCCAGCACGAGGCGGTCTTCGACGCGCCGGTCCATTTCGGGCAGCGGACCAACGCGCTGGTCCTGCGCGACCGGGACCTGGACCGGCGGATGCCGGCGGGCGATCTCGCGCGCCTCGCGACGCTCAGCGGCACGCTGGTGGGCATTGCCCGCGGCACGGGCAATCCGGGGCTCCTCGACCGCCTGAAGGCGGAGATCCGGGCCTGCCTGCCCGAGGGCTACCCCTACATCGAGGACGTGGCCGGGGCGCTGGGCACCGCCCGCTGGACGCTGCAGCGCCGGCTGGGTGAGGAGGGGCTGGTCTTCTCCGACGTGGTGGAGCAGGTGCGGCGGGATCTGGCGGCGGTCTACATCCGCCAGCCGCACGTGCCGATCACCGACATAGGCTTCCTCCTGGGCTATTCGGAGGTCAGCGCCTTCAGCCGGGCGTTCCGCCGCTGGTACGGCGTGTCGCCCAGGGCCATGCGCGACCGCTCCATGGGGACACCGTCGGGGTCCGGGGGAAGCGGCAGCGGCATGGGCGTCCCCGCGCGGTGAGTTTCCTTGCGCGGATGCTCCGCCAGCCGGATGGCGAGCGCCGCCACGGTCAGACGCGCGTTGGCCGCCGGCATCACGCCCTCGCCGACGGGCCTACCCGGCGTTCTTGCGCTTGCGGCCGCCGAGGTCGACGAGGTCGGCGCGCCCCATGCGGCGCAGCGACACCTCCAGCCGCGCCTCGGCGTTGCGAATCTCCTGGAGCGCGCTGTTGATGTAGGTGATGTGGTGGGAGGCGGCGTCGCGCGCCCGCTCCGGGTCGCCGTCCATCACCGCTTCGTACACCGCCTTGTGCTGGTCGATCAGCAGGTCGCGCACGCCCTTGCGCTCGTACAGCTTGGCGCGGTTGTAGAAGATGTCGTTGCGCAGCAGGTCGGACAGGCTGCGCATGATGTGCAGCAGGACGACGTTGTGCGTCGCCTCGTAGATCGCCAGGTGGAAGTCGGCGTCGGCGTCCGCCTCCTCGCTGGAATCGTCCTTGCCGTGCGAGGCCTCCATGCGCTCGTACGCCTCGCGGATGGCGTCGCGGTCCACCTGGGTGGCGCGACTGGCGGCGTAGTAGGCGGCCGAGCCTTCCACCGTGCTGCGGAACTCCAGGTAATCGAAGGTTGCTTCCGGGTTCTCGCGCAGCAGCTGCACCAGCGGGTCGCGGAAGGTGGCGCCCAGGCTCTCCGCCACATAGGTGGCGCCGTGCGGGTCGGCCACCAGCAGGCCGCGCTCCGCCAGCTTGGCCAGCGCGTCGCGCAGGCTGGGGCGCGAGATGTCCAGCTTGGCGGCCAGCTCGCGCTCGGCCAGCAGCCGCTCCCCCGGGCGCAGGGCCCCTTCCAGGATCAGCCGCTCCAGGTGTTGGGCAACCGTGTCGGCCAGCTTCGCCGGCTTGATCGAATCCGCCTTCATTCCGCCTGATCCACCGCGTCCAACGCCTTGCGTTCCCTTAAATTTTTACCATCCACCCGGTGGGCTGTCCACGCACATGGGGATGGTCAAATAATTTTACCATTGCACCGCATTGTCAGATTGATTATCCGTGCTGCCGAGCTTTGGTGCACACACCGACCATAAGGGCAACCGGCGGACAACAGAATTGCCGGACCCCGCGCTAGAGACGGCATCCAGGGGTGTGCCGCCGCGGATCCATTTGGAGGAAACACATGGCCTGGTCACAGGTATACGACCCATTCAACAACATGTGGTTGTCGACGTTCATCGCCTCGCTGCCGGTCCTGGTGATGCTGGGCGGACTCGGCATCTTCCACATGAAGGCGCACAAGGCGGCCCTTCTTGGCCTCGTGGTGGCGCTGGTCGCGGCGGTGGCGGCCTTCGGCATGCCGGCGGCGATGGCCGGCAAGACGGCGCTGTACGGTGCCGCCTACGGCCTGCTGCCGATCGGCTGGATCGTCCTGAACATCATCTTCCTCTACAACCTCACCGAGCAGCGCGGGCAGTTCAAGATCCTGCAGGAAAGCATCACCGGCATCACCAACGACCGCCGGCTCCAGCTCCTGCTGATCGCCTTCTGCTTCGGCGCCTTCTTCGAGGGCGCGGCCGGCTTCGGCACGCCGGTGGCGGTGACCGGCGCCATGCTGATCGGCCTGGGCTTCACGCCGCTGGCCGCTTCCGGCCTGTCGCTGATCGCCAACACCGCCCCGGTGGCCTACGGTGCGCTCGGCACGCCGGTCATCGCGCTGGCCGCGGTGACGGGCCTGCCGCTGCTCGACCTGTCGGCGATGATCGGCCGCCAGCTGCCGTTCTTCTCCATCATCGTGCCGTTCTGGCTGATCATCGCCTTCGCCGGCTGGCGGGGTGCGATGCAGATCTGGCCGGCCATCCTGGTGGCGGGCGTGTCCTTCGCCGTCCCGCAGTTCCTGGTGTCGAACTTCCACGGGCCGTGGCTGGTGGACGTGATCGCCGCCATCGTCTCGCTGGTCAGCGTCACGCTGTTCCTCAAGGTGTGGCACCCCGCGCAGATCTGGACCTCCACCACCGGCAGCGGCGCGGAAGCCCTGACGGCCGCCGCCGGTGCCGCGGTGGTCAACGCCGGCGCCCCGGCGCGCGGCGGCCACAGCTACACCGCCGCCGAGGTGCGCCGCGCCTGGACGCCGTGGGTCATCCTGTCGGTGCTCGTCTTCCTGTGGGGCGTGCCCGAGGTGAAGCTGTTCCTCGACAACCTGTCGGTCTTCAAGTTCCCCATCGACGGCCTGCACCAGATGATCGTGCGCGTGCCGCCGGTGGTGACGAAGCCGCACCCGGAGAACGCCGTCTACGTGCTGAACTGGCTGTCGGCCACCGGTTCGGGCATCTTCATCGCCTCCATCATCGCCGGCCTCGCCATGGGCTGCTCGGTCAAGGAGCTGGTGCAGACCTACGGCCGCACGCTGTGGATGATCCGCTATTCGCTGATCACCATCTCGGCCATGCTGGCGCTGGGCTTCACCACCCGCTACTCGGGCCTGGACACCACGCTGGGCCTCGCCTTCGCCAACACCGGCTTCCTGTACCCGTTCTTCGGCACGCTGCTGGGCTGGCTGGGTGTGGCGCTGACCGGGTCCGACACGGCGTCCAACGTGCTGTTCGGCAGCCTGCAGAAGGTCTCGTCCGAACAGCTGGGCCTGCCGCCCACCCTGATGGCCGCAGCCAACAGCTCGGGCGGCGTCATGGGCAAGATGATCGACGCGCAGTCCATCGTCGTGGCCGCCGTCGCCACCAAGTGGCACGGGCACGAGGGCACGATCCTGCGCTACGTCTTCTGGCACTCGATCGCGCTGGCCTGCCTGATCGGCGTGCTGATCATGCTCCAGGCCTACGTCTGGCCGTTCACCGCGATGGTCATCGGCCGCTGACGACGGGCCGCTGACGCCCAGGACCGGCCGGGCACGCCCCGGCCGGTCCCCTTCTTCCCCCGCGACTTCCGAAAGCCCGTCCGATGCTGCCCGCGCCCTACGACCGTCTGCATGCGGCCCTCCGGGACGTCATCCCGTCCGAGCGCCTGATCGTCGATCCCCTGCGCACGCTGGCCTACGGCACGGACGCCAGCTTCTACCGCCTCGTCCCCAAGATCGTCGCCGTGGTCAACGCCGAGGAGGAGGTGCGGCAGCTGCTGCGCCACGCCCGCGCGCTGGGCACACCCGTCACCTTCCGCGCCGCCGGCACCAGCCTGTCGGGCCAGGCGGTCAGCGACAGCGTGCTCGTCCTCCTGGGTGACGGCTGGCGCGGTTGCCGCATCGCGCCGGGCGCCGAAACGGTCGCCCTGCAGCCCGCCGTGGTGGGCGCCGACGCCAACCGCAAGCTGGCCCCCTTCGGCCGCAAGATCGGCCCCGACCCGGCCTCCATCGCCACCGCCAAGATCGGCGGCATCGCGGCCAACAACGCCAGCGGCATGTGCTGCGGCACCGCGCAGAACAGCTACCGCACGCTGGCCTCCATGCGCGTCATGCTGGCCGACGGCACGCTGCTGGACACCGGCGACGACGCCAGCCGCGCCGCCTTCGCCCACAGCCACCCCGCCCTGCTGGCAAAGCTGGCCGAGCTGGGCGAGCGCACCCGCGCCGACGCGGATCTCGCCGCCCGCATCCGCCGCAAGTTCGCCATCAAGAACACCACCGGCTACAGCCTGAACGCGCTGGTGGACTTCACCGACCCGTTCGAGATCCTCCAGCACCTGATGATCGGCTCGGAAGGCACGCTGGGCTTCATCGCCGAGATCACCTACCGCACCGTGCCGGAGCACGCCGACAAGGCCAGCACCCTGCTGCTCTTCCCCGACATCGCGGAGGCTTGCCGCGCCGTTGCGCTGCTGAAACCCACGCCCGTGTCGGCGGTGGAGCTGATGGACCGCGCGGCCCTCCACTCCGTGCAGGGCAAGCCCGGCATGCCCGCCGTGATCCGCGGCCTGGACGAGCGCGCCGCCTGCCTGCTGGTGGAAACCCGCGCGGAGGATGCCGCGGCGCTCACCCGCAACATCGCCGCCATCGGCGCGGTGCTGGACGGCTGCACGCTGCTGCACCCGGCCGCCTTCTCCACCGACGCGGCCGAGTGCGAGACGTACTGGAAGATCCGCAAGGGCCTGTTCCCGGCGGTGGGCGCGGTGCGCCGCACCGGCACCACGGTCATCATCGAGGACGTCGCCTTCCCGGTCGAGCGCCTCGCCGAGGCCACCGTCGAGCTGCAGCACCTGTTCGAGCACTACGGCTACCACGAGGCGATCATCTTCGGCCACGCGCTGGAAGGGAACCTGCACTTCGTCTTCACCCAGGCCTTCGACACGGACGCCGAGGTCGACCGCTACCGCCGCTTCATGGACGCGGTGTGCGCCATGGTCGTGACGAAGTACGAAGGCTCCCTGAAGGCGGAGCACGGGACGGGCCGCAACATGGCCCCCTTCGTCGAGATGGAATGGGGCGCCCAGGCCTATGGCCTGATGAAGGAGATCAAGGCCCTCTTCGATCCCGAAGGGCTGCTGAACCCCGGCGTCATCCTGAACGACGACCCGGAGGCGCACCTCAAGCACCTGAAGCCCATGCCGGCCTCCGACCCGCTGGTGGACAAGTGCATCGAGTGCGGCTTCTGCGAGCCGACCTGCCCGTCGCACGGCTTCACCCTGTCGCCCCGCCAGCGCATCGTCGGCTGGCGCGAGATCGCGCGGCTCTCCGGCGCCCCCGGCGAGCGGGCGCGGGTGGAGGCTCTGCACGCCGCCTACGACCACCAGGGCATCGACACCTGTGCGGCGTGCGGGCTGTGCTCCACCGCCTGCCCGGTGGGGATCGAGACCGGGCTGCTGGTCAAGGCCCTGCGCGGCCGCCGCGCAACGCCGGTGCAGCGCCGCCTGGGCCGCTTCGCCGCCGAGCACTTCGGCGCGGCGATGGGCGCCGCCCGGACGGGGTTGAAGATCGCCGACCTCGCCCGCCGCGCCGTCGGCGCGGACGGCGTCACCGCCGCCGCCGGGGCGCTGCGCCGCCTGACCGGGGAGCGCACGCCGCACCTGCCGCGTACGCTGCCGACCGCGCTGGCCTTCCAGCCGAAGGTGGGCGCGGGTGACGGCCCGGCCGTCGTCTACGTGCCCAGCTGTTCCAGCCGCACCATGGGTCCGGCCGCCGACGATCCCGAAAGCACACCGCTGCCGCAGAAGGTGGAGGGGCTGTTCCGCAAGGCGGGCTTCCGCGTGCTCTACCCGGATGGCCTGTCCGGCCTGTGCTGCGGCATGCCGCTGGAGAGCAAGGGCTTCGCCGACCAGGCCGACGCCAAGGCCGACGAGACGGCGGCGGCCATCCGCGCCGCCAGCGACAACGGCCGCCTGCCGGTGGTCATCGACACCAGCCCCTGCGCCTTCCGCCTGAAGCGCCACCTGGCCGAGGACGGGCTGAAGGTGCTGGATCTGGTGGAGTTCATCCACGACCACCTGCTGGACCGCCTGGAGTTCACGAAACGCAGCGAACCGGCGGTGCTGCACCTCGCCTGCTCGCTGCGGCGCATGGGGCTGGAGGGAAAGCTGGAGGCCGTCGCCGCCAAGTGCGCGGAGCAGGTGGTGGTGCCGGACGGTGTCGGCTGCTGCGGCTTCGCCGGCGACAAGGGCTTCACCCAGCCGGAACTGAATGCGCATGCGCTGCGCCACCTGAAGCCGGGCCTGCCGCAGGGCTGCTCGGGCGGGTACTCCACCAGCCGGACCTGCGAGATCGGCTTGGCGCACCACGCCGGCATGCCGTACCGTTCCATCGTGTACCTCGTGGACGCCTGCACCACGGCGAAGGCAACGGCGAAGGCACCCGAGGGACAGGCGGCACGCGCCGCGGAACCCGCGTTCTAAGCGGGACAGGAGGAAACGCACCCATGACCACCACGCGTCCCGACACCGTCTATTTCTTCGGCACCTGTCTGGTCGACCTGTTCTACCCGCAGGCCGGCATGGCCGGCATCGAGCTGCTGCAGCGCGAGGGCGTCCGCGTCGTCTTCCCGCAGGGGCAGAGCTGCTGCGGCCAGCCCGCCTACAACTCCGGCTACCGGGAGGAGGCGCTGAAGGTCGCCCGCGCCCAGCTGCGCCTGTTCACGGCGGACTGGCCGGTGGTCGTCCCGTCCGGCTCCTGCGCCGGCATGATGGGGACGCACTGGCCCGAACTCTTCCACGGCGAGCCGGAGGAGGAGCGCGCCAGGGCCGTGGCCGCCCGCACCTTCGAGCTGACGCAGTTCCTGGTCAACGTCCTGAACGTGCGCCTGGAGGACAAGGGGGAACCGGTGCGGGTGACGTGGCACGCCTCCTGCCACGCCCAGCGCGAGATGGGCGTGGTGGACGAGCCCAAGGCCCTGCTGCGCCAGCTCGCCAACGTCGAGCTGGTGGAGCTGGCGCGGGAGAAGGAGTGCTGCGGCTTCGGCGGCACCTTCGCCGTGCGGCACCCGGAGATCTCCGCCGCCATGGTCGAGGACAAGGTCGCGGACATCGAGGGCACCGGGGCCGGGGCCGTGGTGTCGGGCGACTGCGGCTGCCTGATGAACATCAACGGCGCGCTGGAGGCCGGGAAGAAGCCCGTCCGGGGCAAGCACATCGCCGAATTCCTGCTGGAGCGGACCAATGGCGCACGCTGACATTGATTTCGGCCCCATTAATTTCAGGGGGGCCTCGCGCGCGGCGCTGAAGGATCCGCAGCTGCGCGCCAACTTCCGCCGCGCCATGGACGGGCTGATGTCCAAGCGCGCCGTGCAGTTCGCCGACAGCGCGGAATGGCACGCCATGCGCGCGCTGGGCGCCTCGGTGCGCCTGCGGGCCTTGTCCAAGCTGCCGGAACTTCTGGAGAAGCTGGAGGAGAACTGCACCCGCAACGGCATCACCGTCCACTGGGCCTCCACCACCGACGAGGCCAACGCCATCGTGCTGGAGATCATGCTGCGCGTCGACGCCCGGCTGGCGGTCAAGGGCAAGTCGATGGTGTCGGAGGAGATGCACCTCAACGCCTTCCTGGAAAAGCACGGCATCGAGGCGCTGGAGGCGGACCTGGGCGAATACATCGTCCAGCTCGACCACGAGATGCCGTCGCACATCATCATGCCGGCGATCCACAAGAACACGAAGCAGATCGCCCAGCTGTTCCGCGACAAGATCCGGGGAGCGGAATACACCGAGGACGTGGCGCAACTGACCGACCTCGCCCGCCGCGTGCTCCGCAAGAAGTTCATGAACGCCGACGTCGGCATCTCCGGCGTCAACGCCGCTGTGGCGGAGACCGGCACGCTCTGCCTCGTCGAGAACGAGGGCAACGGGCGCATGGTCACCACCGTGCCGCCGGTGCACATCGCCGTCATGGGCCTGGAAAAGGTGGTCGAGAAGCTGGAGGACGTGCCGCCGGTCCTGAGCCTGCTCACCCGCTCCGCCACCGCGCAGCCGATCACCACCTACGTCAACATGATCACCAGCCCGCGCAAGGCGGGCGAGAAGGACGGCCCGCGCGAGATCCATCTGGTGATCCTCGACAACGGGCGCTCGAAGATCTACGCGGACGAGGAGTTGCGCCACACGCTGCGCTGCATCCGCTGCGGGGCGTGCATGAACCACTGCCCCGTCTACACCCGCGTCGGCGGCCACGCCTATCAGGCACCCTACCCCGGCCCCATCGGCAAGATCCTGGTGCCGCAGATGGAGGGGCTGGATAAGCGGGGCGAGATGCCGCACGCCTGCACCATGTGCAACGCCTGCGTCGAGATCTGCCCGGTGCAGATCCCCATCGCCGGCCTGATGAACCGCCTGCGCGCCGAAGCTGTCCACCCCGGCGACGCGGTGAAGGATGCAGGATCCCAGCGCTCGATGGCCGAGGCGCTGGTGTGGAAGGGCTGGGCGGCGACCTTCTCCTCCCCCGCCGCGTACCGGATGGCGACGACGGTGCTGTCCACGGTGGGCAACGCCGCCCCGGCCTCGCTGCCCTTGCTGAAGGAATGGACCAGCGTGCGCGCCAAGCCGCGCTTCGCCGGCCGCACGCTCCACGACCTCGCCCGCGAGAAGGGGATCCCCGATGCCTGACGCCCGTTCCACGATTCTGGCGAAGCTGCGCGCCGGGCGCGACGCCCACCCGGTGGAGACGGTGCCGTCCGACTTCACGGTCCTGCGCGACAAGCGCTGGGACCCCGCCGAGCGGCTGGAGCGCATCAAGCGCATGATGGAGGCCGTGCACACGGAGTTCGTCGACGCCACCGAACAGGATTGGCCGGCGGTGGTGCAGGCCTTTTTGAAGGAGGCGGGCGCCAGGACGCTGCTCTACGCCCCCGCCACGCCGGCCGGCGCGCGCCTGGAAGCCGAATGGGCCGAGGGCGGGCCGGACCTCGTGCGGTACGACCGCAGCGTGGACGAGTTCAAGGAGGAGATGTTCACCGCCATCGACGCCGGCATCACCCAGACGCTGGGCGCCATCGCCGACACCGGCAGCCTCATCCTGTGGCCGAGTGCGGAGGAGCCGCGCCTGCTATCGCTCGTCCCGCACATCCACGTGGCGCTGCTGAGGGCCGACGCGCTGTACGACACCTTCTGGCAGGTGATGACGGAAAACCGCTGGGCCGACGGCATGCCGACCAACGCACTGCTGATCTCCGGCCCGTCCAAAACCGCCGACATCGAACAGACGCTGGCCTATGGCGTCCACGGGCCGAAGCGGCTGATCGTGGTGGTGGTCCGATAGGCCGGGCACCCGGAGCGTGTGTCGGTCGCGAACGCCGGAAGGGGCGGTCGGAGGGGGAGCGTGTCCGCTCCCCAACCGTCATACCGGCGGCGCTTGATCGCTTCCATCGAGCGCCGCCGGCAAAACCCGACAGCCCCTTGCGCAGCAAGGGGCGAGAGGGTGATACGGACGAAGCCTTCAGGCGCCGTTCGTATCATTTCACCAGCGGGCAGCCGCTGTCCTTCGGCGCGATGTACGCCTGGTCGCCCGGGATCTTCTTGAGGACCTTGAAGTAATCCCACGCGTACTTCGCCTCGGCCGGCGTCTTCACCTGCAGCAGGTACATGTCGTTGAGAACGCGGCCGTTGTCGGCGACCTTGGCATCCCTCATCATCATGTCGGTGACCGGGGTGGCGCGGATCCTGGCGGCGACCTTGTCGGCATCGTCGGTGCCTGCGTCCTGCACGGCCTTGAGGTAATGCTTGACCGACGAATACATGCCGGCCTGGTTCATCGACGGCTTGCGGCCGGTCCGCTCCTCGAACTTCTTCGACCAGGCGCGGGTCTCGTCGTTCATGTCCCAATAGAAGGAGTTCGCCAGCGTCAGGCTCTGCGCCGTCTCCAGGCCGAGCGCGTGCACGTCGTTGACGTTCAGCAGCAGGCCCGCCAGCGTCTGGCCGCTCTGGGGAATGCCGAACTCGGCGGCCTGCTTGACCGCGTTGATGGTGTCGCCGCCGGCGTTGGCGAAGGCGATGACCTGCGCGCCCGAGGCCTGCGCCTGCAGCAGGAAGGACGAGAAGTCGGACGCACCCAGCGGATGGCGCACGCTGCCCTTGATGGTGCCGCCAAGCTGCTTGACGGTGCCGGCGGCTTCGGCCTCCAGCGAATGGCCGAAGGCGTAGTCGGCGGTGATGAAGAACCAGCTCTTCTTGCCCTGCTCCACCAGCGCGCGGGCGGTGGCGGAGGCCACGGCGTGGTTGTCCCAGGTCCACTGGAAGCCGTACGGGCTGCACTCCTTGCCGGTCAGGTCGGTCGAACCCGGACCGGACATCAGGAAGAGGCGCTTCTTGTCGCGCGTGATGCTCTGGACGGCCAGTGCGGCCGCCGAGTTCGGCACGTCGCCGACGACGTCGACCTTCTCGGTGTCGATCCACTGGCGCGCCAGATTGGCGGCGATGTCCGCCTTGTTCTGGTGGTCGCCGACGATGATCTCGATCCTGGTGCCGTTGATGGCGTTGCCGAACTCCTCGGCGGCCATCCGCGCAGCCACCGCCGAGCCCTCGCCGTTGATGTCGGCGTAGATGCCCGACCGGTCGGACAGCATGCCGATCCTGATGACGTTGTCCGACATCTGGGCCTGGGCTCCACCGGCCGCCAGGGTGGTCGCCGCCAGGGTGGTCAAGGCGACACCGGCGAGAAGAACGTTGCGCATGGTTTGCTCCCTAGTGTGTCAGTTCTTGGTGTTTGGGCACGTCAGTGGGTCGTGTAGCCGCCGTCCACGGGGATGGCGGCGCCGGTGATCGACGCCGCGGCGTCGGAGCACAGGAAGGCGATGGCGGCCGCGACCTCGTCGGGCGTCACCAGCCGGCCGGTCGGCATCTTCTGGAGGAACACCGCCTTCAGCACCTGATCCTCCGGCAGGCCGGTGACCTGCGCCTGCTGGGCGATCTGCTTTTCGATGATCGGGGTCAGCACTGTGCCGGGACACACCGCGTTGCAGGTGATGCCATGTTTGGCGACCTCGATCGCCACGGCCTTGGTCAGGCCGATGACGCCGTGCTTCGCGGCGACGTAGGCGGGCTTGTGCGGCGCCCCGACCATGCCGAGGACCGACGCCGTGTTGACGATGCGCCCCCAGCGCCGCTCCATCATCGACGGGAGCGCCGCCTTGATGGTGTGGAAGGCGGCGCTCAGGTTCACCGCGAGCAGCAGGTCCCACTTGTCCTCGGGGAACTCGTGCAGCGCCGCCACGTGCTGCACCCCGGCGTTGTTCACCAGGATGTCGATCGGGCCGAGCGTCCCGGCCGCCGCCGCCATCATGGCGCGGGCCTCGTCCGGCCGGCTGAGGTCGGCGTTCGAATAGACGATCGTGGTGCCGCTCTGCTCGGCGATCTCGGCGCAGGTCCGGTCGATCTCCGCGCGGTCGCCGAAACCGTTGAGCATCACGTTGCAGCCGCGGCCGGCCAATTCGCGGGCCGCCGCGAGCCCGATGCCGCTGGTGGAGCCGGTGACGACGGCGTTTCTGTTTCGCATCGCTGTTTCCTTCGAAAGTCCTGGAATGCTGGGGTCGCCTTAGAACGCCACCTGGTCGGCGCCCTTGAGGCCGAGCCGGGCGCGCGCCTCGGCGGGGGTGGCGATGTCGAGCGACAGTTCCTCGAGGATCCGGCGGATCTTCGCCACCTGCTCGGCGCTGTTGCGGGCGAGCCGGCCCTTGCCGAGGTAGAGGCTGTCCTCCAGCCCGACGCGGACGTTGCCGCCCATGCCGCCGGCCATGGTGGTGAACGGGATCTGGTGGCGGCCGGCCGCCAGCACCGACCATTCGTAGTCGCCGCCGAACAGGCGGTCGGCGGTCTCGCGCATGAAGACGAGGTTGCGCGTCTCCGCGCCGATGCCGCCGAGGATCCCGAAGATCGTCTGGACGAACAGCGGCGGCTTCACCAGCCCGCGGTCGAGGAAGTGCGCGAGGTTGTACAGGTGCCCGACGTCGTAGCACTCGAACTCGAAGCGCGTGCCGCAGCCCTCGCCCAGATGCTCGAGGATGTAGGCGATGTCGCGGAAGGTGTTGCGGAAGATGAAGTCGTCGGTGCTGCGCAGGTAGGGCTCCTCCCAGTCGTGCTTCCAGTCCTTGTAGCGGTCGGCCAGCGGGAAAATGCCGAAGTTCATCGAGCCCATGTTGAGCGAGCACATCTCCGGCCGGGCCAGAAGCGGAGCGGCCAAGCGTTCCTGCACCGTCATGTTGAGCGAACCGCCGGTGGTGATGTTGAGCACCGCTTCGGTGGATTGCTTGAGGCGCGGCAGGAACTGCATGAAGACCGCCGGATCCGGCGTCGGCTGGCCGGTGCGGGGATCGCGGGCGTGCAGGTGCAGGATCGCCGCCCCGGCCTCGGCCGCGCCGAGCCCCTGCTCGACGATCTCGTCCGGCGTGACCGGCAGCGCGTCGGACATGGTGGGCGTGTGGATCGACCCGGTCAACGCGCAGCTGATGATGACTTTCTTCTGTGATGCGGCCATGCAAGGCCCTCCTGTGTGTCCGGTCCGGGAGACCGGAGACGATTGAAAATCAGCCGCGCTCCGCGCCATCCAGCCGCTGGAGGTGGAGCGCCAGCCGGTTGTGGACCTCGGCCCGCTGCGCTGGCGTCCAGGTCCGGAATCCGGCACCGGCCTTCATGCCGAGCCGTCCGGACGCGACCAGTTCGCGCAGCAGAGGCAAGGGGCCGGGTGTGCGGTCGAGATCGGGCAGGACGTGCTCGTGCACCGCGAGCGTCAGGTCGGTGCCGACGAGGTCGGCGTTCTCCAGCGGCCCGAGAACGGCCAGACGCCGGCCGAAGCCGGCCTTGACCACGGTGTCGAGCGTCTCGGCGTCGCACACGCCGTCCTGGACGAGGGCGATCGCCTCGCGCCAGAGCGCGTGCTGCAGGCGGTTGCCGATGAAGCCGGGCACGTCCTTGCGGACCTGCACCGGCAGCTTGCCGATGGAGGCCAGCAGCGCGGTCATCGCGGCGATCGCCGCGTCGCCGGTCTCGGCCGTCCGGATGACCTCGACCAGCGGGATCAGATGCGGCGGGTTCCACCAGTGGGTACCCATGGCGCGGGTTTTGTCCCGCAGCGGCTCCATGATCCGGGTGATCGGAATCACCGAGGTGTTGCTCGCCAGGAGCGCATGGGCCGGAGCCGCGGCCTCGATCGCCGCGAAGACGCGCTGCTTGAGGTCCAGGTTTTCGGGGACGGCCTCGATGACGACGTCGGCGCGTGCGACGGCCTCCTCGATGGTCTCGCACGGGTGAATCGCGTCCGCGGCCACATCGTCCTGCCCAAGCTCCCGGAGATTGCGGCGGACGCGGTCGACGATGGTGGTCCGGAGGTCGGGGTCGGGCTCCTGAATGTCCACGCGGTGGCCGGCAACGGCGAAGGCCTGTGCGATCCCGTGCCCCATCAGCCCGGCGCCGATGACGCCGATGTTCTTGACCCCGATATGCTGGCTGGTCATGCCCTGTGCTTTCCTCCCTGCCTGTACGGGCAACGCTGTCCCGGTTCGGGGACCCGCATCCCAACTTTTCTTGACACCGGGAAAGCAACAGGTGTGCCAGCCAACAATATCGTTGTGCGGCAATGGGTTTGGTTGATTGTTGTCGTCGGCTGGCGGGAGATCTGTTTTCGATGTGGACATCGCCCCGCGATGCCATGCGCAGCCCCAGCAAATCAGCGCTCTCGCCGTGTGCCGGATTTTGACAGATACTGTTCAGAATATTGACAGGCGGCGAAGCAGGGGAACGCAGGCCATGCCGACGGGACGGGACGAGCAGTTCGCTGCGGCGCGCGCCTTGATGGCGATGATAGACGAGATGATCGACGGCGCCATCCTGGTCGATCGGGACGCGCGCATCGTCTGGTCCAACGACAAGCACGTCTGGTTCAACGACAAGCAGATGGCGTCGCTGGGATTCCGCTCGCCGGCGGACATCGTGGGACAGCCGGTCGAGCGCGTCATCCCGCACAGCCGGATGCGCGAGGTGGTGGAAACCGGCCGCTCGCTTCCGCTCGACATCATGCGCTACGGCGAGCACACGCTGCTGGTGAGCCGCCTGCCGTTGCGCGACGGGCAGGGGGAGGTCATCGGCGCCCTCGCCTTCGCCCTGAAGAACAGCCTCACCTACCTCCGGCCGATCGCCGACCGCTTCAACAAGCTGCAGTCGCGCCTGGCCCGCATGGAACGGGAACTCGCCTCAAGCCGGGCGTCGAAGTACACGGTCGAGAACCTGATCGGCTTCAGCCCCGCGATGCTCCAGGTGAAACGGCTGGTGCGCAAGGCGGGACAGATCCATTCGGCGGTGCTGCTGCTGGGCGAGACGGGGACCGGCAAGGAACTGGTGGCGCACGCGATCCACGCCGCGTCGGACCGCGGCGACCACCCCTTCGTCGGCATCAACGTCGCGGCCATTCCCGAAAGCCTGCTGGAGGCCGAGTTCTTCGGCGTCGCTCCCGGCGCGTACACCGGAGCCGGGCGCCAGCCGCGGCCCGGAAAGTTCCAGCTGGCGCACGGCGGCACGCTGTTCCTCGATGAAATCGGCGACATGCCGCTGCCGCTTCAGGGCAAGCTGCTGCGCGCGCTGCAGGAGCGTGAGGTCGAGCCGCTCGGATCCAACCAGATCGTCAAGGTCGACGTGCGGATCATCGCGGCGACCAGCCGTCCACTGCCGGAGATGGTGCGCAGCGGCGCGTTCCGGTCGGACCTTTACTACCGGCTCAACGTCTTTCCCATCCACCTGCCGGCGCTGCGGGAACGCAAGGAGGATCTGGAGATCCTCGCCTCCCTCTTCCTGGAAAGGACGGCGATGAGTCTCCACCAGCCGATGCGCGACCTGACGCCGTCGGCGCTCGGCGTGCTGCATGGATACGACTGGCCCGGCAACGTCCGCGAACTGGCCAACGTCATCGAACAGGTCTGCGTGCGCACCGAAGGAGAGACCATCACGGCCGAGGACTTCACGGACATCCTCCCGAAAGCCGCCGTCCATCGCCCGGCCTCACCGGGTGCCGGTCGCCCGCTCTCCGAAGCGGTCGACGAGTTGGAGCGGTCGCTCATCCTCGCCGCGCTCAAGGAGACGCACGGCAACAAGTTCGAGGCCGCACGGAACCTTGGCCTGTCACGCACCAACCTCTACGCGAAATTGCGCAAACACGACATCCCATCGGATTGGGACGGCCGAGACAAACCCGGATCATGACGGTGTCGGCGAGGCGGGGCCGTGCCGGCCGAGCGCCGCTTCGGAGACGACCGCCTTTCGCCGGATCAGCCCGACAACGACGGCGACAGCCGCGCTGGACCGTGCCAAACTCAGCGTTTCAGCAGCTTCAGAGGGTAATGGCAGGGAATCCGGCGGTCCGCCGGGGCCACCTTTCAACGCTCCACATTGCCCGATCCACCGGTGAACGTCTGCGTTTCCAGGAATGAACGCGCCCTGACGACCACCGTCCGGCGGCCGACGGGACCTCACGAGCCATCCGATACGGAAGCAAAATAGCTTATCAGTATCATCTCGACACGTGAACGCCGCCCGGAAGCATCGCTTCCGGGCGGCGCAGACGATGCTGTCCGATCAGCGCTGGACGGAGAAGAGGCTCTGGCCGGCGAAGTTGCCGATGCCGGCGGCGGTGTTCTGGCCGGCCAGCGTGTTGGCGGTGCCGAAGCCCGCGCCCTGGAAGACCATGCCCTGCTGCACCGCCTTGTTGCCGATGCCGGCCGCCGTGTTGCCGAGAACCGCCGTGTTGGCGCCGCCCGGCAGCCCCGGCGCGCCCAGCAGGCGCCCGCCGCCGGCCCCCTGCATGGTCATGACACCCTGCTTGGCGACGTTGCCGATGCCGGCCGCGGTGTTGTTGATGGAGGCCGTGTTCGAGCCGCCGAACAGGCCGCCGCCGCCGAACTGCTTGGTCATCGCCTGCTGGACGGCGACGTTGCCGATGCCGGCGGCGGTGTTGTTGGCGGAAACGACGTTCTGCGCCATGGCGGGGGCGGACAGGCACAGGACGGCGGCGGCGGCGAACAGGGTGTGGCGGATCATGGTGGCGGTTCCTTTCGGGTCTGGGTGGGGCCGGGGCCGTGTCGGTCCGGCGCGTTGTCGGTGGACAGACCCTACCCGTTCCCCGGAACCGCCGCTGTGAGCCGCGCCACAAAGCCCCGTGCTTTCCCCAGCCGCCTGCCTACGTCAGATGCTGCCGCGCCAGATAGTCCTCGCTCTGCATCTCCATCAGGCGTGACACCGTGCGCTCGAATTCGAAGGCGTGGCGGCCTTCGGGGTAGAGGCGTTCGGGGGGGCCGTCGGCGGCGATGACGACGTTCACCTTGTGCTCGTACAGCGCATCGATCAGCGTCATGAAGCGCTTGGCCTCGTTGCGCTTCTCGTCGCTCATCTTCGGCACGTCGTCGATCAGAACCGTGTGGAAATGCGTGGCGATCGCCAGGAAGTCGGCGGCGCCGAAGGGCTTGCCGCACAGGTCCCAGAAATCCACCCAGGCCACGCCGCGCGCCGCGCGCTCGATGTCCACGCGCCGGCCCTGGACCAGCAGGTGCGTGCAGGCCCCCGCCTCGCCGTCGGTCAGCATGGTGAAGGTCTCCTTCATCCGCTGGTCCGTCGCCGGGCCCAGCGGCTGGAAGTACACCGGCTTGCCCTTCAGCCGGTCGAGGCGGTAGTCGACCGCCCCCTCCAGCGCCAGCACGTCCAGCTTCTCCTTCAACAGCGCGATGAAGGGCAGGAACAGCTCGCGCTGCAGGCCGTCCTTGTACAGCAGGTCCGGCGCCCAGTTGGAGGTCGCGACCACCACGACGCCCAGGTCGAACAGGTTGGTGAACAGCCGGCCCAGGATCATGGCGTCGGCGATGTCCACCACGTGGAACTCGTCGAAACACAGCAGCCACGCCTCGTCCGCGATCTGGCGCGCCAGCTCGGGCAGCGCGTCGTCCGGCCCCTGCCCCTTGCCGCGGCCCTGGCGGTATTCGTGGATGCGGCGGTGCACCTCCAACATGAAGGCGTGGAAATGGACGCGGCGCTTGCGCTCCACCGGGGCGGTCTCGAAGAACAGGTCCATCAGCATGGACTTGCCCCGTCCAACGCCGCCGTACATGTACAGCCCCTGCGGCGCCTCCACCGGTTCCGGCCGGCGGGCGAGGCCGAAGCGCTCGCGCCAGCCGACCTTGCCGGTCTGCGGGCGATAGTTCTTCAGCGCGTGATACAGGCTCTGCAGCTTCTCGGCGGCCAGTTCCTGGTCGGGATCCGGGCGCAGCGTTCCCTGGCCGCGCCGGGCACGGTAGAGCGAAAGCGGTCCTTCGGTCATGGCAGGAACGGGGGCTGCGGACGGGGACGGGCGGAGGTCCCTTACCTAGCGGATGGCGTGCCGCGGCGCAATGCGAGTCCGCCGGGCGACTCCGCTGGGCGACTCCGCTGGGGCGAGTCCGCCGCCCCGCCTTCATGCGCGGGGAGGGAGGATGGCGGATGGGGACGAACAAATGCCCGGAACGTGCGCAGGGTCAATGTTCCTTAAGGATCGTGGCGCAAACATATTCCCTGTGTCCGGGCCGCAGCCGGCGATTACCGATTGATCGCACGATCGGTCCCCGCCTAGGGTGCGGCCTTCCCGACCGGCCGCGCACGCGGCACGGCCACCGCGCACGGAGCAGCGTTCGTTCACATGTCCAGTGGGCACATGTCCAGCGGGGATCGCGGCAGCGAAGCGGCCGTACGGCGCCCGGCCACGGGTGGGCGCGGCGGCATCGGCGGCGGCGCGCTGGCGTCGGTCGGCTTTCTCATGGTCGCCTCGGGCATCGCCTTCATCCTGGTGGTCAGCGCCCTGATCGGCTTCGGCGTCTGGCAGCACCACGGCGAGGCGAAGGACCACGCGCGGCAGACCGTGCAGCACCTCGCCCGCATGCTGGAGGAGCAGACGGTCCACGCCGTGGCCGGCGCCGACCGGCTGTTCACCGACATCGCCTACGTGCTGAGCATCCGCGCGGACGCGCGCCAGCGCGCGGCCGACGGCGTGTACCGCTACCTGAACGACCGCACCGAGGCGTTCCCGCAGATCACCGCCATCGTGGTGGTCGGCCCCGACGGCCGGATCCTGCACCACTCGGCCGACACCAGCCCGCCCGACGTCGACCTCTCCGACCGCGGCTATTTCGCCGTGCACCGCGCGAACGCGGACGCCGGGCTCTACATCGGCGCGCCGACCGCCAGCCGCGTCTTCCCCGGCAAGTCGGTGGTCCCGCTGAGCCGCCGCCTCACCACCCCCGACGGCGGCTTCGGCGGGGTGCTGGTGATCCTGCTGGACACCGTATACCTGAACACCAGCCTCGCCGACCTGCGCACGTCGGCGCACGGCACGGCGACGCTGGCGCTGGACGACGGCACCGTGCTGGCACAGCAGCCGCCGGGCGGGACGCCGGGCGGGCTGCCGGTGGTGCGCGGCCTGTCCGACTGGCCGGAACTGGCCGCCGCGGTCGCCGCGCGCCGGGACGGCACGCTCGACCTCGTGGCGCCGCGCGAAGGCCAGGGGCGCATCGTCAGCTTCCGCCATGCGCGCGACTTCCCGCTGGTCGTCATCACCACCCTGCCAGAGGACGTGGCGCTGGCCGACTGGCGGCGCGACACCGCGGCCTGGACCTTCATCCTGGTGGCGATGATCTCGGCCATCGCCATGCTCACCTGGTACGTGGTCAGCCAGCAGCAGCGGCGCGAACAGGACCAGGCGAAGCTGGCGCGCGCGTCGCGCCGCATCCGCGGCATCCTGGAATCCATGATGGACGCGGTGGTCACCATCGATGCCCGCGGCCGCATCGAGACGTTCAACCCGGCGGCGGAGCGCATGTTCGGCTACACCGAGGCGGAAGCGGTGGGGCAGAGCGTCGGCCTGCTCATCCCCGAAGGGTTCCGCGCCGACCACGGCCGCTGGATGCAGGAGTACAGGCCCGGCGCCTCGCGCATCATCGGGCAGGACCGCGAGGTTCTGGCGCTGCGCCGCGACGGCACCACCTTCCCGATGAACCTCGCGGTCAGCGAGCTGGTGCTGCACGGCGGCGACCAGGAGTCCGGCCCGTCGCGCGTGTTCGTCGGCGTCATCCGCGACATCACCGTGCGCAAGCAGAAGGAGGCGGAGCTGCTGGCCGCCAAGAGCCAGGCGGAAATGGCCAACCGCGCCAAGTCCGAGTTCCTGGCGAACATGAGCCACGAGCTGCGCACCCCCTTGAACGCCATCATCGGCTTTTCGGAGATTCTGGACAGCGAGTTCTTCGGCAAGCTGAACGACCGGCAGAAGTCCTGCGCCAAGGACATCCACGACAGCGGCAAGCACCTGCTGGACATCGTCAACGCCGTGCTCGACATGTCGAAGATCGAGGCCGGCCGGTACGAGCTGACGGAAGAGGTGATGGACCCGGCCGAGGCGGTGGCGCAGTGCCTGATGATGGTGCGCGACCGCGCCCAGGACGGCGGCATCGAGCTGCGCAACGAGATTACCGGGCGCCTGCCGCACGTCTGGGCCGACCGGCGCGCCTTCAAGCAGGTGCTGCTGAACCTGATGTCCAACGCCGTGAAGTTCACGCCCGAGGGCGGCAGCGTCGCCGTGCGCGCCGCGGTCGGCGAGGACGGCGGCCTTGCCGTGTCGGTGGCCGACACCGGCATCGGCATCCCCAAGGAGTTCATGGAGCACCTGTTCGAGCCGTTCCGCCAAGCCGACAACTCGGCCAGCCGCCGCTACGAGGGCACCGGGCTGGGCCTGTCGATCTCCAAGAACTTCATGGAACTGCACGGCGGCACGCTGGCCTGCGACAGCGCCGTCGGCGTGGGCACCACCATGACCGCCCGCCTGCCCGCCAGCCGGGTCCTGACCGCCGACGCGACGGGGCCGGCGGACGCCGAGAAGGAAACGGAAGCGGCAGAGTAAGCCAGCGATCGGCCCCTGTCGATTGTCCTGGCCTATCGCTGCGATCGGGACAAGCGATTGGACGCGGACGGGCACGCGGACCATCCTCTCGTAAGGATAACACGGTGATACGGCCGGCGCCTGAAGGCGCCATCCGCATCACCCTCTCGCCCCTTGCTGCGCAAGGGGCTGTCGGGTTTCACCGGCGGCGCTCGATGGAAGCGATCAAGCGCCGCCGGTATGAGGAGGCCGCCATGCTGCGTCACAAGAAAACGCTCGCCCGCGCCGCCGCCCGGACGGGGGTGGAGGGCTGGACCGTCACCGCCGCCAGCGCGCTGCTGGCCGGCACCGCGCTGACGCTCGCCAGCCTGCTGCACTGATCGTTCCCGCATCGCACGCGGCGGCTGAAAAAGGGTGGCCGCCCCGCCACCCGCGCATTACCCTGTCGCCGACACCATGGCGCAATGGGGCGTGCGATGATCGTTCTCCACCAATTTCCCAGGGCCTGGGGCATCAACCCCAGCCCGTTCTGCCTGAAGGTGGAGACTTATCTCCGCCTGGCCGGGCTGCCGTACCGCGCCGTCACCAGCGCGTCGTTCCGGGCGCCGAAGCGCAAGCTGCCCTACATCGTGGGCGACGGGGTGGAGGATGGGCGCGTCGTCGCCGACAGCGGGTTCATCATCGATCACCTGCGCGCCGTGCACGGCGATCCCCTCGACCGCGAACTGACGGCGGAGCAGCGGGCGCTGGGCCACCTCATGCGCCGCACCTGCGAGGAGAGCCTGTACTTCGCCATGGTCTACGCCCGCTGGATCGAGGATGCCGGCTGGCGGATCATCGAGGACGCGTTCTTCAAGCGCATGCCGGCGCCCGTGCGCGCCATCCTGCCGGGCATCGTCCGCCGCAGCGTGCGGCGCAGCCTGCACGGCCAGGGCTACGGCCGCCACGCGCGCGACGAGGTCTTCGCACTGGGCGTCGCCGACCTGGACGCACTCGCCGTGCTGATGAAGGAGCGCCCCTTCGCCGTCGCCAACCGCCCCAGCTCGGCCGACGCGACGCTCTACGCCTTCCTGGTCAGCGTGATGCGCGTCCCCTTCGACGACCCGCTGACCCGCCGCGCCCGCGCCTGCGCAACCTTCGCCGCCTACCTGGAACGCATGGACACCGAATTGGCCAAGGCCGGGAAGCCGGAGCTGGTGGGGTAGCGTCACTCCCACCGGAAATCCGGCAGGGACAGGCGCCGGGCCGGACCGCCGTCGCGGCGGGACAGGGTCAGCACCATGCGCGGCGCCCCGGCATGGCCGAGCGTCAGCAGCCCGGCGGCTTCCAGCGTGCGCAGATCGTCCGTGGGCGGGGCCGACAGGTCCAGGTGCACGCCGGCGATCTCCGCCAAGCCGGCGGCGGCCTGACGGTCACCGGCGCGGCCATCGGTCCAGGCGTCCGGCCTGGCATCACCGGGGGAGCGGAAAAGGAACGGCTGGCGTGGGTCCTCCGACGACAGCGCCACCGGGATGGACAGGCCGGCCGGGAGGTACGGCGGACGGTAGTCCCAGGCGGCGAAGGGCATGGCGCCGCGCACGGCGATGCCGAACGGCGACGCCCCCGTCTCGCGCCAGCGTGCCCGCTCTGCCAGACACGTGCGGGCGATCGGCGGGCCGGACACGGCCGCCGCGTCGTCCACCCACAGCAGCTCCAGGTAGGCGTTGTCGAAGCACCAGCAGGCGTTCGCCGTCCCCTGCCCCGGATGGGCGCGGCGGAAGCTTTCGCGCAGACCGGCGGCGCCCAGCCCCGCCGCCTCCGGCGCGCCGGGCGTGACGAAGACGAAGACGTGGCAGAGGTCCGGCGCGCTCACCGCACCTTCTCGGCCCGGAAGACGGTGCGCGGGGCCACCAGCTCGTCCTGCGCGGCGATCAGCTGCAGCTCGCGCTTGCCGCGCCGGCGCGTCTCCTCGAACACGGCGTAGATGGCGGCGGAGGCCTGCTCCACCGCCGCCGCCGCGTCGAACGCCTTCAGGTAGTGGGCGAGGAACAGCGCGGCCACGGCGTCGCCGGCCCCGTTGGGCGGCGGGTCGAGCGGCAGGCGCGGCGTCGCCACCACCCAGGCGCCGTCGGCGGTGTCCACGAGCATCTCGATCCGGTCGGCCGGCGCCTCGGCGCGCGTCAGGCTGGTGACCAGCACCACGCGCGGGCCTCGCGCGCGCAGCGCCGCCGTGGCGTCCAGCGCGTCGGCCAGCGAGCCCACCGTGCGGCCGGTAAGGAACTCCAGCTCGAACTGGTTGGGGGTGACGACGTCGGCGGCCGGCACGGCGTGCGCCTTCATGAAGTCGGGGATGCCCGGCCGCACGAAGAAGCCGCGCCCGACGTCGCCCATGACGGGATCGCAGCAGTAGACCGCGCGCGGGTTGGCCGCCTTCACGCGCGCCGCCGTCTCGACGATCACCTGGCCCAGCGCCGCGTCGCCCATGTAGCCGGACAGCACCGCGTCGCAGGCGTCGATGCCGCCGCGTTCCGCCACGCCGTCAATGACGTCGACGATGTGCTCGGCCGTGAAGACCTGCCCGGTCCACGCACCGTATCCGGTGTGGTTGGAGAATTGCACGGTGTTCACGACGATGACGTCGTGGCCCAGCCGCTGCAGGGGAAACGCCGCGGCCCGGTTGCCGACGTAACCGAACGCGACGTGGGACTGGATGGAAAGCACGGTCTTCATGGCCGGAAAGCCTATGCGAAGCGTCCGCGCCCGTCCATGCCGCGGATGCGCCGCGGGCCATGCGGCGGCGGCACGGCTGCCCTTCGTGACGGCCGGTCTTTCAGCATTATTTGTCTGCGCCCCGAATGTTTAGGGATGCACAGCCCGATTACAGAGTGAAAACCAGAATCCTGGAAATCGAAACCCGATTCCGCTTCGGCCGCGCAACGCCGGATGATAGTTTCGCAGTGCACAAACGACATGATCGTCGAGGGGTTGGAGCCATGGCCGTCGAGTTCCTTCGCATGAAGCTGCGCACCAGCAACGCCGCCCCGGTGTTGCTCTCCGGCCCGGTGGTTCTGCAGCCGCACGGCGCGGTCGACCTGCTGGGCGACGCCATGGAGCACGCCGACGCCATCGTCGCCGCCATCGACGCCTTCGACGCCATGACCCCGCTGGCCGACCAGCGCCTGGGCGAGTCGGCGCGCGAGACCTGCTTCGGCTGCCCCGCCCGGCGGCGCGCCTGCTCCTGCATCGAGGCGACCAAGGTGCGCGTCGGCACGCTGGAGACGCTGAACCCCGTCAGCCTCCGCCCCGGCGAGGCCGCCGCCATCGTCCGCGGCACCGACGCCGAGACCCGCGCCGCCCTGACCCGCGAACTGACCACCTTCCGCGCCGTGCGCTCCGCCGCCTCCGCCTGCGCGGCCTGATCCTAGAGAATTTTTGACACGGATGAACACGGATGGGGTCGGATGAACACGGATTAAGAATTATCATCATCCGTGTTCATCCGTGGCCCGCTCGGCGGGCATCCGTGTCCATCCGTGTCTCTATTCCCCTCCCCCACTGCGCGCGTTGCGGGAACCGCATGGACACCCGCCGCGCTCCCCGGTAAGCAGGTGCGGAGAAACCGCCACCGGGACCGAGGGGGAGACTCCGCCATGGCCATGACCGTCCGCCCGCGCCGCAGCGTGCTCTACATGCCCGGCTCCAACGCCCGCGCACTGGAAAAAGGCCGCACCCTGCCCGCCGACGCGCTGATCCTCGACCTGGAGGATGCCGTGGCGCCGGATGCCAAGGCCGAGGCGCGCGCCACCATCAAGGCCGCGATTGCCGCCGGCGGCTACGGCGGGCGGGAACTGGTGGTGCGCGTCAACGCGCTGTCCACGCAGTGGGGTTACGACGACCTCGTGATGGCCGCCGGCAGCGGCGCCGACGCCGTGCTGCTGCCCAAGGTGGAAAGCGCCGACACGGTGCGCCAGGCCGAGGCGGTGTTGCGCGCCCACGGCGCGCCCGAGGGGCAGCGCATCTGGTGCATGATGGAAACCCCCATGGCGATGCTGAATGTGCGGGAGATCGCCGGAGCCTCGGCGAAGCTCGGCGCGCTGGTCATGGGGACCTCCGACCTCGCCAAGGACCTGCACGCGGCGCACACGCGCGACCGGCTGCCGATGATCACCAGCCTGGGGCTGTGCCTGCTGGCGGCGCGCGCCTATGGCCTCGCCATCCTCGACGGCGTGCACCTGGATCTGGCGGACGACGAGGGCTTCGCGCACGCCTGCCGCCAGGGGCTGGAGCTGGGCTTCGACGGCAAGACGCTGATCCACCCGAAGACGCTGGCCGTGTGCAACGCCGTGTTCGCGCCCAGCGCCGACGAGGTCGCCTTCTCCCGCCGCATCATTGAGGCGCACGCGGCGGCGGTGGCCGAGGGCAAGGGCGTGCTGCTGGTGGACGGCAAGCTGATCGAGAACCTGCACGTGGAGAACGCCCGCCGCCTCGTGGCGATGGCCGAGGCCATCGCGGCGCTGGAAGCGGGGGCCTGAAGCCATGTCGGACGGCGCATCGCTCAACCACCTGCCGCGCCTCTCCATCACCCGCCACGGCCGGGTGGAGACCTTCAACGGCTCCTGGTACCGGGGGGAGCACACCAACTTCATCCCCTCCAAGGCCGACCTGAAGGAGCCGGACGCGCTGGAGCGCTATCTGCTGCACGGCTGGCTGCCGCCCACGCCGTTCATCGGGCGGACGGCACCGATCACCGCCTTCGGCAGCTGCTTCGCCGCCCACGTGGCGGAGTACCTGGCCCAGCGCGGCTATGCCGTGCACGGCCGGCACCTGGACGTGCACGCGCACATCATCCGCTTCGGCGAAGGCATCGTGAACAGCTTCGCCATCCTCCAGCAGTTCGAATGGGCGCTGGAGGGCAAGCCGATGCCCGACAACCTGTGGCACGGCCCGAACAAGGAGATCGCCCCCGTCGACCCCGCCATCCGCGACGAGACGCGGGCGATCATCCAGTCCACCGACGTCTTCATCATCACGCTGGGCCTGTCGGAGATCTGGTACGACAAGCGCAATGGCGAGGCGTTCTGGCGCGCCATCCCCGCATCCGACTTCGACGAATCGATCCACGGCTTCCGCATCAGCACGGTGGAGGAGAACCGCGCCAACCTGACGCGCATCGTGGACCTGATCCGCAAGTGGCGCCCGGAGGCGCACGTGATCTTCACCCTGTCGCCCATCCCGCTGATGGCGACCTTCCGCCCGGTGTCCTGCCTGACCGCCAATTCCGTGTCGAAGGCCATCCTGCGCGTGGCGGTGGACGAACTGATGCGCGAACGGGCGGCGGATGCGCGCCTGCACTACTTCCCGTCGTTCGAGATCGTAAAGGAGTTCCTGACCGACCCCTTCGACGCCGACAACCGCCACGTCAGGCCGGAGGTGGTGATGCGCATCATGATGGCGTTCGAGAAGCACTATTGCGTGGCGGAGTGAGGCAGACCCGAGGGGCGAATGCCCCTTGGCTCCCATATTGATTGGTGTAGCATCCCCGCAAACGGGAGGTTTTCACCATGGACGCCAACGACCCCGGCACCCCGCCGCCGATCCCGCAGGACCCGCCGGAATCGCCGCAGGAGAGCAGCCCCCTGCTGCTGCCGTCCCTGCGCATCGAGAACTTCCGCGGCTTCAAGGAACTGACCATCCCGAAGCTCGGGCGGGTGAACTTGATCGTGGGGAAGAATGGGGTTGGGAAGTCGTCTCTGCTGGAAGCGTTGCATCTTTACTTTACCGACGGGGCACCAGAGGCTATTCAAGATATATTCGACAGGAGAGATGAGTACAGACCCCGAGCCATTAACGGACTTTCTGGAACCGGCACAGCACCTGCGCGGATAAAATATTTAGTTGAAAACATTTTTCACGGAAGGCCAAAGATAAGCAACATAGACCACCCCATATCAATCGGCCCTTACTCCAGAGAAAGTCTTCACATTCGTTTTTCTAAAGAAGGCCTTCTCGGCGAATACGAGATGTCCACCGGAAAAATGACAAATCGAGAATCCGAGAGATTCACGATAAATGCGCAACCAAGCCTAGTTATATCGAGAGATATTAGGGAAATAAGAGAATTTATTCTTACGGATGACAATAAAGGATTTCCCGTTCTCACCATTATTAATATAGACGAGGACACCCTCACCAAAGATAGCTGCACCAACATTCCTCAATCAGGGCTCTCAAACTCACAGGCCGCAGCCATGTGGGATCGGGTCTCGCTTACCGACTTGGAAGATGAGGTTATTTCAGCAATTAAGATTCTTACCAAGGAAATCCAGCGCCTAGGAGTGATTGGTGATGCCGCTGACATCGGAGGACGTCGGTTTGTGGCTAGGGTCGATGGAATGAGTATGCCACTTCCTCTAAAGGAGCTTGGAGACGGTACGGTAAGAACCCTGGGATTAGCTTTGGCCTTGGCATGCCAGCCCGATCGCGCAATTCTCATAGACGAACTCGAGAACGGTCTTCATTGGTCCGTTCAATCCAAGGTCTGGGAAATCGTCTTCACCCTCGCCGAGCGCCTGAATGTCCAGGTGTTCGCGACGACGCACAGCTACGACTGCATCGAGGCGTTCCAACAGGCGGCCAGCCGCAGCCGCGAACCGGCCTACCTGATTCGCCTCGACAATCGTGGTCCGGAGCTAAAGGCCGTTTCCATCACAGGTGACGAACTGGCCTACATCACGCGCGAGAAGATCGAGGTCCGATGAGCCAGTCTCCATCCCGCCAACTGCTCGTCGAAGGGCCCGACGACTTCCATCTTGCCTGCGGCATCTTCAAACGGCGTGGCTTGCCGGAGGCGTTCGATGTCGTCGAGCGGAACGGCTTTCCCGATCTGCTCCGCTATGCCGAGGTCAGCCTGCGCAACAACACGGCCCTGACCCACCTCGGCATGATCGTGGATGCCGACAGCGACCACGCCAAGCGCTGGCGCGAGGTGCGAAAGCGTCTCTTATCGGTCGGTGTCCTCGACCTGCCCGAAAATGCTCCGAACACCGGCGCCATCGCCACGACCGCCACCGGTGTGCGCGTCGGCGTCTGGATGTTGCCGGACAATCTGTCACCGGGGGTGCTGGAGCACTTCTTTCGCTCGCTCATCCCGCACGATGACGTTCTCCTCGCCCATGCCCAGGCGTCCATCGACGCGATCCCGAACGGGCACACGCTTTTCAAGCCGCAGCACCGCATCAAGGCCGAGGTCCAGACGTGGCTGGCGTGGCGGGAGGACCCGGGCACGCCGATGGGAGCGGCGATCGGCAAGGGCTACGTGAACCCGGAGCACCCCGGCGTCGACGCTCTACTTGCTTGGCTGCGCGCGCTGTTCGAGATCGAACCGGCCCCCGTCCCCGCCTGATTTACGACGTGTGGAACCAACCTCCGCCGGCCCGGTTGTCAGGCACGTGGCATAGGTGGAGGTTGGAGATGGCCTCGAAAGACAACGGGCGCACGTCGAACCGCGGCTTTGCGTCCATGGATCGGGACCGGCAGCGTCAGATCGCCAGCAAGGGCGGTGAAAGCGTGCCTGCGTCGAAACGCAGCTTCTCGCGCAATCCGGAACTCGCCGCCGAGGCGGGCCGGAAGGGCGGGCGCAGCGTTCCGGCCCAGGCGCGCAGCTTCTCGCGCAATCCCTCGCTCGCGGCGGAAGCCGGGCGCAAGGGCGGCCAGGCCAGCCATGGCGGCCGCGGTGCCGAGCGCACAGAAGGCGACTGACGCTTTACAACGAAAAAGGCCCTCTCCCGTGCGGGAGAGGGCCTTTTCTCGTTCAAGTCGGCGCCGGTCAGGCGGCCAGCTTGTCCATCTCGCGCATGATCGAGTCGCCCATCACCGTGGTCGAGCAGCGGGCCATGCCCGGCGCCATGATGTCGGCCGTCCGCATGCCGCCGCCCAGCACGTTCTGCACCGCCGTCTCCAGCAGCTTGGCGTCCTCGTCCAGGTTGAACGAGTAGCGCAGCGCCATGGCGAAGGACAGCAGCGTCGCGCACGGGTTGGCGAGGTCCTTGCCCGCGATGTCCGGGGCGGAGCCGTGCACCGGCTCGTACATCGCCTTGCGCTGGCCGTTGGCGTCCGCCGCACCCAGCGAGGCCGACGGCAGCATGCCCAGCGAGCCGGTCATCATCGCCGCCTCGTCCGACAGGATGTCGCCGAACAGGTTGTCGGTGACGATCACGTCGAACTGCTTGGGATTCTTCAAGAGCTGCATGGCGCCGTTGTCGGCGTACATGTGCTCCAGCGTGACGTCCGAATACTGCTCCTGGTGCAGCTTCGTCACCTCCTGGCGCCACAGCAGGCCGGACTCCATGACGTTGGCCTTTTCCATGGAGTGGACCTTGTTGCCGCGCTTGCGCGCCAGCTCGAAGGCCACGGCCGCCACGCGGCGGATTTCCGACGTGGTGTAGACCTGGGTGTTGATGCCGCGACGCTCGCCGTTGCCGATGTCCTCGATGCCGCGCGGCTCACCGAAGTACACGCCGCCGGTCAGCTCGCGCACGATCATGATGTCGAGGCCCTTGATGACCTCGGGCTTCAGGGTCGAGGCGTCGACCAGCGCGTCGAACACCACCGCCGGGCGCAGGTTGGCGAACAGGCCCAGTTCCTTGCGCAGCTTCAGCAGGCCGGCTTCCGGGCGCTTCATATAGTCGGTGGGGTTGTCCCACTTCGGGCCGCCGACGGCGCCCAGCATCACCGCGTCCGCCGCCAGCGCGTCGGCCAGCGTCTCGTCCGACAGCGGCACGCCGTGGGCGTCGATGGCCGCACCGCCGACCAGCCCCTCGACCACGTCGAAGGTCACCTTGCGCCGGCGGTCCATCCAGTCGATGACGCGGCGCACCTGGCGCATCACTTCCGGGCCGATACCGTCGCCCGGCAGAAACAGGATCTTCTTGTTGGCGGGCATGTGCACGCACTCCGCTTCGGAAATTCACGTGAAAGGTTTGCCGCGGGTCGGCGCGCGGCCGGAAACGGGTTCCGCCCGCGCGCCGTCCACGCGTGTGTTACAGCGCCACCCAGGGCTGGCTCGTGCGCAGCTTGCTCTCGTACGCATCGATGGAGTCCACCTGCTGCAGCGTCAGCCCGATGTCGTCCAGCCCGTTGAGCAGGCAATGTTTACGGAACGGATCCAGGTCGAACTTGATCCGTCCGCCGTCCGGCCCGGTGATTTCCTGCTTCTCGAGATCCACCGTGACGGTGGCGTTGGCGCCGCGCTGCGCGTCGTCGAGCAGCAGATCGACCTGCTCCTTCGGCAGCTTGATCGGCAGGATGCCGTTCTTGAAGCAGTTGTTGTAGAAGATGTCGGCGAAGCTGGGCGCGATGATGCAGCGGATGCCGAAGTCGGCCAGCGCCCACGGCGCATGCTCACGCGAGGAGCCGCAGCCGAAGTTGTCGCCGGCCACCAGGATCCTGGCGCCACGGTAGGCCGGCTTGTTCAGGACGAACTCCGGAACCTCCTGGCCGTCGGGCGTGTAGCGCATCTCCTCGAACAGGTGCTTGCCCAGCCCGGTGCGCTTGATCGTCTTCAGGAACTGCTTGGGAATGATCATGTCGGTGTCGACGTTGATCATCGGCAGCGGCGCCGCAACGCCGGTGAGAACGGTGAACTTTTCCATCGCTGAATGCCTGTCGCGCGCGTGGCCGGCCACGAGCCGGCGAGAGTTTCGCTGAATAGCAGACTGGCGCCGCCGATGCCAGAGGGAGTGTGACGTAACCACGGTTCGCGCTCCGCCCTTGCCGGGCACACACCCCTTCACCTAACAAGAACAGCCCCGCCCCTTTCCACACGCGTGCATCGATGATCCTGCCCGAAGACGACCGCCGCGCGCGCGCCATCGCGCTTGCCTTCCTGGTCCTGGCGCCGCTGGCCTACGGCGCGCTGACGCTGTCCTTCGGCATGGACGCCAATTGGGACCTGCGCAATTACCACTGGTACAACGCCTACGCCTTCCTGAACGGGCGCATCGGCTTCGACCGGCTGGTGGCACAGATGCCCAGCTTCTACAACCCGCTGATCGACGTGCCGTTCTATCTGGCCGCCACGCACCTGCCGGCGCGCGCGGCGGGGTTCCTGCTGGGCGCGGTGCAGGGGATCAACGTCTCCCTGGCCTTCGCGCTGGCGCTGGTGACGCTGCGCGTGCCGGACGAGGGGAAACGGGTATGGCTGGCCGTGGCGCTGGCGGCGATGGCGGGGCTGGGCGGCGGCACGCTGGGCCTGCTGGGCACGACCTTCTACGACAACGTCACCAGCCTGGGCGTGCTGGGCGCGGCACTGGTGGTGCTGGCCGGGCTGCCGCGGCTGCTGGACGGTCCGCCGGCGCCGGCGTTCGCGCGCGTCGCCGTGGCGGGGCTGCTGGCCGGGGCGGCGATGGGGCTGAAGAACACGTCCGTCATGTACGCGGTCGGGCTGTGCCTGGCCTTCCTGGTTCTGCCGTGCGGATACTGGCGGCGGCTGTGGCTGGCCTTCTTCTTCGGGGTGGGGGTGCTGGCCGGCATCGCGCTGTTCGGCGGGTATTGGATGGCGCACCTGTGGCAGGAGTACGGGAACCCGCTGTTCCCGCACATGAACCACATCTTCCGCTCGCCCTTCGCGGCCCCCGACGACTACCGCAACACGTCATTCTTCCCCGAGGCGCTGTGGGAGCGGGTGCTGTTCCCCGTCCTCTTCACATTCCAGCCGCTGCGGGTGGGGGAGGTGCCGTGGTTCGACCTGCGTGTGCTGGTGCTGTACGTGCTGGTGCCGGTGGCGGCGCTGGCGCGGCTGCCGGCGCCGCGCGGCGAGATCTTCACGCATGCCGCCGCCACGCGTTACCTGCTGACGGCGCTGGCGGTGGCGTACGCGGTGTGGGCGTACATGTTCGGCATCTACCGCTATCTGGTGCCGATGGAGATGCTGGCCCCGCTGGCCATCGTCATGGCGGCCGGGCTGCTGCCGGCGCCGCGCGCGGCCAAGGCGCTTCTGGCGGGCGTGCTTCTGCTGGCCGTGCAGGCCACGGTGACCGCCGCCGACTGGGGCCGCGTGCCGTGGAGCCGGCAGTGGGTGGAGGCCGACGTGCCGCCCGTCGAGAGGCCGGACGAGACCATGGTGCTGATGGCCGGCTACTGGGCGATCTCCCACGTCGTGCCGCTGTTCCCGCCGCAGGTCCCCTTCGTGCGCATCCAGTCCAACTTCCTGCAGCCGGACTCGGTGGGAAACGGCTACCTGGGCGTCGTGCAGAAACGGGTGCGGGAGCACCGGGGGCGTTTCTTGATGCTGAGCACCATCCCCGACACGCCCGGCGCGGCCAAGGCGGCGGCGCTGATGGGCCTGACGCTGGACGCCGGCGACTGCCGCGTCATTCCGAACAATCTGGGCGAGCCGCTCAACCTCTGCGCGGTGCACCGCGAGAGAGTGGAATGAGGGAGTGGTTTGTGGTGTTTATCCGGAAACCATGCCCCCTCCCCAGGCCAAGGCCCGCGCCATGACCGTCTCCGCCCTCGAACGCCCCACCGCCACGACGGGCGCCGCCCCGGCCGCCCCCATCGTGGCGGTGCTGATCCCCTGCTACAACGAGGAGGCGGCGATCGGGACGGTCATCCGGGACTTCAAGGCGCACCTGCCGGACGCCACGATCTACGTCTACGACAACAACTCCTCCGACCGGACGGTGGAGGTCGCCACGGCGGCCGGCGCCGTGGTCCGGCACGAGCCGCTGCAGGGCAAGGGCAACGTGGTGCGCCGCATGTTCGCCGACATCGAGGCGGACGTGTACGTGATGGTCGACGGCGACGACACCTACCACGCGCCCTCCGCCCCGTTGATGGTGACGCGGCTGTGGGAGGAGCAGCTGGACATGGTCAACGGCCAGCGGGTGACGGAGATCGTCGCCGCCTACCGCCCCGGCCACCGGCTGGGCAACCGGGTGCTGACCGGCATGGTGGCGCAGGTGTTCGGCCACCGCATCCAGGACATGCTGTCGGGCTACCGCGTGTTCTCCCGCCGCTTCGTCAAGACGTTCCCGGCACTGGCCGCCGGGTTCGAAACGGAGACGGAGTTCACCGTGCACGCGCTGGAACTGCGCATGCCCATCGCCGAGGTGAAGACGCCGTACAAGGACCGGCCGGAGGGGTCGGTGAGCAAGCTGCGCACCTTCCGTGACGGCTTCCGCATCCTGCGCACCATCCTGGTCCTGGTGAAGGAGGAGCGGCCGCTGCCCTTCTTCGCTACCCTCTTCGGGCTGCTGCTGCTCGCCGCCCTGGGGCTGGCAGTGCCGGTGCTGGTGACCTACATGCAGACCGGCTTGGTGCCCCGCCTGCCCACCGCCGTCCTGGCGACCGGGCTGGCGCTGCTGGCCTTCCTGAGCCTGACCTGCGGGCTCATCCTCGACACGGTGACGCACGGACGGCGCGAAATGAAGCGGCTGCGCTACCTGACCATTCCCGCCCCGGGGGCGACCTTGCTCCACGACAGGACCCACGATCGGATGGGCGCATGAGCGACGGTTTCCTGCTCGACTGGGTGAACGGGCTGCTGACGCGCCTGCTGGGGGCGCGGCTGGGCGGGCTCGCCTACCAGTTCGGCAAGTTCGGGCTGGTCGGCGTCGTCGGCATGCTGGTCGACAGCGCGGTGCTGTACGCGCTGCTGTTCGGCGCCGGGCTGGAGACGCACGAGGAATGGGGCTTCCTGGTCGCGCGCATCCCCTCGTTCCTGGCGGCGGCGACGGCCACCTGGGCGCTCAACCGCAGCTTCACCTTCCGGGGCGCGCATGACGAGCCGCTGCACCGGCAGTGGGCCAAATTCATCGCCGCCAACTCGGTGGGCGGTGTCGTCAACTACATCGCCTACGCCGGCTGCATCGCCTTCGACGAGCCGTTCACCACCCACCCCATCCTGGCGGTGGCCGTCGGCTCGCTGGCCGGCATGGTGTTCAACTTCACCGCGTCCAAGAAGATGGTGTTCAAGGGGGTGTGAGGTCCATCGCCTCCACCACGCGGGTGTAGGGCAGGCCCGCCTTGTCGTTCAGCGCGCGGACCGTCTCCGCGTCGTCGGCGGCGAACAGGCATTCGCAGCGCCCCTCGTCCGGCACGAACATGCTGCGGATGTAGCGGACCTGGGTGCCCTGCTCCGACATCTGGCGCGCGGTGTCGATGGCGCGCCGCTGCGCGGCGGCGAGGTCGTCCATGCTGATGCCCTTGAGGTTCCTCTCGGCCATGTAAACGGTCATGGTTCCCTCCCTGAATGAACCATGCCGAGTATCGCACGGCCGCCGCCACCCGGATGCGGTGCATCGGAGGAGACGCCACACCACGAGGGCATAGCCGACCGCCCGTTCGGACAAGGCTTTCGAGAGGGCGCCCCATGGACTCAGAAGCCCTGCTCGCCATATAACGGCGGTCATGACGCGCGACTTCCTGAAGATGCACGGGCTCGGCAACGACTTCGTCGTGATCGACGCCCGCCACCAGCCCTACGCCCCGGACGAGGCGGAGGTGCGGGCGATTGCCGACCGCAAGACCGGTGTCGGCTGCGACCAGTTCATCGTGGTCGAACCGCCGCGCACCGAAGGCTCGACCGCGCTGATGCGCATCCGCAACGCCGACGGCGGCGAGGTGGAGGCGTGCGGCAACGCCGCGCGCTGCGTCGGCTGGCTCTTGATGGAAGAGACGGGTGCGGACAGCGCCGTGTTCGAGACGGTGTGCGGACCGCTGGTGGCGCACCGCGCCGGTCCGAGCCGCGTGACCGTGGACATGGGTCCGGCCCGGCTGGAGTGGACCGCCATCCCTTTGGCGGAGGCGATGGACACGCTGCACCTGCCCA
>NZ_DASPMG010000085.1:0-19309 GCF_035627195.1 Azospirillum sp.
GCCACGCCCCTGCTGACCAACGCCACGCCCGACCTGCTGCTGGTCGACGTCGACGGGGAGGAGGCGGAGGCGCTGAAGTTCGTGCGCACGCTGCGCAACGAGCCGGGGACGCCCAACCCCTTCGCCTGCGTGATCCTGACCACCTGGGCGCCGACGCCGGTGCTGCTGATGCGCGTCGCCAACACGGGCGCGGACGACCTGCTGGTCAAGCCGGTGTCGCCCAAGCAGGTGCAGGAGCGGGTGACCTCGCTGGTCGAATCGCGCAAGAAGTTCGTGGTGACGGCCGACTACACCGGCCCGGATCGCCGCAAGTCGCCGCGCGACGGCACGCAGGTGCCGTTGCTGGACGTGCCCAACACGCTGCGCCTGAAGGCGATCAACAAGTGGAGCACGGTGGTGCCCCGCAAGATGACGCTGGAGGCGGTGAGCCGCGTCAACGAGCAGAAGCGCCTGCGCGCCAGCGTGCAGGCCGCCTTCCTGATCGAGTTCGCCATGCCCGGCCTGACCCGCACGCCTGTGGACCGCATGGCGGTGGAGCACCTCTGCCGCGTGCCGGCCATGGTGGATGAGCTGCTGCGCCGCCTGCCGGACCTGGGCGACCACACCGCCGTCGACACCGCCGCCCGCGGCCTGAAGAAGATCGTCGAGCACCTGCGCGCGGAGGTCGACGCCGGCACCGTGGACGCCCGCGAGGTGGCGCACGCGCAGGAGCTGTCGCGCCAGCTGATGCAGGCGGCGGACCCGGAACGGCCGCTCGAATCGATGGTGCGGGAGGTGACGGCGGCGGTCGCCGGATACCGGTCGCGCCTGGACCAGATCGCCCAGGCCAAGGCCGCGGAGGCGGCGCGGGCGGCGGGCGGTGGCGCGGCGGCTGCGGCCGGGGCGGAGGTCGAGGCGAAGGCGGGGGCTTGAGTCCCCAAACTTTGGGTGTTGGAGGACTCCGGCCCCCTCCCTAACCCTCCCCCGCTTTGCGGTGGAGGGGACTGCCGCCGCTTCGGCACAAAACCCTCCACCTCGAAGCGGGGGAGGGTGGCTGAGCGTCAGCGAAGCCGGGAGGGGGCCAGCGCCTTACCCCACCTCGTCCGTCGCCGGGGCCGCCGCCGGGGTCACGGTGCCGCGCGGGCGGGCGGGGAGCACGCCGAGGCCCGGCAGCTTCACCGACAGCGTCGACGGCTGCACGCCGAAGGTCATGCCCAGCAGGTTCACCTCCAGCCCCTCCTCGGCGGCCAGCAGGATGCCGACGAGGCCGAACAGGCTGACCTGCCAGCCGGTGCCGCTGGGGGCGCGGGCGAACAGGCTTCCGCCCAGGTAGTCCTTGCCCAGCGCCGTCGCCGGCAGGTCGAGGCGCAGTTCCGGCACCGCGCGGCCGACCCAGGCGGCGAAGGTGTTGCTGTTGGGGCCGGGCCAGACGCGGTAGCGGTCGGCATAGGGGTAGGCGCGCGCCGCCGCGTCGATCTTCGGAATCACGGCGGCCGCCGCGTCGCCGCGCAGTTCGGTCAGCACCACGGGCGCGGCGCCGAACCAGCGGCCGTCCGGGGTGCGGTGGCTGATCGACAGAACCGGCAGGCCGCGGTAGAGGCGCCAGCCGATCACCTCGTACACCGTGTAGTGGGCGGCACCAGCCGGCTTCACCGCGAACCACGGGTGCACGCCGAAGGCGCCGCGCCAGGACACGGCGCGCGCGGCGTAGACCTGAACCACCGGCTCGCGCACGGCCGCCGGGTCGGGGGCGAGGCCGGCCGGGCCGCGGTCGGCGCTGATCCACGCCGGACCGAGCGTCACCGTGCCGGACGCAATCACGAAGGCCGGCCCGGCCAGCAGCAGGACCAGCATCAGCAGCGACAGCCAGAGCACTTTCACGTTACCTCCACAACGCCCCCTTCCGGGCCCCCCTCCTGGGCCCCCCTTCCGGGCACCGCGTATGTAGATGGGGATGGCCCTGTGATCGCGCTGGAACAATCTTTCCGGCAGGCGGATACATTCGTTCGGTGCCAGGGATCATACGCCGGAGCGGGGTGTTGAGGTTCCTGCCACGCTTCATCGGACCACCCCACCACACGCAGGCCAGCATGACCGCGAACGCCCATGCCATGCCGTTCGGCGCCGAGGTGCGGCCGGACGGTTCCGTCCGTTTCCGCCTGTGGGCACCCACCGTCCCGGCGGTGCAGGTCGAGATCGAGGGGGCGGAAAACCTGCCCATGGCGGCGACCGGCGCGGGGTGGTTCGAGTGCGCGACCGACCGCGCGCGGCCGGGGTCGCGCTACCGCTTCGTGCTGCCGGACGGGTTGAAGGTGCCGGACCCGGCGTCGCGCTTCCAGCCCGACGACGTGAACGGGCCGAGCCAGGTCGTGGACCCCGGCGCCTACCGCTGGCAGGCGACGGGCTGGCGCGGGCGGCCGTGGCACGAGGCGGTGCTGTACGAGCTGCACGTCGGCACCTTCACGGCGGAGGGTACGTACCGCGCCGCCATCGCCAAGCTGGACCACCTGAAGGACCTGGGCGTCACGGCGGTGGAGCTGATGCCGCTGTCGGACTTCGCCGGGACGCGCAACTGGGGCTACGACGGGGTGCTGCCGTTCGCGCCCGACGGCGCCTACGGCACGCCGGAGGAGCTGAAGGCGCTGGTCGATGCGGCGCACGCGCGCGGGCTGATGATGTTCCTGGACGTGGTCTACAACCACTTCGGGCCGGAGGGGAACTACCTGCACGCCTACGCCGCGCCCTTCTTCACCGACCGGCACCACACGCCGTGGGGGGCGGCCATCAACGTGGACGGGCAGGGCAGCGCCACGGTGCGCGACTTCTTCATCCACAACGCGCTGTACTGGCTGGAGGAGTACCGCTTCGACGGGCTGCGCTTCGACGCCGTGCACGCCATCATCGACGACAGCGACCGCCGTTTCCTGAACGAACTGGCGGAGCGGGTGCAGGGCACGATCGGGCGGGAGCGGCCCATTCATCTGGTGCTGGAGAACGACGACAACGCGGCGCGCCTGCTGGAGCCGGGGGCGGACCGCTTCACCGCGCAGTGGAACGACGATTACCACCACGTGGCGCACGTGCTGGCGACGGGGGAGAGCGGCGGCTATTACGCGGACTACGCCGGGGATCCGGTGGGCGCCATGGCGCGCGCACTGGCGGAAGGGTTCGTCTACCAGGGCGATCCGTCCCCCTACCGCGACGGGGAGCGGCGCGGCAGCCCCAGCGCGCACCTGCCGCCGCTGGCCTTCGTCAATTTCCTGCAGAACCACGACCAGATCGGCAACCGGGCGCTGGGCGAGCGGCTGGCGGTGCTGGCCGAGCCCAGGCGGCTGCGCGCCCTGGCGACGGTGACGCTGCTGGCCCCGCCGGTGCCCATGCTGTTCCAGGGCGAGGAGTGGGGGGAGCGGCGGCCCTTCAACTTCTTCTGCGACTTCCAGGGCGATCTGGCCGACGCCGTGCGCGAGGGGCGGCGGCGGGAGTTCGCCAAGTTCCCGGAGTTCGTCGACCCGCAGGCCCGCGCGCGCATCCCCGACCCCAACGCGCCCGCCACATTCGAAGGATCGAAACTGGACTGGGACGCGCCGACGCGCGATCCTCATGCCGGGTGGCTGTCCTTCACCCGCGCGCTGCTGCGCACGCGGGCGGCGGAGGTGATGCCGCGGCTGGCCGGCGTGCGGGGCGGCGGTTCCGTCGCGTGGCGGCGGGGGGCGGCGTTCGCCATGGCCTGGACGCTGGGTGACGGCGGCGCGCTGACGCTGTTGGCGAACCTGGGCGACGCGGCGGTTGAAGGTGTGGAGTGCCCGGCGGGCCGGCTGCTGGCGGCCAGCGAGGAGGGCGCCGGGGACGATGTGGCGCACGGCCGCATCGCCGGATGGACGGCGCTGTGGTTCCTGGAAGACGCGCAATGACGAAAGGGAAGTCTTGGGAATGAGCGAACTGAGCCGGTTGGCCGAACGCGTCGGGATCGAGCCGTACTATCACGACATCTGGGGCAACCGGCGGGAGACCTCGCCCGAGACGATGGCGGCGCTGATCTCCGCCATGGGCCTCGCCACCGGCACCGACGCCGAGGTGGCGGAAAGCCTGCGCGCGGTCGAGGAGCGCGCGTGGCGCCGCCTGCTGCCGCCGGTGCAGGTGCAGGACGAGGGCGCCTTTCCGTCCGTCGCCGTCGCCGCCCCGGCCGGGCTGGACGACGCCACGCTGGTGTGGACCCTGCATGAGGAGGGCGGGGCGGAGCGCCGGGGCGAGACGCCCCTCGGCGCGCTGCCGCTGGACGGCACCACGACGCTGGATGGTGCTGCGTTCGAGCGGCGCACGCTGGCGCTGCCCGACCGGCTGCCCATGGGCTACCACACGCTGTCGGTCGAGGTGCGGCCGGTGGGGATCGGCGGCGGGTTGCGCGGTTCGACGACGCTGATCGTGGCGCCGCAGCGCGGCGTGCTGCCGCAGGACGTGACCGACGGGCACAAGCTGTGGGGCATCGGGCTGCAGCTCTACGCGCTGAAGAGCAACGACGACTGGGGCATGGGCGACTTCGACGACCTCGCCCGCTTCGCCGAGACGGCGGCCGGGCTGAAGGCGGATCTGGTCGGGCTCAACCCGCTGCACGCGCTGTTCCCGGCCGATCCCAACCACTTCAGCCCCTATTCGCCGTCCGACCGGCAATTCCTGAACGTCTTCTACATCGACCCGGAAGCGGTGCCGGAGTTCGGGCGTTGCGAGGCGGCGCAGGCTATCGTGGCGTCCGACGCGTTCCGCCGCGATCTGGCATCCGCGCGGGCGGCGGAGCTGGTGGACTACCCGGCGGTGGCGCGGCTGAAGACGCCGGTGCTGGAGGCGCTGTACCCCGCCTTCCGCGCCGCCAACCTGACGGAGGGCGACGTCAGCCCGCGCGGGCTGGCCTTCCGCGCCTTCCAGCGGGAGATGGGGGCGGACCTGCGCCGCCATGCGATCTTCAACGCGCTGCACGAGCGTTTCTACGGCGAGGACCCGAACCGCTGGATGTGGCAGACGTGGCCGGAGGAGTTCCGCCGGCCCGACAGCGCCGCCGTCGAGGCCTTCGCCCGCGACCAATTGGAGCGCGTGGAGTTCTTCGAGTTCCTGCAGTTCGAGGCCGACCGCCAGCTGGGCGAGGCGGCGGCGCGCGGGCGCCGGGCCGGGCTGTCGGTGGGCTTCTACCGTGACCTGGCGGTGGCGGTGCACCCCGGCGGGGCGACGGCGTGGGCCGATCCCGGCTGTCTGGTGCAGGGCGCCAACGTCGGGGCACCCCCCGACCAGTTCAACATGAAGGGGCAGAACTGGGGTTTGGCGCCGCTGTCCCCGGTGGGGTTGCGGGAGGCGGCGTACGCCCCCTTCATCGCCGCCGTGCGCGCCAACATGCGCCACGCCGGGGCGCTGCGCATCGACCACGTGATGGCGCTGAAGCACCTGTTCTGGATTCCGGCCAACGGGGGCGACGGCGCGTACGTCGAATACCCGTTCGAGGACCTGCTGCGCATCGTGGCGCTGGAATCGCGCCGGCAGCGCTGTGTCGTCATCGGCGAGGATCTGGGCACGGTGCCCGATGGCTTCCGCCCGGCCATGCAGAAGGCGGGCGTGCTGAGCTACCGCGTGCTGTACTTCGAACGCGACGGGGAGGGCGGCTTCCTGGCGCCGTCGGCGTACCCGGAGGCGGCGATGGTCACGCTGACCACGCACGACCTGCCGACCTTCCGCGGCTTCTGGACGGCGCATGACCTGGAGTGGCGCCAGCGCCTGGACCTCTATCCCAACGACGCGGCGCGGGACAAGGACGCCTGGGACCGCGGCGTCGACCGCTGGCGGCTGCTGCAGGCGCTGGGGCGCGAGGGGCTGAAGCCGGCGAGCTATCCGACCGACGACGGCGCGCAGCCGTGGTCGCGGGAACTGGCGGAAGCGGCGCACCGTTATCTGGCCAAGACACCCGGAGGGATCGCGATGGTGCAGATCGAAGACGCGCTCGGCGAGACCGAGCAGCCAAACCTGCCCGGCACCGTCGACCAGCATCCCAACTGGCGGCGGCGGCTGAGCAAGGACCTGGAGGCCATCGCCGGCGACGCCGACGTGCGCTCGCTCGCCGCCGCCGTCACCGCCGCGCGCGAGGGCCGATGACGGGAGCCCTCGCCGTTCCCCGCGCCACCATCCGCCTGCAGTTCACGAAGGACTTCACCTTCGAACGGGCGGCGGAGCTGGCGCCGTACTTCGCCGCACTGGGCGTCAGCCACGTCTACGCCTCGCCCTTCCTGAAGGCGCGCGCGGGGTCGACGCACGGCTACGACATCACCGACCACGCCCAGTTCAACCCGGAGGTCGGCGACGCGGCCACCTTCGACGCGTTCGTCGCGGCGCTGCACCAACACGGGCTGGGCCTGATCCTGGACTTCGTGCCCAACCACATGGGGGTGGGCGCCAACGACAACCCGTGGTGGCTGGACGTTCTGGAGTGGGGGCCGGCGTCGCCCTTCGCGCCGTTCTTCGACATCGACTGGAGCCCGCCGGAGACCAACCTGCACGGCAAGGTGCTGCTGCCCTTCCTGGGCGACCAGTACGGCGCGGTGCTGGAGCGCGGCGAGCTGCAGCTGAAGTTCGACGCGGAGCGCGGAGCGTTCAGCGTGTGGTACTGGTCGCACCGTTTCCCCGTGGCCGTGCGCAACTACCCGCGCCTGCTGAAGCCCGCGCGCGACGCGCTTGGCGACAAGGGGGCGGCGCTGGACGCGCTGATCGCCGCCTTCGCGGGGCTGGGCGGCGGCGTGCGCACGGTGCAGCGGCAGGCGGCGGTGCATCGCGAGGCGGAGGAGCTGCGCGCGCAGCTGGCCGCGCTCGTGGCCGCCGATGCGGGCGTGGGGGACGCCATCGAGGACGCGGTGGCGGCGATCAACGGCCGCGCGGGCGAGCCCGACAGCTTCCAGGCGCTGCACGAGCTGCTGGAGGAGCAGAACTACCGCGTCGCCTACTGGCGGGTGGCGGCGGACGAGATCAACTACCGCCGCTTCTTCGACATCAACGATCTGGCCGGCCTGCGCATCGACCGGCCGGAGGCGTTCGAGCTGGCGCACCAGCTGGTCTTCCGCTTGATCGGCGAGGGCAAGCTGCAGGGGCTGCGGCTCGACCACGTGGACGGGCTGTACGATCCGGTCGGCTATTTCGAGAAGCTGCAGGACCGTGCGGCCTACCTGACGCTGCGCCCCGGCGCGCCGGCCATGCCCGAGGTGCCGGGCCTGCGGCTGCGCCAGCCGTTCTACGTGGTGGTGGAAAAGATCCTGGCGCACCACGAGACGCTGCGCGAGGACTGGCCGGTGGCCGGCACCACCGGGTACGAGTTCATGAACCTCGTGGGCGGCCTGTTCGTCGATTCCGGCAACGAAGCCGCGATGACCGAGGTCTACCACCGCTTCATCCGCCGCGAGGTGGATTTCGAGAAGCTGGTGGTGGAGACCAAGCGCAAGATCATCCAGTCCAGCCTGTCCAGCGAGCTGCACGTGCTGGCCGGCCAGCTGCACCGGCTGGCGCAGCAGAGCTGGAACACCCGCGACTTCACGCTGACCGGCATCCGCCGGGCGCTGGCCGACGTGGTGGCCTGCCTGCCGGTCTACCGCACCTACGTGACGGCGGAGCGTGGCGTGGACGAGGTGGACCGCCGGTACCTGGACTGGGCGATCGGCCGGGCGCGCAAGATGGCGGGGGCGGCCGACGCGTCGGTGTACGACTTCCTGCTGGCGGCGCTGAGCACCGATGTCGGGCGTGAGGGGGCACGCGGCGGGCAGCGCGGCTACAACCCGGAGGACGTGGTGCACGTCGCCATGAAGGCGCAGCAGTTCTCCGGCCCCGTCATGGCCAAGGCGCTGGAGGACACGGCCTTCTACCGGTACTTCCGCCTGATCAGCCTGAACGAGGTGGGCGGGGAGCCCGGACGCTTCGGCACCAGCGTGTCGGCCTTCCACCACGTGAACCACGAGCGGCTGAGGCGCTTCCCCTTCAATATGCTGGCCACCGCCACGCACGACCACAAGCGCGGCGAGGACACCCGTGTCCGCATCTCCGTCCTGTCCGAGATGCCGGAGCGGTGGGAGGTGCTGGTGCGCCGCTGGCAGCGCATGAACCGTTTCAAGAAGCGCGAGATCGAGGGTGCCGCCGCCCCCGGCCGCAACGACGAGTACATGCTGTACCAGACGCTGGTGGGGGCGTGGCCGCTGGACCTGACCTGGCCGTCGGGCGAGGGGCTGAAGGCGTTCTGCGAGCGGGTCTGCGCGTACATGACCAAGGCGGTGCGCGAGGCCAAGGTGCGCTCCTCCTGGGCGTCGCCGAACGCGGACTATGAGAACGCGCTGGACCGCTTCGTGCACGGGCTGCTGGATTCGGAGCGCAGCGCGCCCTTCCTGGCGGAGCTGATGGACCTGCTGGACACGGTGGCGCCGGTGGGGGCGGTGAACGGGCTGGCGCAGACGCTGCTGCGCATCACGGCACCCGGCGTGCCGGACCTGTACCAGGGCACGGACTTCTGGGACCTCAGCCTCGTCGATCCGGACAACCGCCGGCCGGTGGACTACGCCGCGCGCCGGCACGCGCTGGACGCCGTCGGTGAGCAGGGGGATGGGGCGGCGCTGCTGAAGGACTGGCGCGACGGGCGGATCAAGCAGTTCGTCGTCGCCCGCGCGCTGGCCCTGCGCCAGCGGGAGCCGCTGCTGTTCGCGCTGGGCGACTACCGGGCGGTGGAGGTGGTGGGGGAGCACGCCGAGCGGGTGGTCGCCTTCCTGCGCCGCGACGCGTCGGGCTTCGCGCTGGTGGTGGCGCCGCGCCTCGTGCTGCCGCTGATGAAGGGCGTGACCGTGCCGCTGCCGCCGGCCGAGGCGTGGGGGGACACCACGCTGATGCTGCCCGAACTGCCATCGGCAACCGCGCCGGTGGACGCCTTCACCGGCCGCGCCGTGCCGCTGCCGGCGGACGGCGAGTTGCGGGTCGCCGACCTGCTGGACCGCTTCCCGCTGGCGCTGCTGCACGCCACCCTGGCCGGGGCGGGCGAGAAAGGGGCTTGATCGGGCGGTGCGCGCGCCGCAGGTTGGGGACGGGCCCTAAGGGGCTGGACAACACGGGGGACATGATGAAGGGCGATCCGTCGGTGATCCGGCACCTGAACGCCATCCTCACCAACGAACTGACGGCGGTGAACCAGTACTTCCTGCACGCGCGCATCCTGAAGAACTGGGGCCTGACGCGGATCGCCCACAAGGTCTACGAGGAATCCATCGGCGAGATGAAGCACGCCGACAAGCTGATCGAGCGGATCCTGTTCCTGGAAGGGCTGCCGAATCTTCAGGACCTGCACAAGCTGAAGATCGGCGAGGATCTGCCGGAGATGCTGACCGCCGACCTGGGGATCGAGTCGCACAACCGCGGCCTGCTCCAGATCGCCATCGCCGACTGCGAGACTCTGCGCGACTTCCAGACCCGCGCGATCTTCCAGGAGATCCTGGAGGACACCGAGGAGCACATCGAGTGGATCGGGCGGCAGCTCGACCTCATCCAGCGCATCGGCCTGCAGGCGTACCAGCAGGAACAGATGAACGGCGAGGAGTGAGCCGGAGACCGTAGGTTGGGTTGAGCGCAGCGAAAACCCAACATTGCCTGCCCGGCGAACGCGTTGGGTTTTCGCCTGCGGCTCAACCCAACCTACGAAGCCACGAAGCGAGACCGCTTACACGCTGACGCGGCTGACCAGCGGTTCGTTCGGGCCGGAGTCGGCGCGGCGGTAGGCCTGGATGGCGGACTGCCACGGCTCGATGTGAAGGCCGGGGCCGACCGCCTCCTGCGCGATGCTCTGCGTGACGAAGCCGGTCGTCGGGCCGGCGCTCAGCGGCACCGGGGTGGCCGTCACCGGGCCGGCGTCGGAACCGCCACCGGCCACGACGGCGGTGCCGCCGTCCGTTCCGCCGGCGCCGCGCGCCGTGCCGCGGGCGGTGGAGCCGGAGGCCCGGCCGCCGCGTTGGACGGCATCCTCGGTCTGCTCGACGCCGGTCTGCTCGATGTCGTCGCGGCGGCGGCCCTGCTGTTGCCCCTCGCCGGGGATCGGCTTGACCGGGGTCACCGCGATCGCGTCCGACATGAGCATCTGCTTCAGCCTCGCCACGCCCGACGGGCCGGACGACGCGGTCGTCATCGATGGCGGGGGAAGGGCGGGGATGAGGCTCACGGGGCGGGCGGCGGTTCGGGTGAAAGGGGTGTGGGCATCATCACCCTACGCGCGGCAGGGTTGGCGGAACGTTAATTTGCCGCCTTGCCGGGGTCGTTTGTCGTTACATTTTAGCTTAATGCACTTTAAACCATCCTGCCATAGCGTGGATGGCGGATGCAGGACGTCCGTCCGCGGCACCCGAATCGGAGAGTGCGGCGGGGTGGAAGGAAACGGATATGGCGGGCCTTACGGCCGATGAAGCGTCCGCGCGGGATGCGGTGATGGCGGCGGCCCTGGCCGTGGAGGTCCTGGCCGCGGCCGGCGGCGCCGTCTACGCATGGGATTTGGCCAGCGACGCGGTGGCGTGGGCCGGCGAGGCGCCCCCGGCGCCGACCGGGGCGGCGTGGCGCGCGCTGGTGCACCCCGAAGACCGCGCGCGGCGCGACGCGGCGCTGGCGGCGCACCGGGCGGACGGGACGGCCTTCGACTGCGACTATCGCCTGTGCCTGCCGGACGGCACCGTTCGCAGGGTGAGCGAACGGGGGCGCGTGGAGCACGGTGGCGACGGCGCGCCGTGCCGGATGCGGGGCCTTTTGCAGGACGCCGGGGCGGCGCACCGCGACTCGATGACCGGGCTGCCCGACCGCCGCCGGCTGCGCGACGCGCTGGCCAAGGCCATGGGCGGCGGCGCGCCGGCGTACCTCGCCATCGGCATCGACCGGCTGGGCCTCGTCAACGAGGCCATCGGGCACGCCGCGGCCGACGCCGTGGTGGTGGAGGTGGCGCGGCGCATCGCCGGTGCCGTGCGCGGCGGCGACACGGTGGGGCGGCTGGGCGGCGACCTGTTCGGTGTGCTGCTGCCGCACTGCCCCGAGGCGTTCATGCCGCGCGTCGCGCAGACGCTGCTGAGCGCCGTGCGGGCGGAGCCGGTGGCGACACCGGCCGGGCCGGTGCACGTGACCGTGTCGATCGGCGGACTTGTCGCCGGCGGCAATGGGGCGGGCGATGGGGCGGGTGATGCCGCCACGGCGATGACGCGCGCCGAGACGGCGCTGCAGGAGGCCAAGCGCCAGGGGCGCGACGGCTTCTGGCCGCACGCGGCCATCAGCCCGCAGCAGGGCGCGTTGCGAGCCGGCATGCCGATGGTGCAGCGGGTGCGCGCGGCGCTGCACGGCGGCGACCTGCATTTCGCCTTCCAGCCGGTGGTGGAGGCGGCGGGCGGCGTGGCCTTCTACGAATGCCTGCTGCGCATCACCGGTGCCGACGGCGGCACGCAGGGCGGCACGCTGACGGCCGGCGACTTCATGCCGGCGGTCGAGCGGCTGGGCATGGCGCGGCGACTCGACCACCACACGCTGGCCATGGCGGTGCGCGAACTGGAGGCGCACCCGGAGGTGCGACTCGCGGTCAATATGTCCGCCGCGACGACGACGGACGGAAGCTGGCTGGCGGCGCTGCACGGGATGATCGGCGGGCGGACGGACATGGCGCGACGGCTGATCGTCGAGATCACCGAGACCGCCGCCATCGAGGACCTGGAGGAGACCGCGCGCTTCGTCGGCATCGTCCGGGCGCTGGGCTGCCGGGTGGCGCTGGACGACTTCGGCGCCGGCTACCTGTCCTACCGGCACCTGAAGGCGCTGCCGGTGGACATCGTCAAGATCGACGGGTCCTTCGTGCAGGAGATGGAGCGCGAGCGCGACGCGCTGCTGTTCATCCGCAGCGTGCTGGGGCTGGCCGAGGGGTTCGGCCTGACGACCGTGGCGGAAGGGGTGGAAAGCGCCGGCCACGCCGCGGCGCTGCGGCACGAAGGGGTGCGCCTGCTGCAGGGCCACCATTTCGGCGCGCCCAGCCTGGAACGGCCCTGGATGCAATCGGTGGGGCCGGAGCCGGTGGGGCTGAAGGCGGCGCGCCGGGCGGCGGAGTAGCGGAACCTACAGCGTCGGGCGGCGGGTGATGGCGGCCGACTCGCCGCGGACGGAGCGGCGGACGACCGAGCGGGCCTCCACCACCATGTCGCCGTAGCCGAGCAGGCGCAGGAACGTGGCCTGCACCTTCGCGGTGCCGCGCACCGTCAGCGTGCCGCTCTGCGGGTCGTCGGCGATGGCCAGCGGGGCCGCCTCCGCACCCAGGAAGCCGGGCGGGAAGGCGCTGTCGAAGAACTTGCGGATGTGGCCGTGGCGCTGGTCCTCGAACAGGATGCGGCCGCCGGCCAGCGCCGCCTCGTCCACCGCGCGGGTCAGGCGTGCCTGCACCATGTAGCCGCGCACCGCGTCGACCCCGGCCGCCGCGGCGCCGGTCAGCCCGACCGCCGTCAGCAGGCCGACGGCGATGGCGATCCGGCGCGCCGAGCGCCGGGGCATGGGCTGCCCGTACGGCCCCGGATAGTACATGGTCATGGCCGCCCCCAGGAATCTGCGTTGCAGTGAAGTTAACCGCGTCCTCTCTCGTCGTCTGGGTCATAGGCCCTGGCGACTTGCGGATCAATCTATTGCCTAAGAGGTGGTATGATCAAGGTGAATTGCTGAGACATCTATCACTTGGATAGTACTTCCGCTTCGTTCACGATTCGCCCCGGCATTCGAATCGGAATGGTTCGAAATTCGAATTAATTCTCCCCGAAAGCGCCACCGCTTCGCCGCGACTGTGCCAGCGGTTCGTTGATGAATCCCTGGCAAGGCGCAGTCATTATCCGAACATCTTGCGGGCGCATCGTGTGACAAAAAGAGGGCGAAAAGAGGCGTAAAACACATTTACTTGTCAAAATCGGGTTTTGTCTTCGAATTATCGCCGTCTTAACTGCTTGTTAATAATTGAGACGTTTAATGGGCTCATCGCCACGAGCGATCGATCTTCCGAACCAAGACCGATCCGACCCAATCGACCCTTTGGAGGCTCCCATGCGTACCATCCGCGCTCTGCTGAAGAACGACTCCGGCGCCACCGCCATCGAATACGCGCTGCTGATCGCCGGTGTCGCCATCGCGCTGACCGGCGCCCTGGGCCTGTTGAGCGGCAACATCGCCACCCTGGTCACCCGCGTCGGCACCCTCCTGACCACCTGATCGATCGGGCGAGGGCGCCGGCGAAGGCCGCACGGCCAAGCGGCCGTAAGCCGGCGCCGTTGGGTCGGCATCCGGGACGGGGCATCCTGCCGCCGTCCCGGATGGACCCGGGTTCCTGAAGCGACACGTTCCCCCGCACGGCCGCACCAAGAAAAACAACGCGGCCACGACAGCCAATATTTGGGGGATGACATGACCATCCTTCCCTTCGTTCTTGCCGCCGCGGCGGCTCTTTTCGTTTTCGCGGCCGTCGGCGACGTTCGCCGCTACCGGATTCCGAACGCCTTCAGCCTGGGGCTGGCGGCGCTGTTCGGCGTTTATGCCTTTCTGACCCCGGCCGGGCTGTCGTGGCCGGGACACCTGATGGCCGGCGCCGCCGCCTTCGCGGCGGGCGCCGGCCTTTTTTACGTGGGCGCCATGGGCGGCGGCGACGTGAAGCTGCTGGCCGCCGCCGCGCTGTGGGCGGGGCCGCAGGGGATGGCCGACCTGCTGATGGTCGTGGCGGTCGCGGGCGGCGTGGTGGCGCTGGCGATGCTGGCCGCCGTCCGCCTGTCGCGCGCGCCGGCCACGGCGCCGTCGGGCGAGCCGGCGCCGTCGGCCGCGCGGCAGCGGGTTCCCTACGGCGTGGCCATCGCGGCCGGCGGGCTGTGCTCGCTCGCCGCGCTTGCTGTTTGAGGAGATGACGCCATGTCGGTCCGCAAGATCATCCTCGTCCTGCTGGCGCTGGTGATCGCCGGCGGCACGGTGCAGGTCACCCGCACGCTGATCCGCCAGAGCCGGCCGGTGCCGGAGCAGGCGAACGCGCCCGAGCCGCCGAAGCCGCTGCGCGTCCTGGTCGCCGCCGCCGACATGCCGGCCGGCACGCTGGTGCAGCCGGGGCAGCTGCGCTGGCGCGCGTGGCCGCAGGACGACGGCGTCGCCCGGATCTACGCCGTCGAAGGCCAGCGCACCGCCGAGGAATTCGCGGGCGCCGTGGTCCGCCAGGGCATCCGCGCGGGCGAGCCGATCGTCGACGGGCGCGTGGTGAAGCCGGGCGAGCGCGGCTTCCTGGCCGCCGTGCTGACGCCGGGCATGCGCGCCGTGTCGATCGCCGTCAACGGCGTCACCGGCGTCGCCGGCTTCATCTTCCCCGGCGACCGCGTCGACGTCATCCTGACGCAGGCCCTGGGCCGGTACGAGGACATCGACAAGGACCGCCGCGCCAGCGAGACGGTGCTGCGCGACGTGCGCGTGCTGGCGCTCGACCAGCGCAACAACGACCAGAAGGGCGAGGTGAAGACGGCGCAGACCGCCACGCTGGAGGTCACGCCCCGGCAAGCGGAGGCGGTCGCCGTCGCCGCCCAGATGGGGGCGCTGTCGCTGAGCCTGCGCAGCCTCGCCAAGCCGGGCGAGGGGGTGGAGATGGCGGCGGCCGACGGAACGACGGCCAGCGACGCGGTGCCGGCCGCACCCACCCACACCATCACCTGGGACAGCGACATCAGCCTGGGGCTTGGCGCCAACCTGGGCGCCAACCCGGGCGTTGCGGCTGGCGGAACCGCATCGGCCGCGCCGCCGATGCCCTCTCCCGAAAGTACCCCGAGCGGAAGTGGTGCCGCGATGGTAAAAGTACAGGTCGTCCGTGGGTCCACCGCCACGGAGCAAACCTTCTCACCGAGGTAGGTCGACCATGCGGCGCATCCTGTCCTGTTTCGTCGTGCTGATTCTGGCCTGTGTCGCCCTGGGGGCCGTCCCCGCGGCGGCGCAGGACGCGTCCGTCCTGCGCCTGGAGCAGGACAAGGGGCAGATGGTGCGCCTGCGTCAGGCGGCCTCCTCCGTCTTCATCGCCAACCCCGACATCGCCGACCTGCAGGTCATGTCGCCGACCATGGTCTACGTCTTCGGCAAGAAGCCGGGCGAGACGTCGCTGATGGCGGTGAACGGCGGCGAGCAGATGGTCGCCAACCGGCGCGTCATCGTCACGCCGAACCTCAGCGGCTTGGAGCGCGCGCTGCGCGAGCGGCTGCCGAACCGGCAGGTGACCGTGTCGTCGGTGGACGGCGCGGTGGTGTTGAGCGGCAACGTCGCCAACGCCACCGAGGCCGAGGACGCGCGCCGCATCGCCGCGCGCTACGTCCCGGCCGAGCAGGGCGAGATCCTGAACCGGCTGACCGTCACCGGCTCCACCCAGATCATGCTGCGGGTGCGGGTGTCGGAGGTGAACCGCTCCATCCGCGAGGATTTCGGTTTCAACTGGGAGGCGCTGGGGGCGCTGGGCTCGCACTACTTCATCGGGCTGGCGACCGGCGTGACGGACGTCGTCACCGGCACCAACGCGGCGGGGGCGCTGACCGGCTTCACCCGCACGCCGGACCAGATGAACGCGCTGTTCCGCTACAAATCCTCGCGCTGGGACATCAACGGGCTGATCGACGCGATGGCGAGCGACGGCCTGATCACCATCCTGGCCGAGCCGAACCTGGTGTCGGCGTCCGGCGAGACGGCCAGCTTCCTGGCCGGCGGCGAGTTCCCCATCATCGTCCCGCAGGACAACAACCGCGTCACCATCGAGTTCAAGCCCTTCGGCGTGTCGCTGGCCTTCACCCCCACCATGCTGAGCAACGAGCGCATCAGCATGCGCGTGCGCCCGGAGGTGAGCGAACTGGACTTCGCCAACGGCATCCAGGTCAACCAGTTCGTCATCCCGGCGCTGCGCACGCGCCGCGCCGAGACGACCATCGAGCTGGGCAGCGGCCAGAGCTTCGCCATCGCCGGCCTGCTGCAGAACAACCTGAACGAGACGATCGACAAGTTCCCCGGCCTGGGCGACATCCCGATCCTGGGCACGCTGTTCCGCTCGTCCCGCTTCCAGCGCAACGAGAGCGAGCTGGTCATCATCGTCACACCCTACGTGGTGCGCCCGGCGTCGGGGCCGTCGCAGCTGTCGGCGCCGACCGACGGCTTCTCGCCGGCGCCGTTCCTCGACCGCGTGCTGTTCGGCCGCCAGACGCAGCCCGGACCCGGCCCGCGTCCGCCCGCGCAGCTGAAGCTGAGCGGCCCCGTCGGCTACGTCGTGGAATGAGGTGGGCCATGCGCACGCTGATCACCCGCACGCTGATCACTCCTCTGCTGCTTATGTCGCTGGCCGCCTGCACGCAGAACGCGGTGGAGCAGCCCTATGACCCGGTCGTGCTGGCGCCGGCCGCCGGCAACCCCGACCGTCTGGTCGCCGTCCCGCCGGAATGCGGGCCGACGCCGACCACGGTGCCGACCATGAACGTGAACGCGTGGCACAACACCCAGTTCGGCATGGGCTGCTCGCAGTCGCGCAACCTGGGCGTCCTGGTGGAGGAGCCGCGTGACCTGCTGACCGGCCGCCGCACCGGGCCGCCGGACGCGCAGCGCGAGGCGGCCGCCGTCGAGCGCTGGCGCAAGGGTGAGGAAAAGCCGATCCGGCCCCCGGGTGCGGGGTATCCGGGGTCGGCGGGAGCAAAATAGATGTCTGGTGTGGTGACGCTCTTCAAAGGTTCGCCCGAGACGCCGGCCGGCGACTCGTTCCTCGCCTTCGTCGCGGACGAGGACTCCTATCAGGTGGCGCGCGCGGTGGCCGGGGAGATGGGCTGGTCCGGCGCCGCCGTGCAGCGTGGCGGGGCGGGCGACGTGCTGGAGATGCTCGGCCACGACCTGCCGCCGCCCAAGCTGCTGCTGGTGGACCTGGACGGTACCGCCAACCCCTTCGCCACGGTTGCCAAGCTGGCCTCCATGGCCGGGCCGGACACGAGGCTGGTCGGCCTGGGCAGCGCCAACGACATCGACCTGTACCGCGACCTGATCTCGGCCGGGGCATCCGATTATCTGGTGAAGCCCCTGGCGCCGGAGGCGCTGCACCACGTCATCCGCCAAGCCAAGCAGACGCCGCGCCGCGCCCAGCCGCAGGAGACGCAGCCCGGCCGGCTGATCGTCGTGGTCGGCGTGCGCGGCGGGGTGGGGGCCAGCACGGTGGCGGTCAACACCGCGTGGCTGATGGCGCACGAACTGAAGCGCAAGACGGCGCTGCTCGACCTCGACCTGCACTTCGGCACCGACACGCTGGCGCTGGACCTGGAGCCGGGACGCGGCCTGCGCGAGGCGCTGGAGACGCCCAACCGGCTGGACAGCCTGCTGGTCGCCAGCTCCATGGTGACGGAGAGCGACCGGCTGTCCGTCCTTGGCGCCGAGGAGCCGCTGGAGGAAAGCGTGTCCTTCGGCCCGGCGGCGCTGGGCGCCCTGCTGGAGGAACTGCGCGGCACGCACGAGGTGGTGGTGGTCGACATGCCCCGCCACCTGCTGCCGGCCAACCGGCCGGTGCTGGGATCGGCCGAGCAGGTGGTGCTGGTGTCGGAGCTGTCGCTGGCCGGCATCCGCGACACCGCGCGCATGATGCAGGTGATCAAGGTGCTGGGCGGGCCGGCCTGCGTGGTGGTGGCCAGCCGGGCCGGCGGGTCGCGCAAGCCGCAGGTCGATCAGGCGACGTTCGAGAAGGGAATCGGCGCCAAGGTCGCCCATCTGGTGCCGGACGAGGACAAGACGGTCGCCGCCGCCACCAACCAGGGCAAGGCGGTGGCGCAGCTTTCCCCCGCGTCGGCGGTGGTGAAGGCGCTGCGCGGGCTGGCCATGCAGATGGCGGACGCCCAGGCGCCGGTGAAGAAGGGCCTGCTGGGCTGGTTCAAGAAGGACGGTGCGTGATGCTGTGCGGCACCCTGTGCGGCATGCGGGGGAGCGGCGGCCCGAGCATGGCGCCGGACGGCCGCGGGTCCGGGGACCTGACCGGCGGCTTGTCGGCCATGCGCGACCATTACATGCCGGAACTGGCGCGGCGCATCGATCCGGCGCGCGCCGCCACCATGCCGCGCGGCGAGGTCGCGCGCGAGGTGAAGACCGTCCTGCACGAGCTGCTGGCGCGCGACCGCCAGCAGCTGAACCTCCTCGACCAGCGCGACCTCGTCACGCTGTGCATCAACGGGCTGCTGGCCAAGCGCCCGGTCGACCATGCGGAGGTGCTGGCCGCCGTCCGCTCCGTCGTCGTGCCGCTGCCGCTGCGCCGGGAGGAGGACGTGGCGCCGGCCGCCACGGCGACCGAGCCGCCGGCCGTGGCGCCGGCCCGGACGCCCGCGCGCGTGCCGGACCCGGAGCCGCCCGCACCGCCGGTGGCACCCCCAGCGGTGCCGCCGTCCATCTCGGCCATCCTGCGCGCGGTGGGCACGCCGACCACGCCGCAGGGCTTCCCGCCGCAGCTGTTCCCCCAGCCCTTCGCCGCCGACGCCGACCATGAGCCGGAGCCGGAGGCGAAGCCGGCCGAGGCGCCGGCCCGCGCCGCCACGGCCAACCGCGCCACCATCGACCAGGCCAAGGACCGCGTCCAGCCGCTGCTGCTGGAGCGCATCGACACCGCCGCCGCCGCCGCGCTGAGCCGGGCGGAGCTGACGCGCGACGTGGGCGACATCGTGCACGACCTGCTGCTGGAGCAGCGGCTGCAGCTGAACCTGACCGAGCGGCAGGAACTGGTCGAGCGCATCCTCGACGACATGCTGGGCCTGGGGCCGCTGGAGCCGCTGCTGGCGGACGAGGCGGTCACCGACATCATGGTGAACGGCCCCAAGCAGGTGTACGTGGAGCGCAAGGGGAAGCTGGAACTGACCGAGGTGCAGTTCCGCGACAACGCGCACGTCATGGCCATCGCCACGCGCATCGTCACCGCCGTGGGCCGCCGCATCGACGAGAGCACGCCCATCTGCGACGCGCGCCTTGCCGACGGCAGCCGCGTCAACGTCATCGCCCCGCCGCTGGCCATCGACGGCACCTCCATCTCGATCCGCAAGTTCTCCAAGAAGAAGATCACGCTCGACGTCATGGCGCGGCAGGAGAACGTCTCGGCCGCCATGTGCACGGTCCTGAAGATCGCCGCGCGCTGCCGGCTGAACATCCTGATCTCCGGCGGCACGGGGTCGGGCAAGACGACGCTGCTGAACGCGCTGTCTCAGCTGATCGACCATACCGAGCGCATCGTCACCATCGAGGACGCGGCCGAGCTGCAGCTCCAGCAGCCGCACGTGGTGCG
>NZ_DASPMG010000086.1:0-33613 GCF_035627195.1 Azospirillum sp.
ACGTGATCGAGAGCGTCTCCTTCACCGGCGGCCCCTCGGTGACCATCAAGTCGCACCACAACGTGGGCGGCCTGCCGGAGCGCATGAACCTCAAGCTGGTCGAGCCGCTGCGCGAGCTGTTCAAGGACGAGGTGCGGGCGCTGGGCCGCGAGCTGGGCCTGCCGGACGCCTTCGTCAAGCGCCACCCGTTCCCCGGCCCCGGCCTGGCGATCCGCGTCCCCGGCGAGATCACGCCGGAGAAGCTGGCGATCCTGCGCAAGGCCGATACCATCTATCTCGAGGAGATCCGCAACGCCGGCCTCTACGACGCCATCTGGCAGGCCTTCACGGTGCTGCTGCCGGTGCGCACGGTGGGCGTGATGGGTGACGGGCGGACCTACGACTACGCCTGCGCGCTGCGCGCGGTGACCTCGACCGACGGCATGACGGCCGACTGGTACCCGTTCCCGCACGAGTTCCTGGCCCGCGTCTCCAACCGCATCGTCAACGAGGTGCGCGGCATCAACCGGGTGACCTACGACATCACGTCGAAGCCGCCCGGCACGATCGAGTGGGAGTAAGGGCCGGGGCAAGTGCCTGCCGGATTTGTTCAAAGGCGCCTGACGGCTTCCGTCAGGCGCCTTTGGCATGACGGGAAGGGTGCGGCGTTTTGAATCAAGTCACGCGAATCTGTTTTAAAATGCCGACACACGGCTGAAACGTTGCGGTGCTTCAGTGGTGCAAGCCACAGGAAAGGAAGCGCCATGTTCGACACCACTTTCCTCGACCCACGGCTGCTGCAGGTTCAGCGCTTCAAGGAGATCGCGGCGCGCATGCAGCCGGGCCTCGCCCGCTCCGGCATCCTCGCCGCCGCGCACCATCTGGAGCAGGAGGTGCTTGAGCGGCCGGACAGCACCGTCCTGCGCCTCGCCCACCAGCAGGCCGCCGCGCGGCTGGCCGGCTGACGCCCGCGCTTGTTACAAATCGCGGCAATATTCCACTAGCGCGAGCATGATTGCTTCATGACGCTGTATCGGCAGGCGGCAGCCTGCCGAATATACAGACGTATGGAGGATGTTCATGGGGGAGCGCTGGAAGTCAGTGCTGTGGGGATCGGTCGGGCTCGTCGGGTTGCTGGCCGCCGGGCCGGCGCTGGCCGCCGATCGCGCCGCTGGGACGGGTCCGCTGGTGGCGCCGCCCATCTGCTCGGGCCGCGACGCCGCCGTGCCGCTGGGATCGGACAAGTGCAAGCGCGTGGAGAACGAGCCGGGCAGCATCGCGCTGACCCTGAACGGCACCGTCTCGACGCTGAACAACGTCGGCGGTTCGAACTCCGGCGGCAAGCTGACCGGCGGCTATGCCATCTCCACCACCAACTACAATGACGTCTATCACCCGCCGGTGATGGAGGTGGACGCCGGCAACACGATCTACTTCCAGCTCAACAACCTGATGCCGACGCCCGCGGCGGGCTCGCCGCCGCCGACGAACCACACCAACCTGCACACGCACGGCCTGATCGTGGCGCCGCGCCCGCTGGGCTCGCCGGAAGGGCTGGGCGACAACATCTTCGTCGACTTCGCGCCGGGGCAGAACCCGCCGCAGGGCGCGCAGTACCGCATCAACATCCCCAAGGTGATCCCCAAGGCGGTGTTCGAGCCGAACAGCGCCGAGAACGTCGCCTACCCGACCGGCCTCAACTGGTACCACCCGCACATCCACGGCGTGACCTCGCCGCAGGTGGGCGGCGGCATGGCCGGGCTGATCTCCATCGGCGCGCCGAAGGACCAGCTCATCGTCGAGGGCGCGGACGGGCGGCCGGACGCGAAGGCGACCGAGGAGCTGCGCGCCCGCACCGGCGTCGAGTACCTGATCCTGCGCGAGATGCGGCTGAACACCGCCACGCTGCCGGAGAACGCCGACAACGCCCCGGCCGTCATCGCGCCGAAGGGCTTCAGCTGCACGACCCCGGCCGGGCAGGTGGCGCCGGGCGGCTACTGCACCGGGGCGGACCCGTCGCAGGTCTGGCTGTTCACGGTGAACGGCCAGCGCTATCCGGACCTGACCGTGCCGTCGGGGCGGAACAAGCTGTGGCGCATCGCCAACATGAGCGCCAACCAGACCTTCGTCCTCCAGCTCCTCGACGACAAGGGCAACGCGCAGGCCTTCGACGTGCTCACGGTGGACGGCGTCACCGCCGGCAAGCCGGACGACAAGAGCGGGCGCGTGGAGTCGGTGGGCGTGACCAGCCTGCTGATGATGCCGGCCGCGCGCGCCGAGATCCTGGTGCGCAACGACGGCGCGCGGACCTACACCGCAAAGGACCTCGTGCTGGCGTCCACGCCGGTGATGGTCACCACCCCGGCGACGCCGACCACGCCCGCGACGACGTCGAACCTGTTCGGCAATCCGGCCATCGCGCTGGCCGCCGTGCACATCGAGCCGGCGCAGGTCGCGCAGGCGGCGGCGCCCAGGCTGTCGTTGCAGAAGCCGCCGGTGCTCGCCTCGACCACGGCGACGCCCAAGGAGAAGGCCGCGGCGCGCACCACGGTCGCCAGCGGGCACAACCATCGCCACGACGGCCACGCCCACGGCCACACGGCGATGGCCGCAGCACCGGTGCCGGCCCAGGGCGGCGCCAGCGCCAATGACGGCAGCACCATCGGGATCGGGCCGTGCTTCACCCGGCCGAAGGTCGGCATCGGCCTGCTGGCCGGAGAGCGCCGGCAGGTCACCTTCGGCCTGGCGTCGGGAACGCTGGCGCTGGGCGCCGGCATCGTCGACTACAAGGGCAAGGTCAACGAGCAGATCGCCGTCACGCCGTTCGACGCGAGCAACGGGCACGTCTGCTCGCCCTTCGGCGCGTCGGAGGTGTGGGAGCTGGTGAACGCGACCAACTTCCCCCACAACTTCCACATGCACCAGGTGAAGTTCCGCCTGGCGAAGGAAGAGGACCTGAAGAAGGTCGGCGTGAAGACCGGGCCGATCGTCGATCCGACCGGCGCCATGAAGAACGTGTACCTGCCGGAAGACGGCGGCACGGTCGACGTCTGGCACGACACGCTGCCGCTGCCGCCGTCGGCCAACGCCGACGGGACGAACCCCGGCCGCGTGTACATCGTGGTCAACTTCAAGGCGGTCGAGCAGATCGGCAGCTTCGTCTACCACTGCCACATCCTGGGCCACGAGGACGCCGGCATGATGGCGGCGATGGAAGTGGTCAACGGGACGCCGCAGATGAAGGTGGCGCAGCGCTGAACGGCGCGCCGTTAGCGAAAGGGGGCGGGGGCCGGGCAGGCCTCCGCCCCTTTTCGTCGGCGCGAGTTTTTCGTCGGCGCGAAAAACCATGAAGTTGTATGCAATTTTGGCGCGCGTCATGATGGCTTCACGCATCCGGAGAGCCATGCATGTCCACACACAAGCGGTTTGCGGTTGATCGAAGGCCACCCATTGACGATGGGGGCGACGGCCCCCATGATCATGGCATGGAACAGCGTGTCGCCAGACTGGAAGCCGACGTCGGCGAGATCAAGGCCACCCTCGGGCGGCTGGAACCGATGCTCGTGCGCATGGCGTCGGAGTTCACCGAGTTCCGTACGGAAATGGCCAGGACCCGTGAGGACATGGCGCGCCTCGACGGGCGCGTGTCCCAGCTGCCGACGACGTGGCAGCTGATGACCGGCGTGGTCGGCGTCATCGGGTTCGTCTTCCTGCTCCTGCGCTTCGGCCTGTCGCAGTAGAGCCGTTTTCCTATTTGTGCGGCAGCGGCGGCTCGAAGGGGCCCTGCGGGGCGTCGCCCCGGGCGGCGGCGCGCAGCTCGGCCAACAGGTCGGCGCGTGGGATCCCGTAGGAGTCGGCGGCCTCGCCCACCGTCATGAACGGGGCCATGGTGCAGCCGGGGCAGGCCATGCGGCGGTGCAGGAACACCGCCACCGTCGCGGGCCAGCGTTCGAGCACGGTGGCGATCATGTCGTCAGCGTCCGGGGCAGCAGCGGGAAGGGCGCGGGGCGTCGGCATGTCCATGCGGCGCAGGTTAGCCGGCCCGCGGCGCGCGGTCCTTGCGCTTGCGCAAAGGTGCGGGCGGATTTTCGCTCTCGTCGGTGGCGGCGTCGGCGGCGTCGGCGTTGGGGGCGGGCAGGTCCTCCGCCAGGGCGACGAGGCGGTGCGGCTTGCGGATGACGAGGTGCTGGCGGCCGCTCTCGACGATGCCCTCGCCGTCCCAGGCGCTGACGATGCGGCTGACGGTGTGCAGCGTGGTGCCGGTCATCTCGGCCAGATCCTGGCGCGACAGCGGAAAGGCGATCTCCACCCCGCCACCCTCCACCCGCCGGCCGGCCTGCCGCACGAGGCGGAGGAGCGCGTGGGCGACGCGGCGCTCCACCCGCTCGGTCGATACCTCGCGCAGGCGCGTCTGCACCTCGCGCAGGCGGCGGCCGACGATGCGCAGCGCGTTCATGGCGATGGGCGGGTGCCGCTCCATCAGGCCGGCCATGATTTCCTTCGACCAGGTGATCTCGACGCAGTCGGACACCGCGACGGCGTCGCCGGGATAGCCGGTGCCGACCACCACGGCGGCGGTGCCGAAGGTTTCCCCCGGACCGACGAAGCGGATGACCAGTTGCTGGCCGTCCGGCCCCTGCTGCACGATCTTCACCCGGCCGTCGATCAGCGCGTGGCAGGTGTCGGCCGGGTCGCTCTGGGCGAAGACGCGCGTGCCCTTGCGCAGGCGCCGGGTGTGGGCGTGCCGCACCACCTCCGCCAGCGCCGCGGCGTCGAGGCCGGCGAACAGCTCCATGCCGTGCAGCACCGCGGGATCGGGGGCGAGGGCCTTCATGCGGCCTCCACGGGACGAGGGGGTGCTCAAAATAGCCGGCGATCAGGGCGACGGTGTGGCGCTGGGCGTCAGCACGCGCTCGGGCGGCAGCAGGATGGTGACGGTGGTGCCCTTGCCGGGCTCGCTGGTCAGGTCGACGCGGCCGCCGTGCAGTTCGGCGAAACGGCGGACGATCGGCAGGCCCAGGCCGATGCCCTCGTGCTGGCGGATGCGGGCCTTTTCGGCCTGGGTGAAGGGGTTGAAGATCCGCTCGGCCAAGTCGGGCGCGATGCCGGGGCCGTCGTCGGCGACGGCGATCACCACGCCGTCGGGCCGCCGCTCGGCCCGCACGGTTACGCGGCCGCCCGGGCGGTTGAACTTGATGGCGTTGTCCAGGAGGTTCAGCAGCATCTCGCGCAGCCGCCGGTGGTCGGCGCGCAGGGTCAGCGGTGTGCAGGGCACCAGCGTCAGGACGACGTTCTTCGGCTGGGCGCGCGGTCCCGCCAGGTTGAGGCAGGTCTCCAGCAGGTAGGGCAGGCGGACGTCCGATTCCTGCAGCTCGATCGAACCGGTGGCGCCGCGCGTGTAGTCGAGGATCTTGTTGACCATGGTGAGCAGCACCGTGCCGCTCTCCTCGATCAGCTTGACGTATTCCAGGTAGTCGGGATGGCCGAGCTTGCCCAGGGATTCGGAGCCCATCACCTCGGCGAAGCCGATGATGGAGTTGAGCGGCGTGCGCAGCTCGTGGCTCATCACCGACAGGAAGTCGAGCTTGGCGTGGTCGGCCTGCCGGGCGGCGGCCAGCGCGGCCGACAGCTCCGCCGTGCGGGCGGCGACGCGCGCCTCCAACTCGCGGTTCTGCTGGGCGACGCGGCGGTAGAGCGTGCGGATCTCCAGCATGTTGCGCACGCGGTGCAGCAGTTCCCAAGCGATGAACGGCTTGGTGAGGAAGTCGTTGGCGCCCAGTTCCAGCGACTTGCGGCGCGTCTCCTGGTCGGTCTGAGCGGTCAGCACCAGCACCGGCACATGGTCGCCGGCGTAGATCACCTTGATCCGCTCCATCAGCTCGAACCCGCTCATGTGCGGCATGCGGATGTCGAGCAGCAGCAGGTCGTAGCGGGTGGCGGCGCAGAGGTCCGGCACCCGGCGCGGGTCGGTCTCCCCATGCACGTTGCGGTAGCCGTCGTGGCTGAGGATCTCGCGCAGCAGGTCGACGTTCGAGGCGTTGTCGTCGACGATCAGGATGGCGGCATCCTTGACGTCCTCGCTGATGCTCCGCGCGATGTCGCTGCCGGTCATGGGCTCCGCCGGTGAAGTCCTGAAGGCGGGCGGCCTGTGGGCCGCGCACCTTTGCAAAGGTTGCCGGACGGACGGCGAAATGCAACGAAATTGTTCGCGTCGCGCATGCTGCGAGCGCGAAGGAACTCGGGCGACAGGCCGGGCGTCAGGCCTTCTTCTCCCAGGCGCCGCGCTCGTTCTCCTGCCAGTAGGTGAGCGCGAAGCCGGCCGCCTTGCAGCGCTTCCAGCGCTCGCGCGCGGCCTGCACGGCGAAATGGTCGTTGCCGTCGAACAGGTCGCAGACCAGTTCGAACTCGGCCGTGCGTGCGCTTTCCGCGCCGTCCACGGTGACCAGCACGGTGGCGGCGTTCGGCGTCTCGTCCTCGTCGGTCAGCCAGACCGGCTGGTCGGCGGCGAAGCCGTCCCGCTTGGCGCCGTGCGGCAGGAAGGATGCCGGGTCGTAGGTCCACAAGTGCTGGTTGAGGGAGTCCACCCGCTCCCGCGAGCCGGCCAGCACCACGGCGCGCCAGCCGCGCTCCAGCACCTTCTCCAGGATCTTGGGCAGCGCCTGCTCCAGCGTGCGGCGCTGGAGATGGTAGAACCGCACCTCGGTCATCGGACGCTTCTTCCTCGCGAGGGGGTGGGGACACGGATGAACACGGATGGCGCACGGATGAACACGGATATTGTCATCATCTGTGTTTATCTGTGGCTAATGAACGTCTTTGTCCGAATGGTGTGCGGCGGGAAGCAGATTTTTTGCCACCGATGAACACAGATAGACACAGATGACGAGGATAAAGAGACCTTATCCGTGTTCATCCGTGGATATCCGTGTTCATCCGTGTCTCGAATCCTCACCGCTCCTCGTGGTTCTCGGCGATGAAGCGGTCGAGGAGGCGGACGCCGAAGCCGCTGGCACCCTTGGGCACGGTGCCGCTGTCCTTCTTGGTCCAGGCGACGCCGGCGATGTCGATGTGCGCCCAGGGAACGCCGTTCACGAAGCGCTTGAGGAACTGCGCGCCGGCGATGGAGCCGGCGGCGCGGCCGGCGCCGGTGTTCTTCATGTCGGCGGCGTCGGAGTTGATGTCCTTGTCGTAGGCGTCGCCCATCGGCAGGCGCCACAGCGGCTCGCCCACCGCGCGGCCGGCGGCGGTCAGGCGCTCCGCCAGATCGTCGTCGTTGGCGAACAGGCCGGCGTGCTCATGACCGAGTGCTATGATGATGGCGCCGGTCAGCGTGGCGAGGTCGACCATCAGGCGCGGCTTGAAGGCATCCTGCGTGTACCACAGGCAGTCGGCCAGCACGAGCCGCCCTTCGGCGTCGGTGTTGATGACCTCGATGGTCTGGCCGGACAGGGAGGTGACGATGTCGCCCGGCCGCTGCGCGGTGCCGGAGGGCATGTTCTCCACCAGCCCCACGACGCCGACCACGTTGGCCTTGGCCTTGCGCGCCGCGAGCGCCCGCATCAGGCCGATGACCACGCCGGAGCCGGCCATGTCCCACTTCATGTCCTCCATGCCGGCGGCCGGCTTGATGGAGATGCCGCCGGTGTCGAAGGTGACGCCCTTGCCGACGATGGCGACGGGGCGCTTGTCCTCGGCGTCGGGATTGCCGTTCCAGCGCATGACGACGACGCGCGGCTCGTTGACGCTGCCCTGCGCGACGCCCAGCAGCGCGCCCATGCCCAGCTTCTTCAGCTTCTTGAGGTCGAGCACGTCGACCTGCACGCCCAGCTCCGCCAACTCCCTGCAGCGGTCGGCCAGCGTCTCGGGGTAGATGACGTTGGCCGGTTCCGACACCAGGTCGCGGGTGAAGAACACGCCCTCGGCCACCGCGTCCCGCGCGGCGAAGGAGCGCTTTGCGGCGTCCGCCTCGTCGGTCAGCAGGCAGACCTTCTTGAGGGCCGGCTTCGGCTCCTTCTTGTCGGTGGTCTTGTACTTGTCGAAGCGGTAGGCGCGCAGGCGGGCGCCATAGGCGATCTCCACGGCGATCGACGCGGCCGGCAGGGGGCTGCCCGCCAGCTTCTCGGCCAGGACGTGCACCTCGGTCTCGCCCGACTTGTCGAGGGCGGCGACGATGGCGCCGCCGGCACCCTGGAGGGTGAGGTCCGTCACGTCGTCGGCCTTGCCGAGTCCCACCAGCAGGACGCGCCCGGCGTCGATGCCGGCGGGGGCAAGCACGGCCAGCGTCTCGTCCTTCTTGCCGGTGAAGCGGCTGGCGTTCATGGCGCGCGTCAGCATGCCGCCGGTCTTCTGGTCCAGGTCCTGTCCGGCCGAACCCAGCGTGCGGTCGGCGAGGACGGTCACGGCGACGGTGCCGGCCTTCGGCAGGGCCGGCTTGGTGAAGGAAAACTTCATCTCCCCCTCATTCTTGCGTCATGTGGCTTGCGCCGGTCAGGCGGGGTGGGCGGTGCCGCGGCACGCCCCATCGCATAAAGACCTTCGGGGCGAGCCTGTCAAGCCGCGCCCTGGTCGTAGCGGCCTGCTGTCAGGTTGCCCTGGGCGGCGAGAGGCGTTACATAGCCGACGTCCGGTTCCGCATCCCGCGGCACCGGGCCAGCCAGGGCGGCTTCCCCGGAGGCCGGTGACATGTACTCTTCCGCCACCTTCTCCCGCTACATCGGCCGGCAGTTCGTCACGTGGTTCTGCCTGCTGCTGCTGATCCTGCTGGCCATCATCCTGCTGCTCGATCTGGTCGAGCTGCTGCGGCGCGCGGGCTCGAAACCCAACATCACCTTCGGGCTGGTGCTGGAGATGGCGTTCCTGAAGCTGCCCAACATCGGCCAGCAGATCTTTCCCTTCGCCATCCTGTTCGCCGGTATGTTCACCTTCTGGCGGCTGACCCGCAACGCCGAGCTGGTGGTGGCGCGCGCCGTGGGCGTGTCGGCGTGGCAGTTCCTGATGCCGGTGCTGATCGCCGCGGCGCTGATCGGCGTGTTCAAGGTGACGGTGATCAACCCCATCGGTGCCGTCTTCATCGCCAAGTACGACGCGCTGGAGAGCCGGTACCTGAAGCTGCGCCGCAGCTCGCTGGACATCTCGCGCGCCGGGCTGTGGCTGCGCCAGAACGGCGAGCGCGAGCAGCTGTTCATCCACGCCGAGCAGGTGCAGCCCATCACCTTCGAGCTGTCGGGGGTGACCGTCTTCCGCTTCGAAGGCGACATGAACTACGTCGGCCGGGTCGACGCGCCGCGCGCCACGCTGAAGGACCGCAAGTGGGAACTGGCCGAGGCCGTCGTCCGCCGCCCCAAGAAGGACCCGGAGCCGGTCGGCCGCTACACCATCCCCACCGAGCTGGACAAGGAAACCATCGAGGAGAGCTTCGCCCCGCCGGAGACCATCTCCTTCTGGGACCTGCCGCGCTTCATCGCCACGCTGGAGAGCACGGGATTTCCGGCCGTGCGGCACCGGCTGCACTACCACGCGCTGCTGGCGCAGCCGCTGCTGTTCTGCGCCATGGTGCTGTTCGCCGCCGCCTTCTCGCTGCGCCTGCCGCGGCGCGGCGGCGCCATGCTGATGGTGACGGGCGGCGTTCTTACGGGCTTCGTGCTGTTCATCATGAGCGACGTCATCCGCACGCTGGGCATGTCGGAGACGATCCCCGTGCTGATGGCGGCGTGGGCGCCGACCGCTATCAGCCTGCTCCTGGGCACGGCGGTGCTTCTGCATCTGGAAGACGGCTGAGGGCGGGGTGCCGACGGGTCGTACGCCGTTTTGCCACGATCCGGTTTGCAAATTGCCCGGACGGACCGTATTAAGGGCCATGAGCTGGGGAGCAGGAGTAGCAATGGTGAGTTTGCGTACCGTCCGGTCCGCCGTCGTCATGGCGACCGCGTGCGTGATCCTCGCGAGCGGCGGAAGCGCCGGCGCCGCGGAGCGGGCCAAGAGCGCGCCGCCGGCCCAGGGCGGGGCGAGCAGCGCCGCCGGTGGAGCCGTCGGTGGAGCCGTCGAGCGCATTGCCGCCGTCGTCAACGAGGACGCCATTTCGCAGTCGGACGTCGTGGCGCGCGCCCGGCTGTCGCTGCTCAACGCCGGCATGCCCGACACGCCCGACGCCCGCCAGCGCGTCCTGCCGCAGGTGCTGCGCCAGCTCGTCGACGAGCGGCTGCAGCTTCAGGAGGCCAAGCGCCTGGGCATTTCGATCCCGTCGCAGGAGATCGATCAGGCGATCGGCCGCATCGCCGAGGGCGTGCGCCTGAGCCGGCCGCAGCTGAACAAGCTGCTGGCCGAGCACAACGTGCCCGTCTCGACGCTGAACGAGCAGGTGCGCGCGACGCTGGCGTGGCAGAAGGTGCTCCAGCGCCGGATCCGCCAGGAGATCATGATCGGCGACGAGGAGATCGACGCCCAGCTCGAACGCTTCAAGGCGGCCATCGGCAAGCCGGAGTATCTGGTGGCCGAGATCTTCCTGTCCGTCGATTCCCCCGACCAGGACGACCAGGCCCGCCGCACGGCCGAGCGCCTGATGGAAGAGATCAAGCGGGGCGCCAACTTCGCCGCCGTCGCCCGGCAGTTCTCGCAGTCGGCCGCCGCCGCCAACAACGGCGACCTCGGCTGGGTGCGCCCGGGCGAGATGGGCGGCGAGATCGACAGCACGCTGGCTTCCTCGCGCCCCGGCCAGATGGTGGGGCCGGTGCGCACGGCCGGCGGCTACCACGTGCTGCTGGTCCGCGCCCGGCGCGCCGTGGGCAGTGCTGGCAGCGAGGAGCTGCCGCAGGCGCCGCGTCCGGCCGTGCAGCGCCCGGTGCAGAAGATCGACGTCGCCAAGGCGAAGGTGCACATGAAGCAGATCGTGCTTCCGTCGCCGTCGCCCGAGGCCCTGAAGGCCACCCACGCGGCGGCCGAGAAGCTGCAGAAGACCATCAAGGGCTGCGGCGACTTCGAGGAGAAGGCCAAGGCTACCGGCGTGCCGGAGTCGGGCGACATGGGCACGGTCAACGTGAAGGACCTGCCGCCGCAGCTGGGCCAGCTCGTCCTGCAGATCCCGATCGGCCGGCCCAGCCCGGTGCTGAAGGGGCAGGGCGGCGCGCTGATCCTCATCGTCTGCAAGCGCGACGCGCCGCTGCTGCCGCTGACGCCGGAGGAGAAGGCGCAGCTGGAGGCCGCCAACGCGCCGCCGCCACCCCCGCCGCCGGTGAAGGGCGAGCCGGCCAAGCTGCCGAGCCGCGAGGACATCGAGCAGGAGCTGGTCGCCGAGCGGGCCGAGTTGCTGTCGCGCCGCTACCTGCGTGACCTGCGCCGTTCGGCCTTCGTGGAGTACCGGGTGTGACGACCGCGTGTCCGCTGGCCGTCACCATGGGTGAGCCGGCGGGTGTGGGCGGGGAGATCACGCTGAAAATCTGGGCGGAGCGCCGGGCCACCGGTGCTCCGCCCTTTTTCGTGCTGGACGACCCGCGGCGGCTGGCCGATCTGGCGCGGCGAGTCGGCCTGGACGTGCCGGTGCGCGCCATCGCGACGCCCGGCGAGGCGGTGGCGGCGTTCGATGCGGCGCTGCCGGTGCTGCCGGTGGCCTTGGCCGCGCCGGTGACGCCGGGCAGCCCGGACCCGGCCAACGGCGTGGCGGTGGTCGCCAGCATCGACCGCGCGGTGGACCTCGTGCGCGCCGGGCAGGCGGCGGCGGTGGTCACCAACCCGATCCAGAAGTCGGCGCTGTACGCCGCCGGCTTCCGCCACCCCGGCCACACCGAGTACCTGGCGCACCTCGCCGGCCTGAGCGAGGAGCCGGTGATGATGCTGGCGACGGCAGAACTGCGCGTCGTGCCGGTGACCATCCACGTGTCGGTGCGCGACGCGGTGGAACAACTCACCACGGATGGCATCGTCCATTGCGGGCGGGTGACGGCCGCCGCCTTGATGCGCGACTTCGGCATCGCGTCGCCCCGGCTGGCGGTGTCGGCGCTGAACCCGCACGCGGGGGAGGGCGGGGCGATGGGCTGCGAGGAGATCGACGTGATCGAGCCCGCCATCGCCCGGCTGCGCGCCGAGGGGATCGACGCCTTCGGGCCGCGGCCGGCGGACACGCTGTTCCACGCCCGCGCGCGCGCGGGCTTCGACGCGGCGCTGTGCATGTACCACGACCAGGCGCTGATCCCGCTGAAGACCATCGATTTCGACCGCGGCGTCAACGTGACGCTGGGCCTGCCGTTCATCCGCACCTCGCCCGACCACGGCACCGCGCTGGACCTCGCCGGCACGGGGAAGGCCAATCCGGAGAGCCTGCTGGCCGCGCTGCGCATGGCGGCAGAGATGGCGGAGAAGCGGCGCCGAAATCCGGCGAATTCCTGACGAGTTTAGCTCTTCTTGCTTTGAAGGGCCGATTGCGCGCGGCATAGTTCCATACGTTGGGGTGCCGGTGCCGGCGCATCGCGGGACAGCGGCCCCCGGATCAACATGGGGGACGGTATGCGGGTGAAGAGCAAAGCGACGGTCGGTCTGTACGCCCTGCTGCTGGGGGGCCTGTCCGGGGTGGCGGGCGCGCAGGCGGCGCAGCCGGCGGCCGGGAAGGAGGCGCCGGGCTGGCAGATCGGGGCCGAGACGGACGCCGCCGGCCGGCTGGCGCAGTGCCGCGCGACGACGAACGCCGCCGGGCATGCCGCGCTGGCGTTCACGATGAACCGCGACCGCAAGACGGGCGTCGCCGTCTCCGACAAGAACTGGACGCCGCAGGGCGAACGCGAGACCATCCGCGTCGCCATCGACCGTGGCACGCCGACGCCGACCGAAGCGACGGTCGCCGGCGGCGCGTACGTCTTCGCCGTGCCGGCGCTGCCGGGCTTCGCCGAGGCGCTGGCCGGCGGACGCGAACTGGTCGTGCAGGCGGGCAAGCACAAGGAGGCGTTCCCGCTGCGCGGCTCGCGCAAGGCGCTGGCGGCGCTGACGGCGTGCGTCGATCAGGCGCTGGCCGCCGAGCCGAAGGCGCAGCCGGTTCCGGTCGCGGCCCCGGCTCCGGCCGCTGCTCCTGCCCCTGCCGCTCCGGCCGCGACGCCGGAGCCGGCGCCCGCCGCCGTGGCGGCGCCGGCTCCCGCCGCTCCGCCGGCACCGCCGGCTGCGGAGCCCGCCCCGGCGGTCGCCGCTCCGGCGGTCGCTGCTCCGGCTCCGGCCGCGTCGCCCGAACCCGCGCCGGCCACGGTGGCCGCGCCGGCTCCCGCCGCACCCGCGGCCGAACCCGCCCCGGCGGCTCCCGCCGCGGAGCCCGCTCCGGCAGCGGTCGCCGCACCGGCCCCGGCTCCGGCCGAGCCTGCTCCGGCGGCCCCGGCCCCCGCTGCCGTCGCCGCTCCCGCCGAGCCCGCTGCACCGGCTCCGGCCCCGGCGGCGGATGCCGCTCCCGCCGCCCCGGCGCCCACGGCCGCCGCGCCGGCCGAACCGGCTCCGGCTGCTCCGGCTGCTCCGGCTGAGCCGGTCGTGGCGGCGCCCGCCGCTCCGATCGCGCCGGCTGCCGAACCGGCCCCGGCTCCGGCGGCTACGGCCGCTGCCCCGGCCGAGCCGGCCCCGGCGCAGGGTGGGGCGTCCGCTGCGGCGCCGGCCCCGGTCGCGCCGGCGGCTGAGCCGGCCGCGGCCGCTCCCGCCGCTCCGGCGCCCCAGTCCGAGCCGGCGAAGCCGTAACGAACCGGAGGCGTATTGCCCCCACCCGGCGGGTGGGGGCAATGGTCTGGCGGAACTCAGGATTTCCAGACCCGCCCGGCCGCCCGCTCGAACACCCCGTCGAACATGTCCCGCGTCAGGCGGCCGGTGTTGGTGTTCTGCGGGCTGGGGTGATAGCTGTCGAACAGCGTCAATCCGGCGGACAGGCGATGTTCGGCGCCGTGGCCGAACGCGAAGTCCCGGCCCGGCAGGGACAGTGCCGCCAGGACGGCGTCGTGCGCGACGCGGCCCAGCGCGACGACGGCGCGCAGGCGCGGGGACATCAATTCGGACACGAGGAACGGCCGGCAGGAGGTGATCTCCGCGGCCAGCGGGCGGTTGGCCGGCGGCACGCAGCGGACGGCGTTGGTGACGCGCACGACGTCCTCGCCCAGGGCGAACCGGGCCAGCGCCGCGCGCAGCCAGAGGCCGGACGAATCGCCCTGGAACGGGCGTCCGGTGCGGTTGCCGCCCTTGAGCGCCGGAGCGAGCCCGACGACCAGAAGCAGCGGGTCGCCGGTGCCGCTGGAGGGCACCGGCGCGTTGTGGAAGTCCGGGAAGCGGGACCGGTTCCCGGCGCGGAACGCCGCCAGCCGCGGGCAGCGTCCGCAGTCCCGCCCCGGTTCGGAGCCGGCTTTACAGCCAGCCTTACAGATTGTCGTAGACGGTGCCGGGGCCGGTGTTCGGACCGCCGGTGTGGTCGACCTGCACGGGCGGCGGCTCGCGGTGATGGTGGACGCGGGCGATGGTGCCGGCGAGGTCCTGCAGCTCGATGAAGTTGTCGGCCTGCCGGCGCAGCTCGTCGGCGACCATCGGCGGCTGCGAGCGCACCGTGCTGATCACGCTGACGCGCACACCCTTGCGCTGCACCGCCTCGACCAGCCGGCGGAAGTCGCCGTCGCCGGAAAACAGCAGGATGTGGTCCACCCGCTCGGCCATCTCCATCACGTCGATGGCCAGCTCGATGTCCATGTTGCCCTTGATCTTGCGTCGGCCGGACGCGTCCGTGAACTCCTTCGTCGGCTTGGTCACCATGGTGTAGCCGTTGTAGTCCAGCCAATCGACCAGCGGCCGGATCGGCGAATACTCCTGATCCTCGACCAGGGCGGTGTAGTAGAAGGCGCGCAGCAAGCGGCCTTCGGCCGCGAAGCCGTCGCGCAGGCGCTTGTAGTCGATGTCGAAGCCGAGAGCCCGCGCCGCCGCATAGAGGTTGGCGCCGTCGATGAACATCGCCAGACGCTCTTCCTTATAGAACAAACGACTGATTTCTTTCGGTAAAGTCGTTGAGCGGTCCAATGTCCTAATCCTTCTGCAAGAGACTGCGTAAAATCACGGGCGGGTGCGAAATGGCACCGGCCCCGTCAGGTAAAGTAGGATGCGGCGCGGCGCAGAGCAAGGGTTCCTCAGGCGAGTCGGCCGGCGCATCGGCATTGCCGCGGGTCACGACGACAGCGCGGGACTTGCCGCCTATTTGGTGTCCCGGCATGGTCACGGCGGCAGGACGGTTCGGGCTTGATCGGGGCCGTCCGTATCAATATAGTCGAGCGCTTCTTAAGTTCCGGAGTTGGTCCGACTATGGCTCGCGTTACCGTCGAAGATTGCGTCCTCAAGGTTCCGAACCGTTTCGAGCTGGTCATGATGGCCGCCCAGCGCGCGCGTGAGATCGCGTCCGGCGCGCCGCTGTCCATCGACCGCGACAACGACAAGAACCCCGTCGTTGCGCTCCGCGAGATCGCCGACGAGACGGTGATTCTGGAGACCCTGAAGAACTCCCTCATCAAGGGCCACCAGAAGCACGTCGAGAGCGACGAGCCGGAGGAGGAGATCGTCGAGCTGATGGCCGGCGAGCACGGCTGGGCCGGCGCCGCCGACAACTCGCTGCGCGACGACGACGCCATGGGCGACGCCGAGGAAGGCGAGGACGAGCTGATGGACGGCGAGCCGGACGACGCGCTGGGCGCGGCCGAGGGCGACCTCGTCGGCGACGACGACGTCTGATACACGGTATGCCGAGGGGGAAGCGGGTGGCCCGACCGGCGCCCGCACCCATATATAGCCTATCCACCACTCCTGAGAGGGCGCGCATGGCGCCGGGTCGGGCAGCATGATCCGGCAATACGAACTCGTCGAACGCGTCAGGGCCTATGATCCTTCGGCCGACGAGGATTTGCTGAACCGCGCGTACGTCTTCTCCATGAAGGCGCACGGTTCGCAGACGCGCGCATCCGGCGACCCGTACTTCTCGCACCCGCTGGAAGTCGCCGGCATCCTGACGCAGATGAAGCTGGATTCCGCCACCATCGTGACGGCGCTGCTGCACGACACGGTGGAGGACACGGTCGCCACCCAGGAAGACATCGAGCGCCTGTTCGGCAAGGAGATCGGCCGGCTGGTGGACGGCGTGACCAAGCTGTCGCGCCTGGAGATGCAGAGCGAGCAGGCCAAGCAGGCGGAGAACTTCCGCAAGCTGGTCCTGGCGATGTCCGAGGACATCCGCGTGCTGCTGGTGAAGCTGGCCGACCGGCTGCACAACATGCGCACGCTGCACCACATCAAGAACCCGGACAAGCGCAAGCGCATCGGCCGCGAGACGCTGGAGATCTACGCGCCGCTGGCCGAGCGCATCGGCATGCACCAGGTCAAGGACGAGCTGGAAGACCTGGCCTTCGCAGAGCTGAACCCGGACGCGCGCGACAGCATCCTGGCGCAGCTGTCCCGCCTGCGGTCGGAGGGCGAGGACCGGGTCGAGCGGATCATCAAGGAATTGACCGACGTCCTGCACGAGGAAGGCCTGGAGAACGTCCAGATCACCGGCCGCGAGAAGACGCCCTATTCGATCTGGCGCAAGCTGCAAAGCAAGAACGTCAGCTTCGAGGCGCTGTCGGACATCATGGCGTTCCGCTGCATCGTCGGCAACGTGGGCGAATGCTATCAGGCGCTGGGCATCATCCACAGCCGCTATCCCGTGGTGCCCGGCCGCTTCAAGGACTACATCTCGACGCCGAAGCCGAACGGCTACCGCAGCCTGCACACCGGCGTAATCGGCCCGCAACGCAACCGCATCGAGGTGCAGATCCGCACCAAGGACATGCACGAGGTGTGCGAGCTGGGCGTCGCCGCCCACTGGGCCTACAAGCAGGGCCAGCCGCGCGAGGGTGCCCGCGAATACCGCTGGCTGCGCGAACTGCTGGACATCCTGGAGCACGCCACCAAGCCCGAGGAGTTCCTGGAGCACACCAAGCTGGAGCTGTTCCAGGACCAGGTGTTCTGCTTCACGCCCAAGGGCGACCTGATAGCACTTCCGCGCGGCGCCACGCCGGTGGACTTCGCCTACGCCGTGCATTCCGAGGTGGGCGACCACTGCGTCGGCGCCAAGATCAACGGGCGCATGCTGCCGCTGCGCACCCAGCTGCAGAACGGCGACCAGGTCGACATCATCACCTCCAAGGCGCAGACGCCGGTGCCGGGGTGGGAGCGCTTCGTCGTCACCGGCAAGGCGCGCGCCCGCATCCGCAAGTTCCTGCGCACCCAGCAGCGCGCCCAGTACATCGAACTGGGCCGCGCCATCCTACAGCGCCAGTTCCGGCAGGAAGGCTACGACTACGGCGAAAAGGCGCTGGAAGGCGTTTTGAAGATCTTCCAGCAGCCGTCCGTGGACGACCTGCTGGCGTCGGTCGGGTCCGGCCTGCATTCGGGGCGGGAGGTCTTCCACGCCGTCTTCCCCGGCCACAAGCCGCACGCCCAGACGCAGCCGAAAGACGGCGACGACAAGGCCCTCGGCCTGATCGCCAAGCCCAAGCCGAAGGCCAAGGGCAAGGAAGCGCCGCTGCCCATCCGCGGGCTGATCCCCGGCATGGCGGTGCACTACGCGCGCTGCTGCCACCCGCTGCCGGGCGACCGCATCGTCGGCATCGTCACCACCGGCAAGGGTGTGACGATCCACACCATCGACTGCGAGACGCTGGAAAGCTTCAACGATTCGCCGGAGCGCTGGATCGACGTCGCCTGGGACGTCGGCGACAGCCCGGAGGAGCACGTCGGCCGCATCAACCTCGTGGTCGCCAACGAGCCGGGCTCGCTGGGCACGCTGTCCACGGTGATCGGCAAGAACGGCGGCAACATCACGAACCTGAAGATCACCAGCCGCAACACCGACTTCTTCGAGCTGCTGATCGACATCGATGTCAAGGACGCCAAGCACCTGACCAACATCATGGCGGCGCTGCGGGCCACACCGGTGATCAACTCGGTCGACCGGGCGCGCGGGCGGTAGGCGCCGACCGGCGATCATCCCGGTGCGCCGCCGGGAGTCGACCGCGGCACGGGTGAAAGCGGCGCGATTCCTTTCGTTACGAACTGTTTCGTTTCGTAGCAAAATGCTACGCGCCGCTGGCCGGCTGCCGTGTCCTGCCCCCTCTATATAAAGGAATATACGGCCTGAAGCGGCCTGAAGTGGCCGCGCATAGCGTATTATTGGTGTCTTGTTGAGGTATTTTGTTGTAATATGTGGCATTGACTCGTTCCGAGTGCCCTGCGCCCCATAAGCATATGGCATGCGTCATTTGCCTCGCATGCCATGCGCAACTTTCAGTTATGGGGGGAGACATGGGACAGGGCGGTTTCATTACCTTGGTGAACGGCACTCCGTACGACTGGACGAACATCCAGCAGCACTCCTACCAGATGAATTCGTGGGGCTTCCCGGCCACGATCCCCGCGTGGAAGACGGCGCAGGTCTATGTCGAGTGGGACCAGAACGCCTTCGACAACCAGAGCGACGACGCCGGCGAGGTGGTGTATTCCCTGAACGGCACGCCCTTCACCTTCCAGGTCCAGGCCCGCAACACGAACGGCTTCGACCTGCAGGTCTGCTTCACCAACCTTGCGACGTCGGGCAATCCGCAGGGCAGCACGCTGAGTCTCGGCTGGTCGCACGACGGCTCGGTCGCGTTCGTCCTTGCCGGCGAAAGCGGAAACTTCACGGGCAACGTGGTGCCGGCGGGGTGGATGCAGCACAACCTGGGCCAGCTCGGCGGGCGGACGCTGCGCGAACTGTGCATTCCCGGGTCGCACGATTCCGGCATGAGCGTGGTCAACGGCAGGACCGCCTTCGCCTTCCCCTGCAGCGTCATCACCCAGACCACCAGCATCCTCGGGCAGCTGACGCTGGGCGCGCGCTATTTCGACATCCGCCCGGTCATCAGCGGCGGCCAGTACTTCACCGGCCACTACAGCGACATCACGCAGATCAACTCCTGGCAGGGCGCCAACGGCGAATCCATCGCCCAGGTCATCAGCGACGTGAACAGCTTCACGGCGGTGAACAAGGAGCTGGTCATCCTCTACCTGTCGCACGACTACAACACGGACGTCGGGAACAGTTCGTACCGGGCGTTCACGCAGCAGGAATACAACGGGCTTCTGGCGCAGCTCGGCGGGCTCAACAACCTCTACGCCGTCGCCAATCCGGGTGACCTGACGCAGATCCAGCTCAACGACTTCATCGGCCAGAACAAGGCGGCGGTCATCGTCGTAGTCGACGCGCCGGGCATCACGGTGGGCGACGCCTACTTCGGCAAGGGCTTCTACCTGCCGGCGAACTTCCCCGTCTTCAACCAGTACTCGGACACGAACGACGCGGCCCAGATGGTTTCGGGCCAGCTCGGCAAGATGAAGGAGCAGCGGACCAGCCCGACGTCGTCCTACTTCCTGCTCTCGTGGACGCTGACGCAGGACGGCACGCAGGCGACGACGTGCGAGATGGGCGCGGCGAGCATCCTCGACCTCGCCGCCGAGGCCGACCCGCTGATCTACCAGGATCTGCTGCCGGCCTGCAGCCCGCAGACCTATCCCAACATCCTGTACATCGACAACATCAACAGCGGTGCCATCACCGCCCTGGCCATGGCGGTCAACACCCTGGCCATCAACGGCTGACACGCGGGCTTGTGGGCGCCGCGCCGGGGGCAGGAACCCGGCGTGGCGTCCCGCCCGATTTTATGCTCTCCTCCCGCCGGGATTCGTTGAAGGGGAGCGGACATGATCACCACGGCCATTTTCCCGGCGCGCTACGTGCAGGGCGAGGGCGCGCTCGACACCCTGGGCGAGGATCTGTGCCGGCTGGGCGGCACCGCGCTGGCCATCGTCGATCCCTTCGTGCTGAAGACGCTGAACCAGCGCATCGTGGCGGCCACCGAGGAACACGTCGGGCTGGCGATCGAGGAGTTCGGCGGTGAGTGCTCGGACGAGGAGATCGAGCGGCTGGCCATGGTGGCGCGCGACGTCGCCGCCGACGTGATCGTCGGCATCGGCGGCGGCAAGGCGCTGGACACCGCCAAGGCGGTGGCGCACGCGCTGAGCGTGCCGGTCGCCATCGTGCCGACGCTGGCCTCCACCGACGCGCCGTGCAGCGCGCTGTCGGTCATCTACACCAAGGACGGTTCCTTCAAGCGCTACCTCGTGCTGCCGCGCAACCCGGAACTGGTGCTGGTCGACACCGGCGTCATCGCCGCCGCCCCCGTGCGCTTCCTGGTGTCGGGCATGGGCGACGCGCTGTCGACGTGGTTCGAGGCGGAGGACTGCCGCATCAAGCGCGGCGCCAACATGACCGGCCGCGTCGGTCCGATGACCGCCTACAGCCTGGCGCGCCAGTGCTACGACACGCTGCTGGAGTACGGCCAGCTGGCCAAGGCGGCGTGCGAGGAACATGTGGTGACCCCGGCGCTGGAGCGCATCGTCGAGGCGAACACGCTGCTGTCCGGCCTGGGCTTCGAGAGCGGCGGGCTGGCCGCGGCGCACGCCGTGCACAACGGGCTGACCGCGCTGGAGGAGACGCACGCCCACTGGCACGGCGAGAAGGTGGCGCTGGGCACGCTGACCATGCTGATGCTCACCGGCCGGCCGGCGTCGGTGATCCGCGAGGTCTATGACTTCTGCGAGTCGATCGGGCTGCCGACCACGCTGGCCGACGTCGGCCTCGCCGGCGTCACGGACGAGCGGCTGTGGATCGCCGCCGAGCGCGCCTGCGCCGAGGGCGAGACCATCCACAACGAACCCTACGAGGTGACGCCCAAGCACGTGCTGGCGGCGCTGAAGGCGGCCGACGCCGAAGGGCGCCGGCGCAAGGCGCTGCGCCTTTCCGGGAAGGAGTGAGCCATGCCGGGACCCGCACCCGCCGAACCCACCATCTTCAGCCGCATCATCGCCGGCGAGATCCCCTGCGCCAAGGTGTACGAGGACGAGGCGACCTTCGCCTTCATGGACGCCGGGCAGCTCAACCCCGGCCACGTTCTGGTGGCGCTGAAACGGCCGGCGGCGACCATCCTGGACCTGAGCGAGGACGAGGCGGCGGCGCTGTTCCGGACGGTGCACAAGGTCGCCCGCGCCGTGCAGGACGCCTTCCGGCCCGAGGGCATCACCATCCTGCAGGCCAACGGGGCGGCGGGCTGGCAGACGGTGCCGCACATCCACGTGCACGTGCTCCCGCGCCACGCGGACGACGGCGTCGGGCTGGTGTGGCCGCGCAAGAACCCGCCGATGGACGAGCTGAAGGCGCTGGCCGCCCGGATCAAGGCCTGAAGATCAGGGCCTGAAGATCAAGGTTTGAAGAAGAAGGTTTGAAGCGTGACGGCGCGGGAATGGACGGCTATATAGTCTCCGGCGGAATCCGGAGCTTGGCATGACCCGTTACCTGCGCCTGGGCGTGAACATCGACCACGTGGCGACGCTGCGCAACGCGCGCGGCGGTCGCCACCCGGACCCCCTTCGCGCCGCCCGCATGGCGGCGGAGGCCGGCGCCGACGGCATCACCGCGCACCTGCGCGAGGACCGGCGCCACATCCGCGACGACGACGTCGCCCGCCTGATGGCGGAGATCGCGCTGCCGCTGAACCTGGAAATGGCCGCCACCGACGAGATGCTGGGCATCGCGCTGCGCCACCGGCCGCACGCCTGCTGCATCGTGCCGGAGAAGCGCACGGAGGTGACGACCGAAGGCGGGCTCGACGCCGCCGGCGGCAAGGCGCACCTGAAGCGCTTCGTGCAGGAACTGGGTGCGGCAGGCGTGCGCGTGTCGCTGTTCATCGACCCCGACGAAGCGCAGCTGGACGCCGCGCGCGAGCTGGGTGCCCCGGTGGTCGAGCTGCACACCGGTTCCTATTGCGAGGCGCCCGAGGGCTTCGACCGGCAGGCCGAGCTGCAGCGCCTCGTGCGCGCGGCGGCGCACGCCGAGGCGATCGGCCTGGAATGCCACGCCGGGCACGGGCTGGACTACGACACCGTGGGGCCGGTGGCCGCCATTCCCACCGTCGTCGAGCTGAACATCGGCCATTTCCTGATGGGGGAGGCCGTGTTCGTCGGCCTTCCCGCGTCGCTGGGCCGCATGCGCGCGCTGATGGACGCGGCCCGGCCCGGCGCCGTGCGTCCGGCGCGCTGACGGCCGCAACGTCGCTTGCTCCTTTCACACCGCCGTTGAGAATCGAAAGCACATGGCCTTGATCGAAAAGAAGAAGGAAGCCGGCGGTATCGGCGAGACGCTGAAGACGGTCTTCTACGCCGTCCTCATCGCCTTCGGCGTGCGGACCCTAGCCTATGAGCCGTTCAACATTCCGTCGGGATCGATGATCCCGTCGCTCCTGATCGGCGACTATCTGTTCGTGTCGAAGTTCTCGTACGGCTACAGCAAGCACACGGTCGCCTTCGGCATGCCGGCCTTCGAGGGGCGCATCCTGGGCCACATGCCCGAGCGCGGCGACGTCGCCGTCTTCAAGCTGCCGCGCGACAACAAGACCGACTACATCAAGCGCGTCATCGGGCTGCCGGGCGACAGCATCCAGATGATCGGCGGCGTCCTGCACATCAACGGCAAGCCGGTGCAGCGCGAGCGCATCGACGACTACGTCAGCAAGGACCCGCTGGGCCGCGAGGTGCGCGCCGCGCAGTACCTGGAGACGCTGCCCGAGGGGCGCAAGCACCGCATCATCGAGGAGACCGACCGCGGCCCGCTGGACGAGACGCCGGTCTACAAGGTGCCGCCCGGCCACCTGTTCATGATGGGCGACAACCGCGACAACTCGCTGGACAGCCGTGTTCCCAGCATGGTCGGCTACGTTCCCGTGGAGAACCTGGTCGGCCGGGCCGAGTTCCTGTTCTTCTCGCTGGCCGAGGGCACCCACTTCTACGAGGTGTGGCGCTGGCCGTTCGACCTGCGCGTGAGGCGCCTGTTCCAGGGTGTGAGCTGAATTGGCGCCGGTTGAGGAGGATCCGATGGGGTCCGATCTGGACGACACTGGCTTGGACGGGTTGGCGGCGGCGCTGGGGCACCGCTTCGCCGACATCGGCCTGCTGGCCGACGCCGTGACGCATCCCAGCCTGATGGGCCTGGAGCGCAGCGGCAAGGGCGTGGCCCCGGCGCAGGGGCCGGGCATCGCGTACGAGCGGCTGGAGTTCCTGGGCGACCGGGTGCTGGGCCTGTGCGTCGCCGACTGGCTGCTGGAGCGCTTCCCGGACGAGCGCGAGGGCTCGCTCGCCAAGCGGCACGCCGCCCTGGTGCGGCGCGAGGCGCTGGGCACGGTCGCCGACGCCATCGGCCTTGGCGAGCACCTGCGCCTGTCGCCGGCCGAGGCGTCGGGCGGCGGGCGCAGCAACCGCACCATCCTGGCCGACGCGTGCGAGGCGGTGATCGGGGCGCTGTTCCTGGACGGCGGGCTGGAGGCGGCCAAGCGCTTCATCCGCACGGCCTGGGCCGGCATGATCGACCGCGCCGACGTGCCGCCGGTGGATCCCAAGACCGCGCTTCAGGAATGGGCGCAGGGACGCGGCCGGCCGTTGCCGGTTTACGAGATGATCGAGCAGACGGGGCCGGCGCACGAGCCGGTCTTCCGTGTGCAGGTGCGCGTCGAGGGAGAGGGGCCGGTCACCGGTTCCGGCTCGTCCAAGCGCGCGGCAGAGAAACAGGCGGCCAGCCTTCTGCTGGGCCGGTTGGGTGTGCCCGGCGCAGGCACGGGCGGGGAGTGAACGATGACCGACGACACCCATGACGACACCCATGACGACGACTTCGAGGGTGACGATGATTTCGGCGGCGCCGGCACGGTGCCGGAGCACCCGCGCTGCGGCTTCGTGGCGCTGGTGGGCGCGCCCAACGCCGGCAAGTCGACGCTGCTGAACGCGCTGATCGGTGCCAAGGTCTCCATCGTCAGCCCGAAGGTGCAGACCACGCGCTCGCGCGTGCTGGGCATCACCATCGAGGGCGACAGCCAGCTGATCTTCGTCGACACGCCGGGCATCTTCACGCCGAAGAAGCGGCTGGAAAAGGCGATGGTGCACGCCGCCTGGCAGGGCGCGCAGGATGCCGACCTGATCGGCGTGCTGTTCGACGCCACCCGCCGCGGCATCGACGACGACACCCGCGGCATCATCGACCGGCTGAAGGAGCAGGGGCGCGAGGCCATCCTGATCCTCAACAAGATCGACCTCGTCCGTCACCGCGAGGTGCTGCTGCGCCTGACGGAGGACCTGAACCGCGACGCGCCCTTCACCGACACCTTCATGGTGTCGGCCGGCACCGGCGACGGGGTGGCGGACCTGCGCCGCGTGTTCACGGAGCGGGTGCCGGAGGGTCCGTGGCTCTATCCGGAGGACCAGATCTCCGACATGCCCATGCGCCTGCTGGCGGCGGAGACCACGCGCGAGAAGCTGTTCCAGCAACTGCACCAGGAACTGCCCTACGCCGCCACCGTCGAGACGGAGACCTGGGAGGAGTTCCAGGACGGTTCCGTCAAGATCCGGCAAGTCATCTACGTGCAGCGCGAGAGCCAGAAGGCCATCGTGCTGGGCAAGGGCGGGGCGCGCATCAAGCACATCGGGCAGGCGGCGCGCACGGAACTGGAGGCGTTCCTGGAGCGCCGCGTGCACCTGATGCTGTTCGTCAAGGTGCGCGAGAACTGGACCGAGGACCCCGAGCGCTACGAAGCCTGGGGCCTGGAGTACGATCCGAAGTGACGCTTCACCCCGACCCGCGCGCCAGCTCCAGCAGGCGGTCGCGCGCGGGGCGGGGTGGGCGCTCGCGGTCGGCGCCGCGGCGGCTGCGGTAGGTGGTGATCGCCACCGTGATCCAGGTGGCGTGGAAGATCACGCCGGCGAGGATGACGATCTGCCCGGGCACGGGGCCGATCATCGCGCGCTCCCACACCTCGGCCAGCGTGGTGATGGGTTCGGGGTGGATCAGCAGCTTGCCGGCGTAGGCCACCACCTGGATGCCGAAGATCCAGCCGTAGTTGCGTCGCAGCCGCCGCCCGGCCGCCTCGACGAAGGTGATGTGCAGGTTCGGGTGGCGGTAGTCGTGGTGGAGGATCTCGTTCCACCCGTTGTCGGCCCGCGCCCCCTGGCCCAGCAGGATCGGGCCGAAGAAGTGGACTTCCAGGATGTGCGCGCGGATGCGCCAGAAGTCGAAGAAGCGGTAGCGCCGCGCCTCGATGTAGAGGAACACGGCGACCAGCAGTCCGACGAGCACCAGCGGCAGCGGCGAGGCCGACGCGCTGGAGAAGGTCAGCGACAGCGCGATGCCGGTGGTGACCACCGCCCAGTTGGTGGTGGCATCCAGGCGCGTGCGCCAGACCGTGCTGCGGTAGATCTCCGCCCGGTAGAGGTGGGCCAGCGCGCCGATGTCGGCGGCGTTGAAATGCGTCCTGGTGACATGGGTGACGTCGTCGTCCATGGCTCGCGTCCCTCCCAAATGGCCGCGCACGTTCATGCCGATGGCGGGCCTTGGAAGGAAAGGTGAGTGCGCCGGGCCGCTCCGGCAAACGCGCCTTGCCTTATGCGCCGCGCAGCGGCACCACGGAGGCGGTGGGTGGGACACCGGTGTCGCGGTAGATGTCGGCCATGGCAATGCGGACGTCCACGGCCGGCAGGTCGACGGTGTCGTCCGCCGCCCGGTAGCGGCGGTAAGCCCAGCCGTCTGCGGAGCGGGTGTACACCTCCACGAGTTGCGCTTCCTGCGACACCAGGACGAACTGCTGAAGGAACGGGGCGTCCAGGTAGTTCTGCTGCTTGACCGTGCGGTCGCGCCGTTCGGTGCCTTCCGACAACACCTCGACGATCACGACGGCGTCCGCGACCTGCGTCTCGCGGCCGTCCACGGGCGAGCAGGTGACGAGCACGTCCGGATAGGCCGAGAACGCGTCGGTCCGCAGCTTCACGTTCTCGCTCTGCACCCGGCAGCCGCGCGGCCGGGATTCGGCGGCGAGGGCGGAGCGGATGTTGAAGACGAGGTCATTGTGGCGGACGGTGCCGCCGGCCATGCCGGCGGGTTCAGCGTCCATCGGCCAGACGTCGCCGTCGAAGAACTCGTGGCGATCCACCTGCCGCTCTTCCCAGGCGACGAATTCATCGACGGAACCGAAGCGCCTTTCGGCGATGCTGCGACCGGCCACGGCACCCTCCCTCGTACCCACCGACGATAGGGCGTGCCGCGTGTCCCTTCAAGGCGCCGCCATCAGCACCCCGCCATCAGCGCCCCATCATCAGCGTTGTGCCGCCTGCGGCGCGATGGCGCTGCGCTTGAGGACGCGGGCGCCGAGCGCGGGCACCGGAACGGTGCCGGTGACGGTCAGCGTCTCACCGGTCAGCAGGTCGGTGAGGCGGCCGCCGAGCGCCGCCGCGTCGGCCGGGGACAGCGCCACGTCACGCGGCACCTCGCTCCAGTTCAGCAGGACCAGGACCTCCTCCTCCGGCGTGGCGCCCGGGCGGCGGTAGGCGAGTACGGAGTCCGTGTCCGATGTCGCCACCGGCGACAGGGCGCGGCCGCGCAGGGCGCCGTGGCCGGCGCGCAACGCGATCAGGCGCTTGTAAAGGCCGGTGAAGCCGTTCGGGTCGTCCCAGCCGATCACCTTGTGGGCGCCGTAGGGCTCGTACGCCGCCCCCACCTCGTCGCCGGTGTAGACCAGCGGCAGGCCGGGCAGGGTCATCAGCATGGTGGCGGCCAGACGCGCACGCTCGACGCCGTGCCGGGTGATGAAGCGCGCACCGGTGTCGTTGTTGTTGAGGAAGCGCATGACCGGCACGGCCGGATCGGCGTGCGCCAGCGCGGCGCGCAGCCGCGCGGCCGTCGGCGTGCCGGCGCCGAAGGCGTCGTGCCACGCCCATTGGCCGAGCTGGTCGGTCCAGTCGTAGGCGGCGTCGAAGCCGTTCCGCACGTACCACGGATCGCGCGCGGTCGATTCGGCGAGCAGCAGCAGGTCGGGGTTCATCCGCTTCAGCTCCTCGCGCAGCTGCGGCCAGAACTCCGGAGCGCGTTCGCGCACGGCCCAGCTGGCGTCGACGCGGAACCCGTCGATGCCCACCTCGCGCACCCAGAAGGCGAAGGCCTCGGTCATGTAGCGGCGCACGTCCGGAGCGTCGTAGTTCAGGTTCTTCAGGTTGGTCCAGTCGAAGTAATGGGTCACGGCGCCGTCCGCGCCGCGGTCGAAGAAGTCGTGGTAGGGGGACTGAGGCCCGCGCGCCGCGGCGTCGGCGTGGTAGGGGTGCTGCTCCGCCAGGTGGTTCGGCACGAAGTCCATCAGCACCTTCAGGCCGCGCGCGTGGGCGGCACCGACCAGCGCCTTGACGTCGCCGAGGCTGCCGTAGCGGTCGCGCACGCCGAAATGGTCGGTGACGGCGTAGCCGAAATCCTCGCCCGGAGCGCCGGTGACCGGCGACAGCCACAGCGCGGTGACGCCCAGCGCGGCGATGGCGTCCAGGCGGGCCGTCACTTCGGCCAGCCCGCGCGGGCCGAACAGGAAGGGCACGACGCCGTAGACGACGGCGCCCTCCATCCATGCCGGCGCCTCGCGCCTCAGGTCCGGCGCCTCCGCCCGGCCGCCGCGGACACGGAAGAGGGCCGTGGCCGAGTCTTCCCGGCCGAGCGCATCGACCACACGCATACATATATAATAGTCACCGTCCTTGTCCGGCGTTTGCAGGACGAGGCGCCTGGCGGTGGCTGGCGACTCGTCGAGCGGCACGTCGCCCTCCGCCGCGAACAGCGGGGCGGGGTTGCCGGGGCGGGCGCGCCATTCCGCGCGGACGACGGGCGCGGCGCGTCCCGCAGCCGGCTCGCTGCGGCCGGAGTCGAGCGTGAGGCCGGCACTGGTGACGGACACGCGAGGCCACGCCTTCGGCAGGTCACGCGGGCGCACCGTCCAGGTCTGGGTGGTGGAGGCGGTCTCGCCGGCGCCGTCGCGCCGGCACAGCGCGCGCACCGTGTTGGCGCCCTCGTGCAGGGAGACTTCGGCGAAGAAGCGCGCACCGTCGCGCTGCGCCGGGACGATCCCGCCGGGCGACGCGACCAGCACCTCGTCGCAGACGTCCGGTGCCGCGGTGCCCTCCACGAGGCGATCGAAGGTCCAGGAATCGCCGCCGTCCCCGTTCAGCGTGACCGCCGGGCCGGAGGCGCCGGCCGCGGCGGGCGCCAACAGCAGGGCCAGGACGAGCGGGCGGGCGAGCGAGCGGGCGAGGGGATGCATGCGGGCCGTCCGGCTGTGATCATCGGAGCCGGCAGCCTCGGCTTTTATGGTTAACGAAAGGTTGCCGCGACGGCGGTCAGGCCGGGCCGCTGATTCGCCGCACATCGCCGCGCGTGAAAAAGCGACTCGACTTCGTCTTTTAAAATAGTTTGTTGGGGAGGCGGACGTTTTTATTGAGTGCGGGCTAATATTTCGAGTGCGGGCCAATGACGTGGCGACTCGTTCCGGCCGTCCGCGCCGCCGGGCCTTCGTGCCGCACCCCGCGGCGTCGAGGAACTGAGGTTTGCAAGCGCGGCCTGTGCTATCGTGGTGGTGCGTACGAACGGCGGAAAAGCGCAACCGATAAGAAGGCCCGACGGGGCGACGGAGGAAAGCGTGATCGAGGAACAGCCGATGGGCGACGAGCGGCGACTGGGCGACCGGATCCTGTACGCCCTCGAACTGGCGCTGGAACAGAAGGACCTGGACGTTTCGGAACTGCTCGCCAAGGCGCTGGAGGCGACGCTGACGCGCTTCGGCGGCCCCGACGCCGTGGACAAACGCGACCTGCCGGAACGCATGCTGGCCGCTTTCGACGCGCTGGACCGGCTGCGGCACGCCGAACTCGGCGACTGAATTGGCGTGTGAAGGGCGGAGAGAAAAAATTTTGCGTTTTGGTGATTGACAGGGTGGGGCGGGGCGGATAGAAAGCGCCCCACCGAACGACGCCACTCGGTTCGGCGGTCTTCTTCAAAAAGCCTCGCGGCCAGGACGAAGCGACCAAGTAGAGGGCAATTGCGCGGGTGTAGCTCAGTTGGTTAGAGCGCCGGCCTGTCACGCCGGAGGCCGCGGGTTCAAGTCCCGTCACTCGCGCCACTCTCTCTTTTATCCTTTTTTTCAAAAACTTCTTCTTGAAAGCCGCTGACGCGCGAGCCATTTCTGGTTCGCGCGTTTTGTGTTGTGCGGCGCATTGTCGCTGCGACGGAATTGATTCAAAGCGCTTTCCTTGGGCAGACAACCGGCCTATATTGCGCCGCGTCTGACGGGCTAATCCAGTCTTATACCACCACGGCGTGGCGCGTCGGCCCCCTTCCGGGCCGGTTGCGGCGTGCGTGGTTTGGTCCATGGGAGGACTGCGGTGACCAATCCGCTGATCTATGAATACCTTCCGATCCTGGTCTTCCTGCTGATCGCCGTGGCCCTTGCCGCCGTCATGGTGGTGGCCTCGTGGGTGATCTCGCCGAAGGCACCGGACGCGGAGAAGGTCTCCCCCTACGAGTGCGGTTTCGAGCCGTTCGAGGATAGCCGCACGAAGTTCGACGTGCGGTTCTACCTGGTCTCCATCCTGTTCATCATCTTCGACCTCGAAGTCGCCTTCCTGTTCCCCTGGGCCGTGGCCCTGGGCGACATCGGCATGTTCGGCTTCTGGTCGATGATCGTGTTCCTGGGCGTGCTGACCATCGGCTTCATCTACGAATGGAAGAAAGGAGCTCTGGAATGGGAGTAGAGGCCGCCAAGCTGGCGCCGATTCCGCCCGGACCGGAACAGGACGCCTACCTGCGCGCCGTCACCGAGGAGATCCAGGAGAAGGGCTTCATCCTCGCCAAGTACGAGGACGTGCTCGCCTGGGCCCGCACGGGGTCGCTGTGGCCGATGACCTTCGGTCTGGCCTGCTGCGCGGTGGAGATGATCCACGCCTACATGAGCCGGTACGACCTGGACCGGTTCGGCGTCATTCCGCGCCCCAGCCCGCGCCAGTCCGACTGCATGATCGTGGCCGGCACGCTGACCAACAAGATGGCCCCGGCGCTCCGCAAGGTCTACGACCAGATGCCGGAGCCGCGCTGGGTCATCTCCATGGGCTCCTGCGCCAACGGCGGCGGCTACTACCACTACAGCTACTCGGTGGTGCGCGGGTGTGACCGGATCGTGCCGGTCGACATCTACGTGCCCGGCTGCCCGCCGACGGCCGAGGCGCTGGTGTACGGCATCCTGCAGCTGCAAAAGAAGATCCGGCGCGGCAACCGCATCGCCCGCTGACCGAAGAGAAGGACTAGGCAGCATCCCATGTCCGAAAACGCGCTCAAGGAGCTCGGGGATCACGTCGCCTCCCAGTTGGGCGACGACGTCCTGAAGGTGGAGCTCAAGCTCGGCGAACTGATGATCACGGTCCGCCGGCCCTCGATCGTGAAGGTCCTGACCTTCCTGCGCGACGACGCCAAGTGCCGGTTCGAGCAGCTGGTGGACGTCACGGCTGTGGACTGGCCGGAGCGCGCCGAGCGCTTCGAGGTCGTCTACAACCTGCTGAGCGTGTCGCAGAACCGGCGCATCCGCGTGAAGCTGTGGACCGACGAGGACACGCCCGTCCCCACCGTCGTGCCCGTCTTCAGCCTGGCCAACTGGTTCGAGCGCGAGACGTGGGACACCTACGGGGTGTTCTTCGCCGACCATCCCGACCTGCGCCGCATCCTCACCGACTACGGTTTCGAGGGGCACCCGTTCCGCAAGGACTTCCCGCTCACCGGCTACGTCGAGGTCCGCTACGACGAGGACCAGAAGCGCGTGGTGTACGAGCCGGTGCGCCTGACGCAGGACTTCCGCACGTTCGACTTCCTGAGCCCGTGGGAAGGCATGACCAACGTCATGCTGCCCGGTGACGAGAAGGCCCAGGACCAGGGGGGCAAGCCGTGACTGTCGCCACTTCCGTGAGCCCGACCGCGACGCAGTCGGCCAAGACGCAGATCAAGCCGTACACCATGAACTTCGGGCCGCAGCATCCGGCGGCCCACGGCGTGCTGCGCCTGGTCATGGAGCTGAACGGCGAGGTGGTCGAGCGCTGCGACCCGCACATCGGCCTGCTGCACCGCGGCACCGAGAAGCTGATGGAGTACAAGACGTACCTCCAGGCGCTGCCGTACTTCGACCGCCTCGACTACGTCTGCCCGATGTCGATGGAGCACACCTATGTGCTGGCCATCGAGAAGATGCTGGGCATCCAGGCGCCGGAGCGCGCGCAGTACATCCGCGTGCTGTTCGCCGAGATCTCCCGCATCCTCAACCACCTGCTGACGATCACCACCGGCGCGCTCGACGTCGGCGCGATCACGCCGGCGCTGTGGGGCTTCGAGGAGCGCGAGATCCTCATGGAGTTCTACGAGCGCGCCTCGGGTGCGCGCCTGCACGCCGCCTATTTCCGTCCCGGCGGTGTCGCGTGGGACATCCCGAAGGGCCTGGACGAGGACGTCTGGAACTTCACCGAGCGCTTCCCGAAGTTCATCGACGACATCGAATCGCTGCTGACCGAGAACCGCATCTTCAAGCAGCGCACCGTCGACATCGGCATCGTCAGCAAGGAGGAGGCTTTCGACTGGGGCTTCTCCGGCCCGATGCTGCGTGGCTCCGGCGTGGCGTGGGACCTGCGCAAGCAGCAGCCCTACGAGGTCTACGACAAGCTGGACTTCGACATCCCGGTCGGCCTGACCGGCGACTGCTGGGCGCGCTATCTGGTGCGCATGGAGGAGATGAAGCAGTCGCTGCGCATCATCCGCCAGTGCATCAAGGAGATGCCCGACGGTCCGGTGCGCGTGCAGGACCGCAAGGTGTCGCCGCCGCCGCGCGGCGAGATGAAGCGCTCGATGGAAGCGCTCATCCACCACTTCAAGCTCTTCACCGAGGGCTTCCACGTGCCGGCCGGCGAGACCTACACCGCCACCGAGGCACCGAAGGGCGAGTTCGCCGTGTACCTCGTGGCCGACGGCACCAACAAGCCGTACCGGTGCAAGATCCGTTCGCCCGGCTTCGCCCACCTTCAGGGCCTCGACTTCATGTCGAAGGGGCACATGCTGGCCGACGCGGTGGCGAACATCGCGTCGATGGACATCGTCTTCGGAGAAATCGACCGATGAGCGCGCACGCTTCGGTCCCGGCGAACGAGCCGGCCACCTTCGCCTTCAATCCCGAGAACATGGAGCGGGCGAAGCGGATCATCGCCAAGTACCCGGAAGGCCGGCAGGCCAGCGCCTGCATGCCGCTGCTCGATCTGGCCCAGCGCCAGAACGACAACTGGCTGCCGCGCGTCGCCATGGACTACGTGGCCGACCTCCTGGGCATGCCGCGCATCCGCGTGTACGAGGTGGCGACCTTCTACACGATGTACAACAAGACGCCGGTCGGCAAGCACATGATCCAGGTGTGCACGACCACACCCTGCTGGCTGCGCGGCTCCGACGACATCGTCGCGACCTGCGAGCACAAGCTGGGCATCCACGTCGGCGAGGTGTCGGACGACGGGCAGTTCTCGCTGCACGAGGTCGAGTGTTCCGGCGCCTGCGTCAACGCGCCGGTGGTGCAGATCGGCGACGACTACTACGAAGACGTGTCGCCCGAGCACATGGAAAAGATCATCGACGCGCTGAAGCGCGGCGAGACGCCGAAGGCCGGGTCGCAGATCGGCCGCCGCTCCTCCGAGCCGGTGGGCGGGCCGACGACGCTGAAGGCCTTCTGTGGCGAAGCCGCCACCCAGGGCGACGACTGAGGGGGGCCGGGAGCATGCTTCGCGACGAAGATCGGATCTTCACGAACCTCTACGGCTTCCAGGACTTCGGCCTGGAGGCCGCCAAGCGCCGCGGCGACTGGGACGGCACGAAGGCCATCCTCGCCAACGGCAAGGACTGGATCATCGAGCAGGTCAAGGAATCCGGCCTGCGCGGGCGCGGCGGTGCGGGCTTCTCGACCGGCATGAAGTGGTCCTTCATGCCCAAGAACGTCACCGACAAGCCGGTCTACCTGGTCATCAACGCCGACGAGGGCGAGCCGGGCACCTGCAAGGACCGCGACATCCTGCGCCACGATCCGCACAAGCTGATCGAGGGCTGCCTGATCGCCGGTTTTGCCATCGGCGCCTGCGCGGCCTACATCTACATCCGCGGCGAGTTCTACAACGAGGCCTCCAACGTCCAGGTCGCCATCGACCAGGCGTACGCGGCGGGCCTGATCGGCAAGAACGCCTGCGGCTCGGGCTATGATTTCGACGTCTACATCCATCGCGGTGCGGGTGCCTACATCTGCGGCGAGGAGACGGCGCTCATCGAGTCCATTGAGGGCAAGAAGGGCCAGCCGCGCAACAAGCCGCCGTTCCCGGCCATGGCCGGCCTCTATTCCCGCCCGACGACGGTGAACAACGTCGAGTCCATCGCGGTGGTGCCCACCATCCTGCGCCGCGGCGCCGGCTGGTTCGGCGGCCTGGGCCGTCCGAAGAACACCGGCACCAAGCTGTTCTGCATCTCCGGCCACGTGAACAAGCCGTGCAACGTGGAAGAGGAGATGGGCATCCCGCTGAAGGAGCTGATCGAGGGCTGCCTGATCGCCGGTTTCGCCATCGGCGCCAGCGCCTGCTACATCTACATCCGCGGTGAGTTCTACAACGAGGGCTCCAACGT
>NZ_DASPMG010000087.1:0-9398 GCF_035627195.1 Azospirillum sp.
CGGGCAGGCCGACCGAGGCCATGGTCATGAAGCCGAACACGATGGCGTACTTCGGCATGTTGTGCACGAGGCCGCCGTAGCGCGCGATCTCGCGGGTGTGCAGCCGGTCGTAGACCACGCCGACGCAGAGGAACAGCGCGCCCGACACGATGCCGTGCGACAGCATCTGGAAGATCGAGCCCTCGATGCCCTGCGCGTTCAGCGTGAACATGCCGATGGTGACGAAGCCCATGTGCGCGACCGACGAATAGGCGATCAGCTTCTTCATATCCTCCTGGGCCAGCGCCACCAGCGAGGTGTAGATCACCGCGACGACCGACAGCGTGTAGACCAGCGGCGCGAAGAACTCCGTCGCCTCGGGCAGCATCGGGATGTTGAAGCGCAGGAAGCCGTAGCCGCCCATCTTCAGCAGCACGCCCGCCAGGATGACCGAACCGGCCGTCGGCGCCTCCACGTGCGCGTCCGGCAGCCAGGTGTGCACCGGCCACATCGGCACCTTCACCGCGAAGGAGGCGAAGAAGGCCAGCCACAGCCAGATCTGCATCGAGCGCGGGAAGTGCGTCGCCGTGATCGTCGGGATGTCCGTGGTGCCGGCGACGAAGTACATGGCGAGGATCGCCAGCAGCATCAGCACCGAGCCCAGTAGCGTGTACAGGAAGAACTTGAACGCAGCGTACACGCGCCGCGCACCGCCCCACACGCCGATGATCAGGAACATCGGGATGAGCACGCCCTCAAAGAACATGTAGAAGAGGACGAAGTCCAGCGCGCAGAACATGCCGACCATCAGGGTCTCGAGGACCAGGAAGGACACCATGTATTCGCGGACGCGGTTCTGGATTGATTCCCAGCTCGCCAGGATGCACAGCGGCATCAGGAAGGTCGACAGGATGACGAACAGCACCGAGATGCCGTCGACGCCCATGTGGTAGCTGATCTTGAAGGCGGGGATCCAGTCCACCTTCTCGACCAGCTGGTAGTTCGGGTTCGCGGGATCGAAGCTGACCCAGATGAACAGCGACAGCACGAAGTTGATCAGCGTCGTCCACAGCGCGATCGTGCGCGCGTTGCGGGCGACGTGATCCGGCGTGCCCCGCACCACCAGGATCAGGAGTGCACCGACGAGCGGAAGGAAGGTCGTCAGCGAAAGGATCGGCCAGCCAGCCATTTTTATGGTTCCCCCTAAACCGCTCAGCCGAACATCGACAGCCAGGCGATCAGCATGACGATGCCGATCACCATCGCGAACGCGTAGTGGTAGACGTAGCCCGACTGCAGGCGCGACGCCTTCACCGCCACGTCGCGGGTCGCGGCGGCGATGCCGTCCGGACCGACGCCATCGATCAGCGCGCCGTCACCCGACTTCCACAGGCCGTAGCCCAGCGCCTTCGCCGGACGCACGAACAGCGCGTCGTACAGCTCGTCGAAGTACCACTTGTGGAAGAGGAACTGGTGCACGCCGCGGAACATCGCCGCCGCCTTGGCCGGCAGGCCCGGCATCAGGATGTAGGCGACGAACGCCAGCGCCACGCCGATGATGCCGACGATGAGCGGAGCAACCGGCACCCAGCCCGGCAGGTGGTGGTGCGCCGCCTCGATGCTGTCGTGCTCGTGCAGCACCAGGATGGCCTTGCCCCAGAAGTCGCCGCGGTGGTCGCCGATGAAGCCGCCGTGGAAGATGATGCCCGCGAAGACCGCGCCCAGCGCCAGCACCGCCAGCGGCACCAGCATGACCATCGGCGATTCGTGCGCGTGGTCGTACACCGACTTCGGGCCGCGGAACGTGCCGTGGAACGACAGGAACAGCAGGCGCCAGGAGTAGAAGGCCGTCATCAGCGCCGCCGAGATGCCCAGCCAGAAGGCGAACATGCCGACCGGCGAGTGCGCGGCGTACGCCGCCTCCAGGATCATGTCCTTGGAGTAGTAGCCGGCGAAGATCGGGAAGCCGGCCAGCGCCAGGTTGCCGATCCACATCACCGTGTAGGTGAAGGGGATCTTCTTCCACACGCCGCCCATGTTGCGCATGTCCTGCTCATGGTGCAGGGCATGGATGACCGAGCCGGCGCCGAGGAACAGCAGCGCCTTGAAGAAGGCGTGCGTGAACAGGTGGAACATGGCGGCGCCGTAGGCCGACACGCCCGCCGCGAAGAACATGTAGCCCAGCTGCGACATCGTCGAATAGGCGATGACGCGCTTGATGTCGAACTGCGTGAAGCCGATCGTCGCGGCGACGAACGCCGTCAGGGCGCCGACCACCGTCACCACCTCCAGCGCCGCCGGGGCGTACTCGAACACCGGCGACAGGCGGCAGACCATGAACACGCCGGCGGTCACCATGGTGGCCGCGTGGATGAGGGCCGACACCGGGGTCGGGCCTTCCATCGCGTCCGGCAGCCAGGTGTGCAGGCCGAGCTGCGCCGACTTGCCCATGGCGCCCATGAACAGCAGCAGGCAGGCCACCGTCAGAGCGTGGAAGTCCCACGACAGGAAGTGGATCTTGGCGGTCACCAGCTCCGGCGCCTTGGCGAACACGGTGTCGAACTGCACCGAGCCGGTCAGCATGAAGATGGCGAAGATGCCCAGCGCGAAGCCGAAGTCGCCGACGCGGTTGACCAGGAAGGCCTTGATCGACGCGTTGTTGGCCGAGGCCTTGTAGTACCAGAAGTTGATCAGCAGGTAGGAGGCGACGCCGACGCCCTCCCAGCCGAAGAACATCTGCACGAAGTTGTCGGCCGTCACCAGCATCAGCATGCAGAAGGTGAAGAACGACAGGTAGGCCATGAAGCGCGGCTTGTCCGGATCCTCGGCCATGTAGCCGATGGAGTAGACGTGCACCATCGCCGACACGGTGTTGACCACCACCAGCATGACCGCGGTCAGCTGGTCGACGCGCAGCGCCCAGGAGACGTCGAGCGCACCGCTCTTGATCCAGGTGAACAGCTCGATGGTGCGCGGGGCGTTGCCGCCCGTGACCTTGAAGAACAGGATCCACGACAGCACCGCGGCAAGCAGCACCGAACCGGCCGTCACGAACTGCGCCGTGCGGTCGCGCCAGTCCGGCGGCGGAGCCGACGGGTGGTGGTCATCATGATGGTCACCATGGTCACCGTGGCCATGGTCATCGTGCGCCGCGTGGGCGTGCGCGTCATGACCATGGCCGTGGTCGCCATGACGGGCATGCGGGTCATGCCCCGCGGGGGCGCCGTTGTGCCCGTAGGCGAACAGCGCGATCGACCCGGCGACGAGGAACGCCAGCAGCGGGAGGAATACGACAAGCACTTCCATGACGCTGCCTCAGCCCTTCATCAGGTTGATGTCTTCGACGCGGATGGAGCCGCGGTTGCGGAAGTAGACCACCAGGATGGCCAGACCGATGGCCGCCTCGGCGGCGGCGACGGTGAGGATGACCATCGAGAAGATCTGCCCCACCAGGTCGTTCAGGAAGACCGAGAAGGAGATCAGGTTGAGGTTGACCGCCAGCAGCATCATCTCGATGGACATCAGGATGATGATGACGTTCTTGCGGTTCAGGAAGATGCCGAACACCCCGAGGGTGAACAGGATCGCGGAGACCGTCAGGTAATGACCAAGCCCGATATCCATGATTAAACGCCTCCTCCGGTCGGCACCTTGCGAACGACCACCACGTCCTCGCGGCGGCGGGCGAGCTGAACGGAGACGTTCTGCTTGCGCACGCCTTCACGCTGGCGCAGCGTCAGCACGATGGCCCCGATCATGGCGATCAGGAGCACGATGCCGGCCGCCTGGAACAGATAAACGTAATGGGTGTACATGAGCTGGCCGAGCGCCTTGGTGTTGGTCACCGCGGCGACCGCCGGCGTCGGCGCGCCCAGCGCCGTGTTGGCGGCCGGAGCCACCACCCAGGAGCCCAGCACCACCGCCAGCTCGGCCAGCAGGATCAGCCCGACCAGACCGCCGATCGGCAGGTACTGGAGGAACCCGCGCCGCAGCTCGGCGAAGTTGATGTCGAGCATCATGACGACGAACAGGAACAGCACCGCCACGGCGCCGACGTAGACGATGACCAGGATCATCGCCAGGAACTCCGCCCCCATCAGCACGCACAGGCCGGCGGCCTGGAAGAACGCGAAGATGAGGTAGAGCACCGAGTGGACCGGGTTCCGCGCGGAGATCACCATCACGCCGGAGCCCACCAGCAGGGCGGAGAAGACGTAAAAGGCCAAGGTTTGCAACATGATCGTTTCCCCCGCCCTCAGCGATACGGCGCTTCGGCGGCCAGGTTCGCGGCGATCTCCGCCTCCCAGCGGTCGCCGTTCGCCAGCAGCTTCTGCTTGTTGTAGAAGAGCTCCTCACGGGTTTCCGTGGAGAACTCGAAGTTCGGGCCGAGGACGATGGCGTCCACCGGGCAGGCCTCCTGGCAGAAGCCGCAGTAGATGCACTTCGTCATGTCGATGTCGTAGCGCGACGTGCGGCGGCTGCCGTCCTCGCGCGGCTCGGCTTCGATGGTGATGGCGAGCGCCGGGCAGACCGCCTCGCACAGCTTGCAGGCGATGCAGCGCTCTTCCCCGTTGGGGTAGCGCCGCAGCACGTGCTCGCCGCGGAAGCGCGGGCTGATGGGGCCCTTCTCGAACGGGTAGTTCAGCGTCACCTTCGGCTTGAACATGTACCGGAAGGTGAGGCTGAGGCCGGTGACCAGCTCCGACAGGAAGAAGCTGCGCGCGGCGCGGTCGAGGAATGCCATGGCCTCTTCGTCTCCTTTTCGCCGCGGGCGCGGCCAGGGCGCCCGCGATCCTTACCGTTGTGGTTCGTTCCTCACCGGGTCACTTCGGCAGCCAGCCGAAGGCCACCAGCACGCCCGCCGTCAGCACCAGCCACGCGAGCGAGAACGGCAGGAAGACCTTCCAGCCCAGCCGCATCAGCTGGTCGTAGCGGTAGCGGGGCATCGTGCCGCGCACCCAGATGTAGACGAACATGAAGAAGGCGATCTTCAGCGCCAGCCAGATCGGGCCGGGGATCCAGTTCAGCGGCGCGATGTCCAGCGGCGGCAGCCAGCCGCCCAGGAACAGGATGCTGGTCATCGCGCTCATCAGGATCATGTTGGCGTATTCGCCAAGGAAGAAGAGCGCGAAGGGGGCCGAGCTGTACTCCACCATGAAGCCGGCGACCAGCTCCGACTCACCTTCCGGCAGGTCGAAGGGCGAGCGGTTGGTCTCCGCCAGCGCCGAGATGAAGAAGATCACGAACATCGGGAAGAGCGGGACGACGAACCAGATCTTCTCCTGCGCCCGCACGATGTCGGTCAGGTTCAGCGAACCGACGCACAGCAGCACGGTGATGATCACGAAGCCCATGGAGACTTCGTAGGACACCATCTGCGCGGCCGAGCGCAGGCCGCCGAGGAAGGCGTAGCGCGAGTTGGACGCCCAGCCCGCCACGATGATGCCGTACACGCCCAGCGACGAGATGGCGAACAGGTAGAGGATGCCGACGTTCAGGTTGGACAGCACCATCCCGTAGTCGAACGGGATGACCGCCCACGCCACCAGCGCCAGCAGGAAGGTCAGCATCGGCGCGATGTAGTACAGCACCCGGTTGGCGCCGGCCGGCAGCACCTGCTCCTTGGCGAACAGCTTCAGGCCGTCGGCGAACGGCTGCAGCAGGCCCCAGGGACCGACGATGTTCGGGCCCTGGCGCATCTGGATGGCGCCCAGCACCTTGCGCTCGGCGTACGTGGCATACGCCACGCCGACGAGAAGCGGCACGACGATCGCCAGGATCTGGAGGACGATGATGATCAGCGGCAGCAGGAAGCCGCTCCAGAACTCAGCCATGGGTACCGGTCCTCTCGTTGGCGTTCTCCACGGTGCCGCCGTTCACGAAGGTCTCCGTGCAGCGGGCCATGGTGACCGAGGCCCGGCTGATCGGATCGGTCATGTAGAAGTTCGCGATCGGCGAGACGAACGGGGCGGCGTCCAGCGCGCCGGCGGTGCCGAACGGCTGCCACGCGGCCGGCGTCACCGCGCCGACGTCGGCGAACACCGGGTTCACCGTCACCAGCCGCTGGCGCAGCTGCGTCAGGCTGTCGTACGGCAGGGTGTGGCCCAGCTGCTCCGACAGGGCGCGGACGATTTTCCAGTCCTCGCGCGCCTCGCCCGGCGGGAAGGTCGCCAGACGGGCGAGCTGCGGCCGGCCCTCGGTGTTGACGTAGACGGCGTTCTTCTCGGTGTAGGCGGCGCCCGGCAGGATCACGTCGGCGCGGCTGGCGCCGGCGTCGCCGTGGTGGCCCTGGTAGATGACGAAGGCGCTGCCCAGCTTGGCGGTGTCGATCTCGTCGGCACCCAGCAGGTAGACGACCTCGATCTCACCCTTGCCCGCACCCGCCAGGATGCCGGCCACGTCGCGGCCGCCCTGACCCGGCAGGAAGCCGACGTCCAGACCGCCGACGCGCGCGGCGGCGGTGTGCAGCACGTTGAAGCCGTTCCAGCCCTCGCGGACCATATTGAAGGTCTCGGCCACCTGACGCACCGCGGCCTGCACGGCCAGCGCGTCGGGGCGGCGGAAGGCGCCCTGCCCGACGATGACCATCGGCTGCTTGGCGTTCTTCAGCACCTCGGCGAAGTCGCCCTGGCCGTCGATCAGCGTCTGCAGGTCCTGCGGCCCGGCGCCCAGGTGGGCGTACGGGTAGCTGAGGTCCAGCTTCGGGCCGATCACGCCGACCTTCAGGCCGCCCATCAGGTAGCGCTTGCGGATGCGGGCGTTGACCAGCGAGCCTTCCCAGCGCGGGTTGGTGCCGACCAGCAGGATGACGTCCGCCTTCTCGATGCCGGCGATCGTCGAGTTGAAGATGTAGCCGGCGCGCGAGGACGTGTCGTAGACGGCGCCGTCCTGGCGGCAGTCGATGTTGGCCGAGCCCAGGGCCGCCATCAGCTCCTTCAGCGCCAGCATGGACTCGACGTCCACGAGGTCACCGGCGATGGCGGCGATCTTGTTGCCCGGCAGACCCTTCACCTTGGCGGCGATGGCGGCGAACGCCTCGGCCCAGGAGGCCGGCTGAAGCTTGCCGTTCTTGCGCACGTACGGGCGGTCGAGACGCTGGCGCTTCAGCCCGTCGCAGGCGTAGCGGCTCTTGTCGCTCAGCCACTCCTCGTTGATGTCCTCGTTGACGCGCGGCAGGACGCGCATCACCTCGGACCCGCGGGTATCGACGCGCACGTTGGAGCCGACGGCGTCCATCACGTCGACCGTCTCGGTCTTGCGCAGCTCCCACGGGCGCGCCGTGAAGGCGTAGGGCTTGTGGGTCAGCGCACCGACCGGGCAGACGTCGGCGAGGTTGCCGGACAGCTCGGACGCCACCGCCTTCTCGACGAAGGTGGTGATCTCCATGTGCTCGCCACGGTTCACCGCGCCGATGTCCGGCACGCCGGCCACCTCGTTGATGAAGCGGATGCAGCGGGTACAGTGGATGCACCGGGTCATGATCGTCTTGATCAGCGGACCCATGTACTTGTCCTTGACGGCGCGCTTGTTCTCGCCGTAGCGGCCGCGGTCGAAGCCATAGGCGACGGCCTGGTCCTGCAGGTCGCACTCGCCGCCCTGGTCGCAGATCGGGCAGTCGAGCGGGTGGTTGATCAGCAGGAATTCCATGACGCCGCGGCGGGCCTTGTGGACCGTCTCGGTGTTGGTCTTGATGACCATCCCGTCGCCGCAGGGCATGGCGCAGGCGGCGACCGGCTTCGGCGCCCTCTCCATTTCCACGAGGCACATGCGGCAGTTGGCCGGCACGCTCAGGCGCTCGTGGTAACAGAAGCGCGGGATCTCGATGCCGAGCTGCTCGCAAGCCTGCAGCACCGAGGTGCCCGGCTCGACTTCGATCTCGATCCCGTCGATGGTGAGTTTCGGCATGGGCCCCAGGGCTCCCTTACTCGGCGGCGACGCGGGTGGCGGCGTTGCGGTAGGCCATGATGCGGGCCTCCATCTCCGGCCGGAAATGCCGGATCAGGCCCTGCACCGGCCACGCCGCGGCGTCGCCCAGCGCGCAGATGGTGTGACCCTCGATCTGCTTGGTGACTTCCAGCAGCATGTCGATCTCTTCGATCTGGGCGTTGCCCTTGACCATGCGCTGCATCACCCGCGACAGCCACCCGGTGCCCTCGCGGCACGGCGTGCACTGGCCGCAGCTTTCGTGGGCGTAGAACTGCGACAGGCGGGCGATCGCCTTCACGATGTCGGTGGACTTGTCCATCACGATCACCGCCGCGGTGCCCAGGCCCGAGCGCACCTCGCGCAGGCTGTCGAAGTCCATCAGCACCGTGTCGCAGATCGGCTTCGGCAGCGCCGGAACCGACGACCCGCCGGGGATGATCGCCAGCAGGTTGTCCCAGCCGCCGCGCACGCCGCCGGCGTGCTTTTCGATCAATTCCTTCAGCGGGATGCCCATCTCCTCTTCCACGTTGCACGGTTTGTTCACGTGGCCGGAAATGCAGAAGAGCTTGGTACCGGAATTCTTCGGGCGGCCCAGGCCGGCGAACCACGCGGCACCGCGGCGCAGGATGGTCGGAACCACCGCGATGGATTCGACGTTGTTCACCGTGGTCGGGCAGGAATAGAGGCCCGCCTGCGCCGGGAACGGCGGCTTGTTGCGCGGTTGGCCCTTCTTGCCCTCGATGGACTCGATGAGCGCCGTCTCCTCGCCGCAGATGTACGCACCCGCGCCGCGGTGGATGAAGACGTCGAAGTTGTAGCCGGTGCCGCAGGCGTTCTTGCCGATCAGCCCCGAGGCGTACGCCTCGTCGATGGCGACCTGGACGTTGGAGCCCTCGTTGTAGAACTCACCGCGGATGTAGATGTAGCAGGCGCTGGCGCCGATGGCGAAACCGGCGATCAGGCAGCCCTCGATCAGCTTGTGCGGATCGTGGCGCAGGATGTCGCGGTCCTTGCAGGTGCCCGGCTCGCCTTCGTCGGCGTTGATGACCAGGTAGACCGGCTTGTCGGTGACGTTCTTGGGCATGAAGGACCACTTCATGCCGGTCGAGAAGCCGGCACCGCCGCGCCCGCGCAGGCCGGATTCCTTGACCTGCTCGATGATCCAGTCCTTGCCGTTGCTGAGGATGGCCTTGGTGCCGTCCCAGTCGCCGCGGGCGCGCGCGCCGGCAAGGCGCCAGTCATGGCGGCCGTAGAGGTTCGTGAAAATGCGGTCGTTGTCGGAAAGCATCCCCTGCCCTCTTTACGTCTTCGGCGCCGCAGCCTTGGCGGCTGCTTCCGCCTTGGCCTTCTCGAACGCAGCTTTCGCCGCCGCCAGGTCTTGTTTCGGAATGGGCGCGTTCGGATCGGAGGTCAGGCTCGTCAGCGTGCCGAGCGGCTCCTGGCCCGAGCGGCCCTTCTGCGATTCAATCTTCGGCTTCTCGCCGCGCTTCAGA
>NZ_DASPMG010000088.1:0-24685 GCF_035627195.1 Azospirillum sp.
TCGATCGAGGGCTATTACGACGAGGCGTTCGCCGTGCCGGGCCTGCTGGAGGAGATCGCGCGGGGCGAAGCGGCGGGCGTGGACGGGCACGTCATCGCCTGCTTCGACGACACCGGGCTGGAGGCGGCGCGCAGCCTTGCCCGTGCGCCGGTCGTCGGCATCGGCGAGGCGGCGTTCCACATGGCGAGCCTGATCGCCGGGCGCTTCACGGTGGTCACCACCCTGAACCGCTCGGTCCCGGCGATCGAGCACAACCTGATGAAGTACGGGCTGGACCGCCGCTGCGCGCGCGTCCGCGCCTCCGAAGTGCCGGTGCTGGCGCTGGAGGACGCGGGCAGCGACGCCCGCCGCCGCATCGACGAGACCATCGAGTTGGCCAAGCGGGAGGACGGGGCGGAGGCCATCGTGCTGGGCTGCGCCGGCATGGCCGACCTTGCCGCCGCGCTGTCGGCCGCGCACGGGCTGCCGGTGGTGGATGGGGTGGCCTGCGCGGTGAAGCTGGTGGAGGGGCTGGCGACGCTGGGCCTGCGCACGTCGAAGGCGCTGGGCTATGCAGCGCCGCGCCCGAAGGCCTACACTGGCCTCCTGGAGCGCTTCGCGCCCACATGAAGAACCGTCGGGAGGAGAACGAAATGGCCGAAGGCTATCCCCGCGACATGATCGGCTATGGGGCCGAGCCGCCGCACGCCAACTGGCCGGGCGGGGCGCGCGTGGCGGTGCAGTTCGTCATCAACTACGAGGAGGGCGGGGAGAACTGCGTCCTGCACGGCGACGCCGCCTCGGAAGCCTTCCTGTCGGAGATCGTCGGCGCCCAGCCCATTCCGGGCATGCGGCACGTCAACATGGAGTCGATCTACGAATACGGCTCGCGCGCCGGGTTCTGGCGGCTGCACCGGATGTTCACCGAACGCGCCATGCCGGTCACCGTCTACGGCGTCGCCATGGCGCTGGAGCGCAACCCGGACGCCGTGGCCGCCATGAAGGACGCGGGCTGGGAGATCGCCACGCACGGCTACCGCTGGATCGACTACCAGCACATCCCGGAAGACGTCGAGCGCGAGCACATGATGCGCGCCATCGAGGTGCACGCGCGCGTCACCGGGTCGCGCCCGCTGGGCTGGTACCTCGGCCGCTGCAGCCCCAACACGCGGCGGCTGGTGTCGGAAGAGGGGGGCTTCGTCTACGACGCCGATTCCTACGCCGACGATCTGCCGTACTGGGACGATTCGCACGGGCGGCCGCAGCTGATCGTTCCCTACACGCTGGACGCCAACGACATGCGCTTCGCCAGCGCGCAGGGCTTCAACTCCGGCGACCAGTTCTTCGCCTATTTGAAGGACAGCTTCGACGTGCTGTACGCCGAGGGCGCCACGCGGCCGAAGATGCTGTCGGTGGGCCTGCACTGCCGCCTTGTCGGCCGTCCGGGCCGGGCGGCGGCGCTGGCGCGGTTCCTGGATTACGTGCGCGGGCACGAGAGGGTGTGGGTCGCCACCCGGCTGGACATCGCGCGCCACTGGATGGACGAGCATCCGTACACGGTGAAGGCATGACGGCGCTGTCCGGTGCCGCGCTGCTGGACCGCATCGACGCGCTGGCCGCCATCACCGCGGAGCCCGGCCGGCTGACCCGGCTGTACCTGACGCCGGAGCACCGCCGCGCCAGCGACCTCGTCGCCGGCTGGATGCGCGAGGCGGGCATGGCGGTGGCGGAGGACGCGGTCGGCAACGTCATCGGCCGGTACGAGGGCGAGGCGCCGAGAGGGCCGGCGCTGCTGCTCGGCTCCCATCTCGACACGGTGCGGGACGCGGGGAAGTACGACGGCATGCTGGGCGTCGTCTCCGCCATCGCCGTGGTGGCGGAGCTGAACCGGCAGGGCCGCCGGTTGCCCTTCGCGGTGGAGGTCGTCGGCTTCGCCGACGAGGAGGGGACGCGTTTCCAGTCCACCCTGATCGGCAGCCGCGCCGTGGCCGGGACCTTCGACCCGGCGGTGCTGGACGCACGCGACGCCGATGGCGTCACGCTGGCGGACGCCATGCGCGCCTTCGGCCTGGACCCCGCCGCCATCCCCACGGCCGCCCGCCGGCCGCAGGACGTGCTGGCCTACGCGGAGTTGCACATCGAGCAGGGGCCGGTGCTGGAATCGCTGGGCCAGCCGGTGGGCGTCGTCACCGCCATCGCCGGGGCCACCCGCATGGCGGTCACCGTGACCGGCACCGCCGGGCACGCCGGCACCGTGCCCATGGCGCTGCGCCGCGACGCGCTGGCCGCGGCGGCGGAGATGGTGCTGGCGGTGGAGGAGACGGCCGCCGGCCGCGACCGGCTGGTCGGCACCGTCGGCCGGATCGAGGCGATGCCGGGGGCGACCAACGTCATCCCCGGCCGGGTGCGCTTCACCATCGACCTGCGCGCCGACACCGACCCGGTGCGGGCCGAGCGGCAAGCGGCCCTGCTGGAGCGCCTGCACGCCATCGCCGAACGCCGGGGCGTCACCATCGCCACGGAGGTTCTGCACGACAGCCCGGCCGTCGCCTGCCACCCGGCGCTGATGGCGCAGTTCGCCGCCGCGGCGAAGGCGGAGGGGCTGGACGCCCCCGAACTGCCCAGCGGCGCCGGGCACGACGCCATGGCGCTGACGCCGCTCGCCCCCGTCGCCATGCTGTTCGTCCGCTGCGAGCGCGGCATCAGCCACAACCCCGCGGAAAGCGTCACTGCCGAGGACGCCGAGGCCGGCGCCCGTGTCCTTTTCCGCTTCGTCGAGACCTTCACGGACGTGACCCCATGACCGATCTTTCCCAGGCGATCGACGCCGCCTTCGACGCCGAAACCCGCTTCCTGGCCGAACTGGTCAAGGTGCCCTCCGACAACCCGCCGGGCGACTGCGCGGCGCACGCCGAACGGGCGGCGGAGCTGCTGGAGGGCATGGGCTTCACCGTCGAGCGGCACCGCGTGCCGATTGAGCTGGTGCGCGCCAACGGCATGGTCAGCGCCGTCAACCTCGTGGTCCGGCACCGCTTCGGGGCCAATATTTCTGATGGGGGCCCCGTGGTGGCGCTGAACGCGCACGGCGACGTGGTGCCGCCGGGCGAGGGCTGGACCCGCGATCCCTATGGCGCCGACGTGGTGGACGGCTGGATGTACGGGCGCGGCGTGGCCGTGTCCAAGTCCGACTTCGCCACCTATGCGTTCGCCCTGAAGGCGCTGATCGCGGCCGGCGGCGACCTGAAGGGTACGGTCGAGCTGCACCTGACCTACGACGAGGAGGCGGGCGGCGAGATCGGGCCGAAGTGGCTGCTGGACGAGGGCATCTCGAAGCCGGACTTCGCCATTGGCGCCGGCTTCAGCTACGGGGTCGTCACCGCGCACAACGGCTGCCTGCACCTGGAGGTGGAGGTGAACGGCAAGTCCGCCCACGCCGCCCTGCCGTCCACCGGCATCGACGCGCTGGAGGCGGCGACGGGGGTGCTGAACGCGCTGTACGCCCACCGCAAGAGTTTCGCCGGCACGGTGTCGGCGGTGCCGGGCATCGGCTCGCCGCAACTCACCGTCGGGCTGATCAAGGGCGGCATCAACACCAACGTGGTGCCCGACCGTGTCACCCTGCGCCTGGACCGCCGCATGATCCCGGAGGAGACCCCGGCGGCGGTGGAAACAGGGTTGCGCGCCGTCATCGCCGACGCCGCCAAGGCCTTCCCGGCGGCGCGCGTGGAGGTGCGGCGCATCCTGCTGGCCGAGCCGCTGACCCCGCTGCCCGGCACGGACAAACTGGCCGACAGCCTGTGCGCCCACGCCAGCCGCATCATGGGGGAGGCGGTGGCGGCCAAGGGCGTGCCGCTCTACACCGACGCCCGCCACTACGCGGCGGCCGGCGTGCCCATCGTGCTGTACGGCGCCGGCCCCCGCACCATCGAGGAGGCCAACGCCCACCGCGCCGACGAACGGCTGCCGCTGTCCGACCTGCGCAAGGCAACGGAGGTGGTGGCGCTCACGCTGCGCGATCTTCTTGCGGTGTGAGTTCGCGTCGTCAGTGATGCGGACGTAAATAGGGGGTGAACGGCGCTTCTTTTGAAAGAGGCGCCACGCCGCTTGCTTCGGTCTGTCCTTCGTCGGCCCGCGCTATGCTCCCAGGATCGGTGCACGCCGGCTTGGGAGGATTTCCCATGGCAACCTGGACACCCGATCCCAGCTTCTACCCGTCCCCGCGCATGGCCATGCAGGCCCCGCCCGAGCGGCTGGCCTATGTGGCGATGCTGAACGCCGACGGTGCGGCGCGGCCCGACGCGCTGGGCGTCGTCGACGTCGATCCCGGCTCATCCACCTACGGGCGGATCCTAAACCGCGTCGACATGCCGAACGCGGGCGACGAACTGCACCACTTCGGCTGGAACGCCTGCAGCTCGGCGCTCTGCCCCTACGCGCCGCACCCGCACGTGGAGCGGCGCTACCTGATCGTGCCGGGGCTGCGCTCCTCGCGCATCCACGTCATCGACACCAAGGCCGACCCGGCCAGCCCGAAGATCGTCAAGGTGATCGAGCCGGAGGAGCTGGCGGCGCGCGCCGACTACTCGCGCCCCCACACGCTGCACTGCGGGCCGGAGGGCATCTACGTCAGCGCGCTGGGCAACGGCCGCGGCGGCGGGCCGGGCGGCGTGTTCCTGATGGACCACGACACCTTCGACGTGCTGGGCCAGTGGGAGCTGGACCGCGGGCCGCAGTACCTCGCCTACGACGTCTGGTGGCACCTGGGCCAGGACACGATGATCACCAGCGAGTGGGGCACGCCCGACATGATCGAGGACGGGCTGAACCCGGAGTTGCTGCTGGGCGCCAAGTACGGCCACCAGGTGCATTTCTGGGACCTGCGCCGGCGCCGGCACGTGCAGACCATCGACCTCGGCCCCGAATACCAGCTGGCGCTGGAACTGCGCCCGGCGCACGACCCGACCAAGGCGCACGGCTTCATGAACTGCGTGGTCAACCTGAAGGACCTGTCGTCGTCGATCTGGCTGTGGCACCGCGACGGCACCCAAGGGGCGGGCGGGCAGTGGGCGATGCGCAAGATCATCGACATCCCGGCCGAACCGGCGGAGGCGGACCAGCTGCCGCCCATGCTGAAGGACTTCAAGGCGGTGCCGCCGCTGGTCACCGACATCGACCTGTCGCTGGACGACCGCTGGCTCTACGTGTCGTGCTGGGGCACGGGGGAGATGCGGCGCTACGACGTGTCCGACCCGTTCCAGCCGAAGCTGACCGGCTCCGTCCGGCTGGGCGGGATCGTCGCTCGCGCGCGGCATCCCGGCGGCGACGGCGACCTGAACGGCGGGCCGCAGATGGTGGAGGTCAGCCGCGACGGCACGCGGGTCTACTTCACCAACTCGCTGTACCGGAGTTGGGACGAGCAGTTCTACCCGGACGGCATCAAGAGCTGGATGGTGAAGCTGGACGCCACGCCGGACGGCGGCCTCAGCGTCGACGAGCGGTTCTTCCTGCGCTTCGACGACGGCTACCGCGGGCACCAGATCCGGCTGGAGGGCGGCGACGCCTCCTCGGACTCCTACTGCTATCCATGACCGACATTTGGCCATGACCGACATTTGGCAGTGGCTGGCGCTGGCGGGGCTCGGCGCCTTCCATGGGGTCAACCCAGCCATGGGCTGGCTCTTCGCCGTGGCGCTGGGCCTTCAGGAAGGACGGCGCGGGGCGGTGATGAAGGCGCTGCCGCCCATTGCGCTGGGGCACGCGCTGTCGGTGCTGCTGGTGGTCGCCGGCTTCGGGATGCTCCAGCTGGTCGCAGCACCAGGCCTGCCGGAGGGGGCCGCCGCCGGCGCGCTGATCGGGTTCGGCGTCTGGCGGCTGGTGCGGGGCTACCGCCACCGGGTGCGCGTCGGCATGCGCGCGGGCTTCGCCGGGCTGGCGCTGTGGTCGTTCCTGATGGCCTCGGCGCACGGCGCCGGGCTGATGGTGCTGCCGCTGCTGCTGGGCATGCTGGCGCCGGCGCAGATGCTGGCGCTGTCGCTGTGCGGGCCGGGGGCGGCGATGACCGGCACCGTCGCGGCGCTGGGGTCCCTGGCCGCCGGGCTGGCCGTGGTGCTGGTGCACATGGCGGCGATGCTGGCGGTGATCGCGGCCGTGGCGCTGGTGGTGTTCGACACCGTGGGCCTGGGCATCCTGCGGCGCGGCTGGGTCAACTTCGATCTTCTGTGGGCGGGTGCGCTGATCGGCACCGGGGCGGCGATCCTCCTCCTGGGGTGACCGGTTCCGGTGCCCTGAACAATAGCAAGGGAGGAAACCATGACCACGTACATCATGCTGATGAGCTGGACCGACCAGGGCGTTCGCAACGTGCGGGATTCGCCCAAGCGCCTCGACGCGGCGCGGGCCGCGCTGAAGGAGATGGGCGGCGAGTTCCACAGCCTGCACATGACGATGGGCGAGTACGACCTGGTCGGCCTGTACGAGGCGCCGGACGACGCGGTCGCCGCGCGCTTCGCGCTGATGCTGGGCTCGCTCGGCAACGTGCGGACCAAGACCTTGAAGGCGTTCCCGGAGCGCGCCTACCGCGAGATCATCGCTTCCCTGGGGTAAGGGGATCCCCGGGGCAGGCGCGCGGGAACCGGGTCAGAGCCGTTCGCGGACCTGCGCGGCCACGCGCGCCGCCGTGATGCCGAAGTGGGCGTAGAGATCCGGCGCGGGTCCCGACGCGCCGAAGCCGTCCATGCCGACGAAGCCGCCGTCCTCGCCGATCCAGCGGTCCCAGCCCTGGCGGACGGCGGCCTCGACCGCGACGCGCGCCGTGCCCCGGTCGATGACCTGCGCGCGGTAGGCGGCATCCTGCCGTTCGAACAGCTCCCAGCAGGGCATCGAGACCACGGCGGTGGGAATGCCCCCGGCCTGGAGCAGCGCGCGGGCCTCCAGGGCGATGGCGACCTCCGACCCGGTGGCGAGCAGCGTCGCGCGGCGCGGGCCGCCCTCGGCCTTGGCCAGCACGTAGGCACCGCGGCGGCAGCGGTTCGTGTCCGTGTCGCGGCGCGCCGCCTCCAGCGGCTGGCGGGAGAAGACCAGGGCGACGGGGCCGCTGCGGTGTTCCATGGCGATCTCCCAGCATTCCGCCGCCTCGACGGCGTCGGCGGGGCGCAGGACCAGCAGGTTGGGGATGGCGCGCAACGCGGCCAGGAACTCCACCGGCTGGTGCGTCGGGCCGTTGGTGCCGATGCCGATGGAATCGTGGCTGAACACGAACTTCACCGGCAGGCCCATCAACGCCGCCATGCGGATCGCCGGCCGTTCGTAGTCGGAGAACACCAGGTAGGTGATGCCGCTGGGCACCACGCCGCCGTGCGCCGCCATGCCGTTCAGCATCGACCCCATGACGTGCTCGCGCACGCCGTAGTGGACGTAGCGGCCGGCGCGGTCGTCCGCCGTGAAGGCCGGCAGGCCGCGCTTGTGCAGCGTCGCCCCCTCCAGGTCCGGCGCGCCGGAGAGCATTTCGGGGATCGCCTCGGCCAGGAGGTCGGCGATGTCGCCGGAGATCTTGTAGCCGTGGTCGCTGTGCCCGCTCTCCGCCGCGCGGCGCTTGTAGGTGGCGAGCGCGTCCTTCCAGCCGTCGGGCAGGCGCCCTTCGCGCAGGCGGTCGAACTCCCGACGCTTCTCCGGCGGCAGGGCGGCGACGCGGGCCTGCCATGCCGCGTGCTCCGGCACCGCGCGCCGGCCGGCGTCGCGCCACGCCTGAAGGACGTCCGCCGGGGTCTCGAAGGGCGGGTGGGGCCAGTCGAGCGTGCGGCGCGCGGCGTCGGTGTGCTCCTTGAACAGGCGGGCGCTGTGGGCGGCGCGGGTGGCCTCGTGCGGCAGGCCGCGGCCGATGGCGGTGGTGCAGGCGATCATCGACGGGCGCGGGTCCCGCTTGGCCGCGGCGATGGCGGACGCCACGGCCCCGATGTCGTGGCCGTCCACCTCCTGCACGTGCCAGTGGCTGGCGCGGAAGCGGGCGGGCATGTCGTCGGACAGGGCGAGGTCGATGGCGCCGTCGTCGGTGATGCGGTTGTCGTCCCACAGGAAGACCAGCTTGCCCAGGCGCAGGTGCCCGGCCAGCGAGATGACCTCCTGCCCCACACCCTCCTGCAAACAGCCGTCGCCGACCAGCGCGTAGGTGTGGTGATCCACGATGCCGTCGCCGAAACGGCTGTTCAGGAACGCCTCGGCCAGCGCCATGCCGGCGGCGTTGGCGATCCCCTGGCCGAGCAGGCCGGTCGTCACCTCGATGCCGCAGGCCTGGTCGATCTCCGGATGGCCGGCGCAGTGCGAGCCCAGCACGCGAAAGCGCTTGATCTCCTCCAGCGTCATCTTCGCGTACCCCGCGAGGTGGAGCAGCGAATAGATCAGCATGGAGCCGTGGCCGTTCGACTGCACGAAGCGGTCGCGGTCGAACCACAGCGGGTCGGCGGCGTTGAACTTCAGGTGGCGCGTGAACAGGGCGGTGACGATGTCGGCGGCGCCCAGCGGCGTGCCGGGATGGCCCTCCCCGGCGCGCTCGATGGCGTCCATGGACAGGAAGCGGATCGCGTTCGCCATCCGGCGGGGGTCGACGCTGGTCATGCGAATGGGTTCCTTCAGGACACGAGGTTGCGGGGCCGGCCGGCGGCGAAGGCCTCGATGCAGGACGTCACCTGGTTGGCGACTTCCTGGCGCGCCTCGCGGCTGGCCCAGCCGACGTGCGGGGTGAGGATGAAGTCGGGCCGGCCGGTCAGGCGCATGAAGGGGTGATCGGGCGGCGGCGGCTCGGCGGACACCGCGTCCACGGCGGCGCCGGCGATGCGGCCGTCTTCCAGCGCGCGGACCAGTGCGGCTTCGTCGACCAGACCGCCGCGGCCGGCGTTGATGACCAGCGGCCGGCGCGCCATCCGCTCGAACTCGGCGTCGGACAGCAGGCCGCGGGTTTCGGGGGTGAGCGGGCAATGCAGGCTCAGCACGTCGCCGCGCGCCAGCACCTCGGCGAAGGGGGTGTAGGGCGGCTCGGCAATACGGGCGTCCTTGCGGGCGGCGAACAGCACGGTCATCCCGAAGGCCCGGCCCAGCGCGGCGACGGCCTGCCCGATGGCGCCACGGCCGACGATGCCCAGCGTGGCGCCGTTCAGGTCGCGGATGGGGTGGGTGAGCAGGGTGAATTGCCCACCGCGCTGCCACTCCCCGGCGGCCACCGAATCCCGGTAGGCGATCAGCGAGCGGCGCAGCGCCAGGATCAGGGCGAAGGTGTGCTCCGGCACCGTGTGCACGGCGTAGGTGCGCACGTTGGACACCGCGATGCCGCGCCGCCGGCAGGCCGCCACATCCACATTGTCGGTGCCGGTGGCGGCGACGGCGACGAAGCGCAGCTTCGGCAACTGCTCCAGCGCCGCCTCGCGCAGCGGCACCTTGTTGACGACCAGGATGGTGGCGTCGCGGGCGCGCTCCACCACCTGATCGGGCGCGGTGCGGTCGTAGGCGGTCCAGTCGTGCGGCAGGTCCGGGCGGCGCAGGGACACCTCGGGGCCGAGGGTGTCGTGGTCGAGGAAGACGATGCTTTCGGGCATAGGGGTTCCTTCGCGCCCGCAAGGGCGGCGGAATGGGGCGGTTTCGGGCGGGGGAGGGCGGCGTCAGCCCGGCCGCTTCGTCCCGTTCATGGCGTGGTAGGTGCGGATGACCTGGCTGTCGTCGGCCGCCCCTTCGCCGCGCCCGGAGGTGGCGAGGAACAGCTGGTGCGCGACGGCGGCCAGCGGCAGCGCCGCCTTGGCGTCGCGCCCGGCCTCCAGCACGATGCCCAGGTCCTTGACGAAGATGTCCACGGCGCTGGTCACCTCCGGCTCGCTCTCCAGCATGCGGGGCCCGCGGTTCTTCAGCATCCAGCTGGACGCCGCCGAGCCGCCCATGATCTCCAGCAGGATGTCCAGGTCCACGCCCACCTTGGCGGCCAGCGCGAAGGCCTCCGCCACCACGGCGATGTGGACGCCGCACAGCAGCTGGTTGACCGTCTTGACCGTGGCGCCCTGGCCGGGGCGCTCGCCGACGTGGAACAGCTTGTCGCCCATGCCGGCCAGCACCGGCTTCGCGGCCTCGAAGGTGGCCTTCGGCGCCGCCGCCATGATGGTGAGCGTGCCGGCCACCGCCCCCACCACGCCGCCCGACACCGGCGCGTCGACGAAGCGCCGACCGGCGGCCTCGACGCGCGCCGCCAGCGCCTCCACCGCCCCCGGCGGGCAGGTCGCCATCAGCACCACCACGCCGCCAGAGGGCAGCGCCTCCAGGGCGCCGCCGTCGAACAGCGCGGCCTCGGCCTGGGCCGCGTTCACCACCATCAGTACCAGCGCATCCGCACCGCGCGCCGCCTCGGCCGCCGTGGCGGCGGGGGTGCCGCCCCTGTCCGCCAGCGCCGCCGCCGATTCCGCCCGCACATCGAAGCCGCGGACCTGAAAGCCCTTGGCGAGCAGGTTGCCGGCCATGGGCATGCCCATGGAACCCAGCCCGATGAAGCCGATCGTTTTCATACCCGTTCCTCCCCTTCTTTTTTGGCTCAGTACAGGATGAACGCCGGCACGTAGGAGACAAGGCCCAGCACCACCAGCGCCACCAGATAGAACGGCCACAGCTCCTTCACGATGGCGCCGATCGGCTCGCGCGAGATGGCGGCGGAGATGAACAGCGTGGTGCCGATGGGCGGCGTGAACAGGCCGATCGACAGGTTCACCGCCATCATGATGCCCAGCTGGATCAGGTCCATGCCGATGACCGTGCCCACGGTGACGAAGGTCGGGCCGAGCAGCAGGATGGCCGCCGGCAGGTCGAGGAACATGCCGACCACCAGCATGATCAGGTTCATCGCCAGCACGATCAGCCAGCGTTCCTGCAGCACGGTCTGCGCGTATTCCGCCACGGCGTTGGGGATCGCCTCGGTGATCAGCACGTAGCCGACGAGGTTGGAGGCGGCGATCACCAGCATGACCACGCCCGTGGTGATGACCGTGCCGACCAGCGCGGCGTAGACGCGCCTCACCGTCAGGTCGCGGTAGATCAGCACGCTGACCAGGATCGCGTAGGCGACCGCGATGACGCTCACCTCCGTCGGCGTGGCGATGCCGAAGCGCAGCAGCACCAGGATGAACACCGGCATCAGCAGCGCCGGCAGGGCGGCGAGCGTGGCCGCGGCGATGGCCTTCAGGCCGCCGGTGCCGGCCAGCAGCGGGAAGTTGCGCACGCGTCCGCTGACGTAGCAGACCAGCATCATGCCCGCCGCCAGCATCAGCCCCGGCAGGATGCCGGCCAGGAACAGCGAAGCGATGGAGGCGTTGGACACCGCCGCGAAGAGGATCAGCGGGATCGACGGCGGGATCAGGCCGGCGATCACCGACGACGACGCGGTGGTGGCGGCGCCGAAGGCGGCCGGGTAGCCTTCGCGCTTCTGCCAGGGGATCAGCATGGAGCCCAGCGCCGACGCCTCGGCCACGGCGGAGCCGGAGACGCCGCCGAAGATGGTGGAGCCGACGACGGTGACCTGCGTCAGCCCGCCGGGGAAGCGCCCGACCAGGGCGGCGGCGAAGCGCACCAGCTTCTGGCCCAGCGTGCCGCTCATCATGAGGGCGCCGGACAGGATGAAGAAGGGGATGGCGAGCAGCGGGAAGCTCTGCGTCGGCTGGAACAGCTTCACCACGGCGATGACGGTGGGCACCGCGCCCATCGTCATGACGGCGGCGCCGGAGCTGATGACCAGCGCGTAGCCAACCGGGAAGGCCAGCAGCAGCAGGGCGCCGAAGACGGCGATCATGACCAGCGTCATAGTTCTTCCTCCGCGACGTGCGCCCGTACGGACCGGGGGTCGTCGGCGACCAGGAGCCGGGCGAAGGTGGTCAGCGCGGTCAGCCCGACACCGACGAACCCGGCGATGAGGGAGAGGTAGGCCCAGCGGGCCGAGATCCCGGTCACCGGGTAAACCTCGGTCCCGGTGATCTCGATGACGGCCATGCCGATCCAGGCGAGATAGAAGAAGGTCGCCGCGACCACCACCTGCATGCCCAGCAGCAGCGCGCGCGCCGCGTTCCGGCCCAGCCAGTCGAGGACCAGGGTGACGGAGATGTGCGCCCCGTGCTGGGCAGCCAGGACGATGCCGCCCATGACCAGCCAGGGGAACAGGATGTTCGGCATCTCCGACGGCCAGCCCAGCCCCTGCGTCGTCAGATAGCGGACGACGACCTCCGCGCTCAGGGACAGGAAGAGCAGGACCAGCGACCCGACGGCGGCGATGGTGGCGGCGACGGTGATGGCCGTGTCCGCCAGGTGGATGAGGGAGGCGGGCACGCCCGCCCCCGTCATCGCGCGCTCGTGCGGGATGTCCATCACGGCTTGGCCGCGGCCGCGGCCTCCTGCTGGACCAGGGTCACCAGTTCGGGGAACTGCGACTGCCACTTGTCGTAGACGGGCTTGGTCTTGGCCATGAAGGGGGCGGCGTCGACCGTGTTGAACTTCACGCCGGCGGCTTCCATCTTGCCGCGCAGCTCGGTGTCGGCCTTCTGCGACAGCTCGCGGTTCAGCTTGCCGGCCTCCGCCGCGGCGTCCAGCACCGCCTTCTGGTCCGGCTTGGACAGGGTGTCGAACACCATCTTGCTGGCGAGCAGCGGGGTGGATTCGTATTTGTGCCCGGTCAGCGAGACGAACTTCTGCACCTCGTGCAGCTTGGAGGAGTGGATGTTCATCAGCGGGTTCTCCTGCCCGTCCACCACACCCTGCTGGAGCGCGATGTAAAGCTCGGAGAAGGCCATCGGCGTCGGGTTGGCGCCCAGCGCCTTGAAGATGTCCACGGTGATCGGGTCGGGCGGGGTGCGGACCTTCACGCCGGCCAGATCCTCGGGCTTGGTGATCGGGCGGACGTTGTTGCTGGTGTGGCGGATGCCGTTGTCCCACAGCGCCAGCAGGACCAGCCCCTTCTCCCTGGCATGGTCGCCCAGCTTCTTGCCGACCGGGCCGTCCAGCACCTTCCAGGCCTGCGGCAGCTCCTGGAACAGGAAGGGCAGGCCCAGGATCGCGAACTGCGGCACCACGCCGGACGTCGTGCCCTGCGAGTTGGCGCTGAAGGCCAGCGTGCCAAGGCGCATGCTGGTCAGCGCCTCGACGTCGTCGCCGTACTGGGCGCTGCCGCCGACCTCCACCTTCACCCGCCCGCTGGTCTTCTGCGCCACCAGCTCGGCGAACTTCAGCGACGCCTCGGCCTTCGGGTTGCCGGGGGCGGCGTTGTGGGCGAGGCGCAGGGTCTGCTGCGCCCAGGCCGGCGACGCCGCGAGCGTGGCGCCGACGGCCAGCATGAGAAGGGTCTTGTTCATCGTTTCCTCCGGTTGATTGGTTGGCGGTTGATTGGTTGGTTGGTGGTCGCGTCAGAGCCAGCTTTTGATGCGGTCGGTCATCACCGTGGTGGAGATGCCGTAGCGGTCGTGCAGGGTGGGCAGGGCGCCGGCGGCCAGGAACTCGTCCGGCAGGCCGATGTGACGGAACACCGGCGTCACGCCGGAGCGCAGCAGAAGGCCCGCCACCGCCTCGCCCAGGCCGCCGACGACCGAGTGGTTCTCGGCGACCACCACCATGCGCCCGGTGCGGCCGGCCTCCCGCAGGATGGTTTCGGTGTCCAGCGGCTTGATGGTGGGCACGTGCAGCACCGCGGCGGCGACCTTGTCGGCCTCCAGCGCCTTGGCCACCTCCAGCGCCCGCATCGTCATGATGCCGGAGGAGACGATCAGCACGTCCGCCCCGTCGCGGATCAGCTTCGCCTTGCCCAGTTCGAAGCGGTAGTCGTACTCGTCCAGCACCAGCGGCACCTGACCGCGCAGCAGGCGCATGTAGACGGGGCCCTTGTGCGCGGCCATGGCCGGGACCGCCTGCTCGATCTCGTGCGCGTCGCAGGGGTCGATCACCGTCATGTTCGGCATGGCGCGCAGCAGTGCCAGATCCTCGGTCGCCTGGTGGCTGGGGCCGTAGCCGGAGGTGAGGCCGGGCAGGGCGCAGACGATCTTTACGTTCAGGTCCTCCTCGGCGATCGTCTGATGGATGAAGTCGTAGGCGCGGCGCGAGGCGAAGACGGCGTAGGTGGTGGCGAAGGGCATCATCCCCTCGTGCGCCATGCCGGCCGCCGCCCCCATCAGCAGCTGCTCCGCCATGCCCATCTGGTAGAAGCGGTCCGGGTATTCCTTGGCGAAGATGTGCAGGTCGGTGTACTTGGCCAGATCGGCGGTCATGCCGACGATCTCCGGCCGGGACCGGGCCAGCTCGACCAGGGCGTGGCCGAAGGGCGCGGGCTTGGTGCGCTGCCCCTCGGATGCTATCGAGGCGATCATGGCCGAGGTAGTCAGGCGGGGCTTGGTTGCGGTGCTCATGCGGTCCTCCCCGCGTCCAGCGCTTCCAGGGCAAGCTGCCATTCGTGCGCATCGACGCGGATGAAGTGGTTCTTCTCGCGGGCCTCCAGGAACGGGACGCCGCAGCCCATGCGGGTGTCGCAGACGATCATGCGGGGCTTGGGTTCGGCGTGGTCGCGGGCGGCGTCGAAGGCGGCGACCACGGCGTCCAGGTCGTTGCCGTCGACGCGCTGGACGAACCAGCCGAAGGCCTGAAGCTTGTCGACCAGCGGCTCGAACGCCATGACCTGGGTGGAGGGGCCGTCGGCCTGCTGGTTGTTGACGTCGATGATGCCGACGAGGTTGTCGAGCTTCCAGTGGGCGGCCGACATGATCGCCTCCCACACCGAGCCTTCGTCCAGTTCGCCGTCGGAGAACAGCGTGTAGACGCGGGAGGCGGAGCCCTTGCGCTTCAGCGCCAGACCCATGCCGACGGCGATGCTCAGGCCCAGGCCCAGCGAGCCGCCCGACATCTCCATGCCCGGCGTGTAGCTGGCCATGCCCGACATGGGCAGCCGGCTGCCGTCGCTGCCGTAGGTCTCCAGCTCTTCCTCCGGGATGATCCCGGCCTCGATCAGCGCGGCGTAGAGGGCGATGGCGTAGTGCCCGTTGGAGAGCAGGAAGCGGTCGCGCTCCTCCCACTTCGGGTCTTGCGCGCGGTAGCGCATGGCGTGGAAGTAGGCGGTGGCCAGCACGTCGGCGATGTCCAGCGCCTGGCCGATGTAGCCCTGGCCCTGCACCTCGCCCATCCGCACGGCGTTGCGGCGGATGCGATAGGCGCGTTCGGACAGGGCAACGTTGTGGCCGAGGGGGGTGGTGTCCACGGTTCTCTCCGGGGTCAGTGGATCAGCATGCCGCCGTTGACGTCGATCGTGGCGCCGGTGATGTAGGACGACAGCTCGGACGCCAGGAACAGGCAGGCCCGCGCCACGTCGTCGGCGTCGCCCAGGCGGTTGAGCGGGATGCCCTTCAGGATCTCGGCCTTGAGGTCGTCGGTCAGCTTGCCGCCGGTGATGTCGGTCTGGATCAGGCCGGGGGTGATGGAGTTGACGCGCACGTTGTCCGGCCCGGCTTCCCGCGCCAGCGCCTTGGCGAGGCCCAGTACGCCGGCCTTGGCGGCGCTGTAGTGCGGGCCGCCGAAGATGCCGCCGCCGCGCTGTGCCGACACCGACGACATGCAGACGATGGAGCCGGAACGCCGCTCGCGCATGTGCGGCAGCACGGCCTGGCTCATGTACAGCGTGCCGCGCAGGCTGACGTCCATGACGGCGTCGTAGTTCTCGGGCGCGATGTCCATGAAGCGCAGCGGCTGGGTGATGCCGGCGTTGTTGACCAGCACGTCCACCCGGCCGAATTCGGCCACCACGCGCTCGATCGCCGTGAAGCAGGACGCCTTGTCGGTGACGTCGCAGCGCAGGCCGCGGTGCGCCTCGCCCAGTTCGGCGGCGGCGGACGCGGCCTGCTCGCCGTCGAGGTCGAGGATGATAGCGCGGCCGCCGTGCAGGGCGAACAGCCGGGCGGTGGCGCGGCCGATGCCGCGGCGCGAGGCCGCCCCGGTGATCACGCACACCTTGTTGGAAAGCAGCATTTCCTCTCCTTATGAGAACTTTTGACAACACCCGCCCGTGGCGGCGATGGGGCCGCGGCGTGGCGTTCGGGGTTTGTGGCTTGCGGTCGGCGGCGGATTGTCCGTCCTGCTGATCGCTGACAGAACGGTATTCCGTTGAAGTGAATCTGACAAATGAATAAGATCGCCTATCGATGAGCTGAATTCATGTGAATGCTGCAATGCGGAAACGGGTCTCCATCAAGGCTGTGCAGGCGTTTGAGGCTGCTGCCCGGCTTGGATCCTTCGCGCTTGCAGCAGAGGATCTGGCCGTTACGCCTTCCGCGGTAAGCCATCAGGTGAAACTGCTGGAGGAGCAGCTGGGTGTCCGGCTTTTCCACCGCGTGCACCGGTCGGTGGCGCTGACCGACGCCGGACGCGTCTACGCGGCCGAGGTCACGGCCGCCTTCGCCCGCATCGACGCGGCGACGCAGGCGGTCGCCACGGTCAGCGGCGGCGCCATCCTGACCGTCCATTCCACGCCCAGCTTCGCCACGCAGTGGCTGATGCCCCGGCTGACGCGGTTCCAGGACCTGCATCCGGGCATCGACATCCGCCTGCACGCCTCGGTGGCGCCGGCCGACCTCGCCCAGGGGGCGGTGGACGTGGACATCCGCTACAACCCCGGCCCGGCACCCGCCGGCGCGGTGCTGGTGCCGTTTCCGGAAGACACCATCGTGCCGATGTGCTCACCCGCACTCGCCAACGGCCTCAAGCCCATCCGCCGGCCGGAGGATCTGGGCCAGCACACGCTGATCCATTCGGAGATCAACATCCTGGGCTGGCGCGACTGGGCGCGGCGGCACCGCAAGGTGCAGCTGGACCTGGAGCGGGGGCCGCGCTTCGACCGTTCCTTCATGGCGATCAGCGCCGCGGTGGACGGGCTGGGCGTCTGCCTGGACAGCATCCTGCTGGCGGAGCGGGAGCTGCTGTCCGGCAGGCTGGTGGTGCCGTTCCAGACGGCGGGGATGAAGGCGCAAGGGCACGGCCTGGTGACGCTGAAGTCCACCGCCGACCTGCCGAAGATCCGCGCCTTCCGCGAATGGCTGTTCGACGAGCTGAAGAAGGCGCGCCGGTGGGAGGAGCAGGTCCTCGACGGGCGGCCACCGCGCCCGGCGCCTTAGTTCCGGCCCAATTCCGGGTCCAGCGCGGCGCCGATCGCCTCGGCCAGCTGGTCGGGGGTGTAGGGCTTGCGCAGGTAGTAGGCCGGGCCGAAGGCCTCGGCCCGCGCGCGGGTGGACGGGTCGTTCTGGCCGGTGACGAAGATGATCGGGCAGCCGAACCGCTCGCGCAGGAGGCGGGCGGTTTCGATCCCGTCGGCGTCGCCGTGGATGCGGATGTCGACCAGGGCCAGGGCCGGCGGCGCCTCCGCCGCCAGGGACAGCGCCTCGCCGCAGCTCTCGGCCGGGCCGACGACGGTGTAGCCCATCATGCTGACGATCTCCGCGCTGGCAAGCGCCACGACCGCTTCGTCTTCGACGATCAGGATGCCCAGGGTCATAGAAGACGCTACCTACTAAGTGGAGTTTCCTTGCACGCCCGTGGGCGACTACCCTTGCCAAAACGCGGAGGGTGAAGATGAGCGAACTGGCCAACACGGGAATCCCGGCTGTGGGCAGCATACCGTGGGGAAGCCACTTCTGCCAATTTTACGAAACGGCGGATGATCTGGTCGATACGCTGGTGCCCTACTTCAAGGCCGGGCTGGATGCCAACGAGCAGTGCATGTGGGTGACCTCGCCGCCGCTGCGCGCGCACGAGGCGCTGGACGCACTGCGCAACGCCGTCCCCGACGCCGACGCGCGGCTGAAGAAGGGGCAGATCGAGATCGTCGACCACGGCGACTGGTACCTGCGCACCGGCAAGCTGGGCGCGGACGAGGTGATCGCCGGCTGGATCCGGCGCAAGGAGCAGGCGCTGGCGCGCGGCTACGACGGCTTCCGCCTCACCGGGAACACCTATTTCCTGGAGGCCGAGGACTGGGACTCCTTCACCGAGTACGAGGAGAAGGTCAACGACTGCTTCTGCGACCACCGGGTGCTCGCGCTGTGCAGCTATTGCCTGGCGAAGAGTTCGGCCGGCGACGTCATGGACGTGGTGAAGAACCACCAGTTCGCGCTGGCCCGCCGGCACGGCGACTGGACGCTCATCGAGAACGGCGCGCTGAAGCGCGCGAAGGAGGAGCTGCGCCGCGCCAACGAGGAGTTGGAGCGGCGGGTGGAGGCGCGCACGGCCGACCTCAGCGCCGCCCTGGCCGTGCTTCAGCAGACGACCGCGAACCTCGAACGCGCCGTGGCCGACAAGGACGTGCTGCTGCGCGAGGTGCACCATCGCGTCAAGAACAACCTGCAGATCATCAACAGCCTGCTGACGCTGAAGGCCCTGCGCTCCTCCGACGTATCGATCCGCGAGGCGTTCAACGACACGCTGCGCCGCGTCACCGCCATGAGCCTGGTGCACGAGGCGCTCTACCAGCACGAGGCGACCAGCGAGATCGACTTCGGCCGCTATCTGCGGGCACTCTGCGACGCGCTGGTGGACAGCTTCGGCGTTGCCGGCCGGGTGTCGGTGGCGGTCGCGGCCGATGGGGCGCCGGTTCACCTGGACACCGCCATCCCGCTGGGCCTGATCGCCACGGAGGCGCTGGGCAACGCGCTCAAGCACGCCTTCCCCGGCGGCGCGGCGGGCCACGTGGTCGTGACCTTCCGGCGGCCGCACGGCGGGCAGCCCGGCGTGCTGGCGGTGCGCGACGACGGCGTGGGTGCACCGGCGACGCCGGGCAACGGGACGGGGCTGCGGCTCGTGCAGGCCATCGCCAAGCAGGTGGGCGGCCGCGTCGACATCGCCGGCGGCCAGGGCACGACGTTCACGCTGTCCTACGGGGGTTGACCGCGTCCCGCGGGAAGGGCCGGCGCGGCGGCCGGCCCCCCTCTTGGCGGCGGCGCGGGCTTGACTACATCTCGCGGCTGCCGGGGCGCCGCAACGGGTCGCGGTCTGGGCCGCGCCTTCGGGCGCGGCCCTTTTGTTTGGAGGCGGCATGCGCATCGAGAAAGCCACGCCCGGGATGCTGGAGGACTGGGCCGCCCTGCGCCGCGCGCTGTGGCCGCAGGCGACGGAATCCGCGCACCGGGAGGAGGCCGCGGCCCTGCTCGGCACGCCGGACCGGGCGGTCGCCTTCCTGGCGTACAACGCCCGGGGCACGGTTGCCGGGTTCGCGGAAGCCACGTTGCGGCACGACTATGTCAATGGGTGCGAGACGTCGCCGGTCGCCTTCCTGGAAGGCATCTACGTGCTCCCCGGGAAACGCCGGTGCGGCGTTGCCCGCCTCCTGGTCCAGGCGGTCGAGGCGTGGGCAGTGGGGCTGGGCTGTTCGGAACTCGCTTCCGACGCGGACATCCGCAACCGCGGCTCCCACGGGATGCACCGGGCGCTCGGCTTCGAGGAGACCGAGCGGGTGGTCTATTTCCGCCGCACGCTGGGCCGGGGGTGACGCCCCACAGCACCCGCTGAATGGGCCCAGCTCCGGAACGGAATACGACGTCCCGACGAATGGCGCCGGGCACAACCTTAGGCTATGCCTGCGTCTCGGTTTCGAGGACGTGTGGATATCCGACATGAAGGAGCTTGGGGGTACCCCCAGGGCCTTGAAGCGGCTGCTGATCGCGGCGGTGGTGGCGCCCGCCGTGCTGGCGTGCGCGCTGGGCTGGCAGGGGTACGCGCAGGCGCAGCACGAGGCGGAGGCGGTGGCGGACCGCAGCGCGCGCGTGCTGGCCGACCATCTGCGCGCACTCCTGCAAATCCACGTCTTCGCCACGTCGCGCGCGGCGTCCCGCCTGACGGCCGGCAGCCCCGACCGCCCGCCGACGCCGGACGCGCTGAACGCGATGCTCGTCCGTTTCGTGTCGGATTCGCCCGAGCTGTCGGCGCTGACGGTGATCGACCCGGACGGACGGCCGATCGCCAGCAGCGTCGACCGGGTCCAGCCGGACCTCTCCTTCGCCGACCGCGCCTATTTCAAGGCGTTGCGCGACGGCGGCCCGCCTACCCTGATCGCCCGGCCGGTGACGGACCGCGTCACCGGCGTCACCATCCTTCCCTTCGCCCGCCGGATCCAGGGCGCCGACGGCGCCTTCGGCGGCATCGTCCTGTCGGCCCTGCCGGTCGCCCCGCTGGTCGACTTCTTCCGCACGCTGGGCGAGTCCGGGGGACGTTCCGTCACCGTGGCGCGCGGCGACGGCACCGTGCTGCTGCGCGAGCCGGAGACGACCACCGGCGTCGCGGCGATGGAGCGCGACAGCGGCTTCATGCGCACCGTCGCCGCCTCGCCGCGGGGCGGCACCTACCGCACCACGTCGGTGCTGGACGGGGTCGAGCGGCTGCACGTGGTGCGTCCGGTCGGCGGGCACGACGTGTACGTCAGCGCGGGCATCGAGACCTCGGCCATCCTCGTGACCTGGCTGCGCAACACCGGCCCGCTGGTGGGGCTGACGCTGCTGGCCGGGCTGGCGCTCGCCGTCACGGCCGGGGTGGCGCTGCGCCGGGCGCGCGGCGAACTGGCCGCCTACGCCGAGCTGCGCGCCGAGGTGCAGCGGCGCGAGGTGGCGGAATTCGCGCTGCGCCAGTCGCAGAAGCTGGAGGCGGTCGGGCAGCTGACCGGCGGCATCGCGCACGACTTCAACAACCACCTTCAGGTCATCGGCGCGAACCTGCAGCTGCTGCGCGGGCGGGCGCTGGACGGCGACGCGCTGTCGCTGGTCGGCAACGCGCTGGCCGGCGTGGACCGCGCGGCGACGCTGGCGGCGCGGCTGCTGGCCTTCGCGCGGCGCCAGCCGCTCAGCCCGACGGTCGTCAACCTCGGCCGCGTCGTGCAGACCATGACCGACCTGCTGCGCCGCACGCTGGGCGAATCCATCGAGATCGAGACGATCGTCGCCGGCGGCCTGTGGAACACCAGCGTCGACCTGAGCCAGCTGGAGAACGCCATCCTGAACCTGGCGGTCAACGCGCGCGACGCCATGCAGGGCCGCGGAAAGCTGACCATCGAGGCGGGCAACGCCGAGCTGGACGAGGCCTACGCCGCCCGCCACGCCGAGGTGACGGCCGGCCAGTACGTGCTGGTGGCCGTCAGCGACACCGGTGCGGGCATGCCGCCCGACGTGCTGGAGCGCGTGTTCGAGCCGTTCTTCACCACCAAGCCGGCGGGCGAGGGGACCGGCCTGGGGCTCAGCATGATCCACGGCTTCGTCAAGCAGTCGGGCGGGCACGTGAAGATCTACAGCGAGGTGGGGCAGGGCACGACGGTCAAGATCTACCTGCCGCGCGTGAAGGCCACGGAGCAGGAGCAGCACGCCCGCACGGCCGAGGTGCGCGGCGGCACCGAGCGGGTGCTGGTGGTGGAGGACGACCCCGACGTGCGCGCCGCCGCCGTGGCGCTGGTGCGCTCGCTGGGCTACCGCACCATCGAGGCGACGAACGCGGAATCCGCGCTGAACCTCCTGGAGAGCGGCGCCAGGGCGGACCTGCTGTTCACCGACGTGGTCATGCCCGGATCGATCAATACGCGCGACTTCGCGCGCCGCGCGCAGGAGGTCTGCCCGGACCTGAGGGTGCTGTTCACCTCCGGCTACACTGCCAACGCCATCGTCCACCACGGCCGCCTGGACGAAGGCGTGTCGCTGCTCAGCAAGCCCTACAGCCGCGAGGCGCTGGCCACCAAGCTGCGCCACGTGCTGGACGCGCCGGCCCAGGCGGATCCCGGCGCCGTGGCGCCGGCCCCGCCCGCACGGCTGTCGGTCCTGGTGGTCGAGGACGACGCGCTGATCCGCCTGACCACGCTGGAGATGCTGGACGACCTGGGCCATCACACGCTGGAGGCGGCCGACGCGGAGGAGGCGCTGGCGGCGCTGGCCGGGCGGGCGGTGGCAGGACAGACGGTGGACGTGCTGTTGACCGACGTGGGCCTGCCCGGCATGTCGGGCAGCGACCTGGCGGACGAGGCGCGGCGGCGCAAGCCCGGCATCGCGGTGGTGATGGCCACCGGCTATGCCGGCTTTTCACACCCGGGTGCCGCCACCCTGCCGAAGCCCTACAGCCGCGAAGGCCTGCAGCGCGCGCTGGCCGAGGCCATCAGCCTGACGCGGGAGACGGCGGGGTAGGACGCCTCACTCAATGGCGATGGCGATGGCGGTGGTGGAGGTCCGGAGCATGCGGGTGAGCGTGGTCCAGCGGCGCGTGCGCGTGCGGGTGGCTGTGCGGCTCCGGTCCTTCCCAGCCCTCGTGGCTGTGCCGGTGGTGCTCGTCATGGGTGTGCCGGTGCTCGTGGCGCACGGGATCGTGCCGGTGCCGGTGCTCGTGCCGCTCGGCGAGGTGCAGGTACAGCCCGATGCCCATCAGCACGGCCGCCGCCACGAAGCGCTCCGTCACCGGCTCCCCGAACGCGGTGATGGCGATCACCGCCCCGGCGAAGGGGGCCAGCGAGAAGTACGCCCCGGTCCTGGCGGTGCCGAGGTGCCGCAGCGCCAGGACGAACAGCACCAGGCTGACGCCGTAGCCGAGAAAGCCCACAGCCGCCGTCCCGAGCAGTGCTGCGGGCGCCGGCAGCGCGGCACCGGCCGAGAGCGCCAGCGCCACGTTGACCGCACCCGCCACGCGGCCCTTGATCATGGCGATCTGCAGCGGGTCGGCGGATGCGAGCTTGCGGGTCAGGTTGTTGTCGATGCCCCAGGCGAGGCAGGCCCCGGCGATGGCCATGGCGCCCCAGCCGATGCCCTCCGGCCCGCCGCTCCATGCCAGCAGCAGGGCTCCGGCCAGGATCGCCGCCGCACCCAGCGCGATGCGCCGGTCGACGTTCTCGCGGAACACCACCCAGGCGATGCCCAGCGTGAACAGCCCTTCCAGGTTCAGCAGCAACGCGGCCGTGGAGGCCGGCGTCGTGCCCAGCCCGATCATCAGCAACACCGGGCCGGCGATGCCGCCGGACAGGATGACGGCACCCAGCCACGGCAGGTCCCGGCGGGTCAGTGGCGCCTCCGGCGGCGGCCCACCCCGCATCCGGCGGGCGTAGCGGACCACGCCGAGCCCCAGGCCGGACGCAAGGTACAGCAGCCCGGCGAGCATCCACGGGTCGGCTTCGCCCAGCAACGCCTTGGCCAGCGGCGTGCTGGCACCGAACAGCACGGCCGAGAGAAGCGCGTACGCGATGCCCCGCCACCGGTCGCTCATGGTGCCCGCCGTCCCGACGCCGTTTCGCAGGTCAACGATCCTTGAAATCGTCCTCAACAGAGGACAAGGGTGTTCAGCGCCGGTTCATGCTCGCGGCGTTATGCTGCCTTCCGTGGGTGCCCGGCGGCGGGCCATCGTTGCAGGAGTTTCCGGTGCACAGGTCACGCGGCGTCGCCCTTTCGGTCGTGCTCGGCGGGCTGCTCGCCGCCGTGTGGCTGGGGGCGTGCGGCGGCGCCTCGGCCGACGAGGACCAGGACCGGGCGCGCGACGCCGTGCGCGACGGCCGCGCCCTGCCGCTGGAGCGGATCGTCGAGAAGGCCCGCACGGCGTTCGGCGGCGACGTCCTGGACGTGGAACTGGAGGACGAGGACGACGCCCTGCGCTATGAGCTGAAGGTGATGACGGCGGACGGCCGCATCCTGAAGCTGGAGTATGATGCCGCCACCGGTGACCTGCTGCGCGTCAAGGGCCGCCACCGGAATCACGAGGAGCGGAGGTGACGCCATGCGCGTGCTGGTCGTCGAAGACTCGCCGGAGCTGGGCCGCCAGCTGGTCCAGCGGCTGGAGGGGGAGGGCTACGCCGTCGATCTGGCGGCGGACGGCGAGGAGGGGCAGTTCCTCGGCCAGACCGAGCCGTACGACGCCGTCATCCTGGACCTGGGCCTGCCGAAGGTGGACGGGCTGTCGGTTCTGCGCGCGTGGCGGCGGGACGGAGTGGGCACGCCGGTGCTGATCCTCACCGCGCGCGGGGCGTGGACGGAGAAGGTGCAGGGCATCGACGCCGGGGCCGACGACTACCTCGCCAAGCCCTTCAACATGGAGGAGCTGCTGGCCCGCGTCCGGGCGCTGATCCGCCGCGCCAAGGGTCACGCCAGCGCGGAGATCGCCTGCGGCGGCGTGGTGCTCGACACCCGCACCGGCCGCGTCACCGTGAGCGGGGCGCCGGTGGAGCTGACGGCCTACGAGTACCGGGTGCTGTCCTACCTCATGCACCGCAAGGGGCAGGTCGTGTCGCGCACCGAACTGATCGAGCACGTCTACGCCCAGGACTTCGACCGCGATTCCAACACGGTGGAGGTGTTCGTCGGGCGCCTGCGCCGCAAGCTGGGCGTGGACGTCATCAAGACGGTGCGCGGGCTCGGCTACCGGGTGGACGAACCTTGATCCGCGCCGGCACGGGCTCGCTGCGCTTCCGCCTGCTGGCGGGCGCGGCGGTCTGGATCGCGCTGGCGCTGGCGGTGGCCGGCTTCATCCTGTCCGGCCTGTTCCAGGACCACGTCCGCCGCCGCTTCGAGGCCGAACTGGCCACCCACCTGGAACAGCTGGTCGCCCTGCTGGAGGAGGATGCGGCCGGCCGCCCGGCCGTGCGCCAGCCGCTGAGCGACCCACGCTTCCGCCGGCCGCTGTCGGGCCTGTACTGGCAGGTCGGCACCGGCGAGTCGGCCCTGCGCTCCCGCTC
>NZ_DASPMG010000089.1:0-10214 GCF_035627195.1 Azospirillum sp.
GGCGGTGGGGATGGACCTTGCATTTGGGGTGGGCAGCCCGTATTTCAACCAAAATGGTCGAAATAAAAAGGCCCGCCATGGGAAGCGCAGCGCTGTTGACGCCCGGCCAGTGCCGGGCGGCCCGAGGCTTTCTCGACTGGACGCAGAACGACCTTGCCGAGCGCGCCGCCCTGTCGCGCAGCACCATCCGCGGCTTCGAACAGGGGCACCACGACCTGCACCCGTCCTCGGCCCGGCAGATCGTGCGGACGTTCGAGGAGGCGGGCGTCCTGCTGCTTCCCGCCGGAGCGGCCGGGCCGGGCGTCTGCCTGAAGGGGCCGGAGGAGGCCGGCAGCCCTAAGACGAACGCCTCCCCCTGCGACGAAAGGGCAGGTTGCGGCACCGCAAAAAGCAAGTAACACCTATGGTGTCTACCTCTGGATGAAAAACTTATTAATAATTATCCTCGGAGATACACCATGGGCCTTTCCCTTCCTCCTGGCGTTACCCTGCCGCCGGGTGTCACCGTTCCTCCGGTTGACACCAGCGGCGTGATCCGCGGCGAGCGCACCATCGTCGGCACCACCGCCAACGAGTCCTTCACGGCCGAGAGCGACGCCGGCTGGATGCTGAACGGCATGGGCGGCAACGACACGCTGAGCGGTGCCGGCGGCAACGACACGCTGATCGGCATGCAGGGCGACGACGTGCTCTACGGCGGTGCCGGCATCGACACGGCGTCGTTCACGCTGCTGGCGGACATGTACTCCATCACCAAGACCGGCGACGTGGTCGTGGTGCGCGGCCTGGACATGGGCGTCTTCGACGGCAGCGACACGCTGTACGGGATGGAGAAGGCCATGTTCTCGGGCATCGAGATGGACCTTGCCACGCTCACCACCACCAGCGTGGTGAACCTGGGCACGGCGGGCGCCGACCTGCTGCTCGGCTCGGTCACCATGGACACGCTGGGCGGCGGCGAGGGGGCGGACACGCTGCAGGGCGGCTTCGGCGCCGACCTCATCTCCGGCGGGGCGGGCAACGACGTGCTGTACGGCAACCAGGGCGCCGACACGCTGGGCGGCGGCGCCGACGCGGACACGCTGTTCGGCGGCCAGGGCAACGATGTCCTCTCCGGCGATGCCGGTGCCGACGTTCTGCACGGCAACCTGGGCACCGACACGCTGACCGGGGGCGCGGGGGCTGACCGCTTCGTGCTCGGCACGGGCGGCGGCGCCGACGTGGTGAGCGATTTCAGCTTCGCCGACGGCGACCGCCTCGTGGCCGGCGGCCGCACCTGGACGGCGAGCGACAGCGCGTCCGGCGCGGTGGTCAGCTTCGGCAACGGCGACAGCGTGACGCTGGCCGGCGTCACCTCCGCGCAGGTAAGCGCCAGCTGGTTCGTGACGAGCTGAGCGCGACACCCGCTCCGGGCCGAGGCCGCTCCCAACGGCCTCGGCGTTCGCGCGCCTTGCGCTTGCCAGTGTGTATCGTTGACACTGCCATCGGAGTGCGTACCTTACGATGAAGAGCGCCGATCTCATCCGCGAACTGACGGCGGCGGGCAGGACCCTTGATCGGGTTCGGGGATCGCATCACGTCTTCAAACACCCGATGCGGCCCGGGATCATCGTGGTCCCGCATCCGAAGAAGGATTTCGGCACCGGCCTCGTCGCCCAGATCCGGAAGCAGGCAGGTCTCTGATGCGCTACCCGATCCTTATCGAAAGCGGCTCGTCCGAAACGGCGTTCGGCGTGGTCGTTCCCGACCTGCCGGGCTGCTTCTCGGCCGGCGACACGCTGGATGAAGCGGTGGACGCGGCGCACGAGGCGGCGGCTGCCTGGATCGACGCGGCGCTCGACGGCGGCCAGCCGATCCCGCCGCCGTCGAGCCTGGAAGCCGTGCGTTCCCGCCCCGAGTATCAGGGGTGGGTCATCGGCGTCATCGACCTGGACGACGCGCTGTTCGACGACACGATCGAGCGGGTCAACATCACTCTGCCGCGCCGGGTGCTGCGCCGCCTCGACGACATGGCCCGCGCCAAGGGACAGAGCCGTGGAGCCCTCATCTCGCGCCTGACGCTGAACGCCCGCTGACGCCTCACGCCACGGCGAACAGGTCGCCGTCATCCGGATCGGGGGGCGTTTCGGCGTTGGGATCGCCGGGGGCGGTTTCCCAGCCCAGGCCGGGGAGTGCGATGATGCGCTGGCCGCCGCGGTCGGTGCGGCAGACGATCACGTCGCGCTGCTCCATGTAGGTCAGCAGGCGCCGCGCGCGGCCGGCGGAGCGGCTGCCGCAGGCGCGCGCCACCTCGTGGTCGGACGGGCAGGGCGCCTTTTCCAGCGCGGCGCGGGCCAGCATCAGGAACACGCCCTGGATGTCCTCGGACAGGCCCGCCGCGGCGGCCTGCGCCTTCTCCCATTCCGGGCTGCCGGCGGCCTCGGCGGCCACGCCGGCGCGGGCGGTCGCCAGCTTGCGGCGGAAGGCCGGCAGGTCCAGCGGCTCGCCGCCCAGGCGGTGGATGCGGCAGCGCACCAGGAAGTCCTGGTACAGCACGGCGACCGAGCGGAAGGACGAATCCGGCTCGGACAGCACCTGGCGCAGCACCTCGTCCAGCAGGGCGTTGCGCTCCTCCTCGCTCATCACCGGGCCGGTGTCGGCGGGGGGCTGCTCGGGCGCTGGAGCCAGCGCCGGGCGCGACTGGGCCAACTGGAACAGCAGGTCCATGTTCTGCGGCGGCGGCCGGCGGGGCGGCGCCGGACGCAACGCCGGTTCCGGCTCGCCGGGCTTGAAGATCAGCTCGTGCACGTCCTCCGGCGGGGCCTCGGGCAGGGGCATCAGCTTGGGGCTGCCGCTGCGGCCCGACGTCTCGACGCCGCCGATGGTCACCGGCAGCGGACGGCGCGCGATGGCGGGGCCCAGGCCGATGAAGTGGCCGCGTTCCAGGTCGCGGAACATCTCCGCCTGCCGGCGCTCCATGCCCAGGAGATCCGACGCGCGCGCCATATCGATGTCGAGGAAGGTGCGGCCCATCAGGAAGTTGGACGCCTCGGCCGCCACGTTCTTGGCCAGCTTGGCGAGGCGCTGGGTGGCGATGACGCCGGCCAGCCCGCGCTTGCGGCCACGGCACATCAGGTTGGTCATGGCGCCCAGGGAAATCTTGCGCGCCTCGTCCCCCACCTCGCCGGCGGCCGAGGGGGCGAACAGTTGCGCCTCGTCCACGACCACCAGCATCGGGTACCAGAAGTCGCGGTCGGCGTCGAACAGCCCGCCCAGGAAGGCGGCGGCGGCGCGCATCTGCCCCTCGACGTCCAACCCCTCCAGGTTCAGCACGGTGGACACGCGGTGCTGGCGCACGCGGCCGGCGATGCGGGTCAGCGCCCCTTCCGTGTGCTCGTCGGCTTCCACCACCAGATGGCCGTACTTGTCGGCCAGGGTGACGAAGTCGCCCTCCGGGTCGATGACGGCCTGCTGCACCCAGGGCGCGCTCTGCTCCAGCAGGCGGCGCAGCAGGTGCGACTTGCCCGAACCGGAGTTGCCCTGCACCAGCAGGCGGGTGGCCAGCAGCTCCTCAAGGTTGACCTTCGCCGGCGTCCCCGACGACGTCGTGCCCATGTCGATGCTGATGGTCATCCTGCTCCCTCGTGCGTGGCCGGGCGGCTGCCGGCGCATGGGTATAGCGCAGATTACCCGGCCGGTTCGAGACCCGCTTTGGGCGGGGCCGGGATGCGGAGAATTTGTTACGACGCCCTGCGAACGGCCGGGCCGAGGCCGAGGTTCCGGGGAAGGCAATGCCATGCTTGAGTCGGGCGCGGAATTCCCGGACACTGCCGTTCGCGGGCGAACCATGGGGGCGAGGGGTCACGGGATCGATGCTGACGGTGTTGATTGCCGACGACCATCCGCTGTTCCGCAAGGCGCTGCGCGATATCCTCTCCGGCATGGGCGAGGAGTTCCACGTGATGGAGGCCAGCACGCTGGACGAGGCGCGCGCCCTGGCCGACGCCGACCTGGACTTGATCCTGCTCGACCTCGCCATGCCGCAGGCCACCGGGTTCAGCGCGCTGGTCAGCCTGCGCAACGCCGTGCCGTCGGTGCCCATCGTCATCGTGTCCGCCTTCGCCGACCCGGAGACGGTGCACCAGTCCGGCACCTATGGCGCCGCCGGCTTCATCCCCAAGACCGCCGAGCCCTACGTGATGGCCGAGGCCATTTCCAAGGTGCTGGCCGGCGGACGCTGGTGGCCGAGCGCGCCGGTGGCGAAGCCGGCGGCCGAGGACGCACCGGCCGGCGACCAGACGGCGGCGCTGCGCAAGCTCAGCCGCTCGGAGTCGCGCGTGCTGGAACTGATGGCCGAAGGCAAGGCCAACAAGCAGATCGCCTACGAACTGGGCATCAAGGAATCGACGGTGAAGACGCACGTCACCGCGCTTCTGCGCAAGCTGAAGGTCTACAACCGCACGCAGGCGGTGATGCTGGCCAATCAAGCGAGGTTTCGCGCGAAGTAGCGGGGCGCCCGCTCACTCCGCTGCCGGCACCCGCGCCACGGCGTGGCTGACCAGGGCGCGCAGCTTGGCGGGCTTCACCGGCTTGTTGAGCAGTTGGACGCCGGCCGCGGTAATGCGCGCGCGGGTCTCCGGGCTGCGGTCGGCGGTGATGATCACGGCGGGAACGCCGCCCAGCTCGGCACGGGCGCGGCGGACGAACTCCAGGCCGGTGTCGCCGTGGTCCAGGTGGTAGTCGGTGACGACGAGGTCCGGCGTGAAGCGCCGCTTGCGCGCCGCCGCCAGCGCCTCGTACGGGTTGCGCGCCGCCAGCACGGTGCAGCCCCATTGCTCCAGCAGCGCGGTGAGGCCGACCAGCACGTGCTCGTCGTTGTCCACGGCCAGGATGGCGGTGCCGGCGAGGTCGTTGTCGGCGTTGAAGGGCTGGGCCAGCGCCGCCGCGGTGACGCCGGCCGCGACCGGCACCGCCACCGAGAAGACCGAGCCGCGGCCGGGCACGGAGCGCACCTCCACCGGGTGCTCCAGCACGCGGGCGATGCGGTCGACGATGGCGAGGCCCAGGCCGGCGCCGTTGCCGTGCAGGCCGGCGGCCGGCGCCTCGCGGTGGAACTCGGCGAAGATGGCCTGCTGCCGGTCGGCGGGGATGCCGATGCCGGTGTCCCACACATCGAAGCGCAGGGCGTCGCCGCGCCGCCGGCAGCCGATCAGCACGCGGCCCTCGCGCGTGTAGCGGACGGCGTTGCTGAGCAGGTTGCGCAGGATGCGCAGCAGCAGGTGCGGGTCGGTGCGCACCACCAGCCGGCAGGGAACGGTGCGCAACTCCAGCCCCGCCTCCCGCGCCACCGGCGCGAACTCGGTTGCCAGCGATTCCAGCAGGCTGTCCACCGGCACTTCGGCCACACGGGCGGTGACGCCGCCGGCGTCCAGCTTGGAAATGTCCAGCAGGTCGGCCAGCAGGTCCTCCGCCCCGCTCAGCGCCACGTGGATGCGGTCGACGAGGTCGCGGTTCTCCGGCCGCATGGCGCGCTCGCGCAGGGTGGAGACCATGAGGCGCGCGGCGCTCAGCGGCTGGAGCAGGTCGTGGCTGGCGGTGGCGAGGAAGCGGTCCTTGGAGCGGTTGGCCTCCACCGCCTCGTTGCGGGCGATCTCCAGGGCGATCTCGATCTCGCGGCGCTCGCGGATCTCCTGGCGCAGCATGTCGTTGACGCGGTGCAGCGCCTGCGTGCGCTCGGACACGCGCTGCTCCAGCACCTCCTTGGCCTCGGTCAGCTTGCGGGCGTTCTCGCGGATGCTGATGGCGGCGATCAGCACGTGGCCGAAGATCAGCGCCGCCAGCGTCATCGACGAGACGGAGTGCACGATCTGCATCAGCTGCATGCGCTGCAGCTCGACCAGCGCCAGCGGGAACAGCAGCGCCAGCCCGCTGTAGCTGACGATGATGCCGCCGCCGATGGCCGACCAGAAGACGAGGCGCTCGGTGTGGCCCAGCGCGGCCGGCTGCGGGTCGCCGTCGGCGCTGCCTTTTGCCGTCGGGCCGCGGCGCGTCCACAGCGGCAGCTCGGGCCGGCTGCGGCCGGTCACGGCGCTGCGCAGCCACATGAGGATGAGGAGCGCCACGCCCACCAGGAACGCCCAGCTCACCGTGTCGTGCACGGCCTTGCTGACGTAGGCCAGGGTGGCGAACGTCTCCTTGCCGATCAGCGGCGCGATCATCCGCCGGCCGTAGAGGATGGTGAGGCCGGAGACGCCCAGCAGCAGGAAGCTGACGGCGGTCAGCCAGTAGGCGACGCGGTCCAGCCGCCGCAGGTGGCGCAGCGCGTCGCCCACCATGCCGGCGAATGCGCGGAACCGGCCGTGCAGCAGCAAAAACGCCGCCATCACGGCGAGGCACACGGCGATCAACTGCTTGCCGTAGGTGGCGACCAGTTCCGTGCGGACGGAGCCCCAGTCGGCCCCCTGGCGCTGGATCAGCACGCCGCGGTTCGGCTGGTTGACGGCGCCCTCGGTGCCCTCGCGCACGTGGCGCCAGAAATCGGCGCGTTCGGACAGCGGCTTGGTGGCGCCGTCGCTGAGCCGGACGGAGGATGAGGACGGTTCGGGTGGCGGCGGCAGCTGTTCCTGCGCCGCAACGGGCAGGGCGAGGAGCAGGAGGAGGGCGAGCAGCGCGGACCACAGGCCGCGCGTCCACCCGTTGCCGCTGTGCTGCCCCATGCCGACGCCTCGGATCCGGTTGCCGGGGTGGGGAAAGCCACCGCCGGTCATAGGGCTGAGACTACACCATTCGGGAGCTTTTCGCCCGCCCCCTCACTCCGCCGGGGCGTGGTGGGGGCGGGGGGCCGGTTCCCCCTTGATCTCGGCAACCCACAGGGAGTGGTGCTCGCGCGCCCACTGCTCCTCGACCTGGCCGGAGCCCATGGCGGCCATGGCGCCCTCCATGCCGATGGAGCCGATGTAGATGTGCGCCAGGATGATCACCGCCAGCCCCAGCGCCGTCACCGCGTGGATGATCTGGTAGAGCTGCATGTCGGCCAGGGTGCCGAAGCTGAACGGGAACAGCAGTTGGATGCCGGTGAAGCCCAGGATGGCGCCGCCGCCGACGGTGGACCAGAAGATCACCTTCTGGCCGGCGTTGAACTTCTTCGCGGGCGGGTGCACGCCTTTGCTGAACAGGCCGCCGGCGCGCAGGACCCAGGTGAAATCCGTGCGGTCGGGCAGGTTGTGGCGCACCCACATCAGGAAGATCAGCACGATCCCCGCGATGAAGGCGAAGCCCAGGTAATTGTGCGCTAGCTTGCCCCAGCCGGTGAGCGTGGCGAACGGCCCCGCCCCGATCAGCGGCATCAGCAGGGCGCGGCCATACAGCAGGTTCAGGCCGGTGAAGGCCAGGATGATGAAGCTGACGGCGGTCAGCCAGTGCGCCGCCCGCTCGATCAGGTTGAAGCGCTCGACCGTGCGGCCGGTCTTGGCGCCGTCAATGCGGATGCGGCCGCGCAGCAGGAAGAACAGCGCCAGCGCGCCGACGATGCCGCCCAGCGCCCAGGTGCCGTAGGTGGCGACGGGGCCGTTGCGCAGGTGCCGCCACTGCTCGCCGTCCGACTGGATCAGCACGCCGGCCCGCGGGTTGGGCAGGCTGGTGTAGCCCGCCGCCCCCTGGCGGATGCTGTGCCACAGGTCGGCCTCCGTGGCGCCGGCGGCCGACTGGGTGGGCACCGACGGCATCGGCTCGCCGGCACCGGCCGGCGGCGCGCCGGCGGCGATCGCCACCAGGAGCAGCAGCGCCAGCCCCAGGGCACAGGTCAGCGTCGCCTTGATCCTCGACTTCATCTCGTCTCTCCGTGCACGGCGCGGATGGCTTTTATCCCTCCCCTGGCCCCGCCGGGGGAGGGAAGCCCGCGCAAGCGGGCAGGGTGGGGGCAACGGCCTTCGTGGCGGGCAGGGGCCACTGATCCTCGGCAACAACTTGCCCCCACCCTCCCAAGCTTCGCTTGGGTCCCTCCCTCCCCCGCCGGAGGCGGGGGAGGGGTACTCAACCCTATGACCCCGACTTCATCTGGTACGCCGTGCCCCAGCCCCAGGCGCCGGAACCGAAGCCGCGCGCCACCACGCGCTCGCGGTAGATGTTGGCCACCTTGTCGCCGTCGCCGGCCAGCAGCGCCTTGGTCGAGCACATCTCGGCGCACAGCGGCAGCTTGCCCTCGGCCAGGCGGTTGCGGCCGTACTTCTTGTACTCCGCGTCCGAATGGTCGGTCTCCGGACCGCCCGAGCAGAAGGTGCACTTGTCCATCTTGCCGCGGGTGCCGAAGTTGCCGGCCTGCGGGTACTGCGGGGCGCCGAACGGGCAGGCGTAGAAGCAGTAGCCGCAGCCGATGCACAGGTCCTTGTTGTGCAGGACCACGCCTTCCTCGGTCTGGTAGAAGCAGTCCACCGGGCACACCGCCTTGCAGGGCGCGTCCGAGCAGTGCATGCAGGCGACCGAGATCGACCGCTCGCCCGGCTTGCCGTCGTTCAGCGTCACCACGCGGCGGCGGTTGATGCCCCAGGGCACCTCGTGCTCGTTCTTGCAGGCCGTGACGCAGGCGTTGCACTCGATGCAGCGGTCCGCGTCGCACAGGAACTTCATGCGAGCCATGATTCAACTACTCCCGTGATCAGGCGGCCGAAATGCGGCAGAGGGTGGTCTTGGTTTCCTGCATCAGCGTGACCGGGTCATAGCCGTAGGTCGTCGCCGTGTTGGCGGCCTCGCCCAGCACGATGGGGTCGGCGCCGGCCGGGTACTTGGAGCGCAGGTCCTCGCCCTGGAACCAGCCGCCGAAGTGGAAGGGCATGAAGGCGACACCGCGGCCGACACGTTCGGTCACCATGGCCTTCACCTTGACCTTGCCCTTCTCGGCACCCTCGACCCACACCATCTGGCCGTCCTTGATGCCCAGGTTGTTGGCGTCGGTGGGGTTCACCTCGACGAACATGTCCTGCTGCAGCTCGGCCAGCCAGGGGTTGGAGCGCGTCTCCTCGCCGCCGCCCTCATACTCGACCAGACGGCCCGAGGTGAGGATGATCGGGTATTCCTTGGAGACGTCGCGGTCCTGGATGGACTTGTACAGCGTCGGCAGGCGCCAGGCCTTGGTGTCCTTGTAGGTCGGATACGACGCCACGAGGTCGCGGCGCGGCGTGTACAGCGGCTCGCGGTGCACCGGCACGGCGTCCGGGAAGTTCCAGGCCACGCAGCGCGCCTTGGCGTTGCCCGGCGGGTTCAGGCCGTGCTTGATCGCCACGCGCTGGATGCCGCCCGACAGGTCGGTGGTCCAGGACACGGCACCGATCTTCTCGCCGCCGATCTTCTTGATCACGGCCATCTCGGATTCGGTCAGCTCGGCGTCCCAGCCCATCTTCTGGAGCATGGCCATGGTGACTTCCGGGTAGCCGTCCTTGATCTCGGAGTTGACCGGGAAGGCGCCTTCGGCCAGCAGGGTGACGCCGTTGCGCTCCACGCCGAAGCGCGCGCGGAAGGCGCCGCCGCCCTCGGCGACGGGGAGCGTGTTGTCGTACAGGTTGGCGGAGCCGGGGTGCTTCATCTCCGGCGTGCCCCAGCACGGCCAGGGCAGGCCGAAGTAGTCGCCGTCGCACGGGCCGCCGTTGGCGCGCAGCGTGGTCTTGTCGAAGGTGTGCTGGTTGGCCATGTGGAGCTTCAGGCGCTCCGGCGACTGGCCGGTGTAGCCGACCGACCACATGCCGCGGTTCCACTCCCGCGTCGTGTCCTCGATCGACGGCTCGTTCCCGGTCACCTTGATGTTCTTGAACATCGGCTCGGCGAAGCCGAACTTCTTGGCGAACAAGTACATGATCTCGTGGTCGGTCTTGGCCTCGAACAGCGGGGCCATGACCTTGTCGCGCCACTGGACGGAGCGGTTGGACGCGGTGGCCGAACCCTCCGTCTCGAACTGCGTGGCGGCGGGCAGCAGGTAGACGCCGTCCTTGCGGTCGTGCAGCACGGCGGTCATCGTCGGGTAGGGGTCGATGACGACCAGGATGTCCAGCTTGCCCATCGCCTTGCGCATGTCCGGCAGGCGCGTCTGGCTGTTGGGCGCGTGGCCCCAGAACACCATGCCCTTGATGCCGTTCGGCTGGTCGATGTTCTCCTTGGCCTCCAGCACGCCGTCGAACCAGCGGGAGACCGGGATGCCGGTCTTCTCCATCAGGTCCTTGGAGGCGAAGCGCTTGAGGATCTCGTCG
>NZ_DASPMG010000090.1:0-25737 GCF_035627195.1 Azospirillum sp.
GACAGCGCGCGGGTGATCGACCGGGCGCGCCGCTCGGCCCCCGGCGGCCTGCTGGCGCGCGCGCAGCACGTGGTGCTGCCGGTCGACACGCAGTCCGGCCCGCTGTACCGCGCCCGCCTGTCCGGCCTGTCCCAGCAGGACGCGGCGACCGCCTGCGCCAGCCTGTCCGGACAGGGCATGGCCTGCTTCGTCGTGGCGCCGGGGGCGTAGCGGGCGGGCGGTTCTTACCCGCCGCCCAGCACCTCGCCCACGAAATCCAGGAAGGCGCGCGTCTTGGCGTCCAGGTGGCGGCGGGACGGGTAGACGGCGTAGAGCGACGTCTCCACCGCCGCCCAGTCGTCCAGCACCGTGCGCAGGCGGCCCTGCTCCACATCCGCCCGGACGTAGGGCCACGGGATGAGGCTGAGCCCGAAGCCGGCGAGCAGCGCGTCCCGCACGGCAAGGCTGGAGGTGACCTTGTAGCGCCCGTCGATTGGCACGCGGACCGTGCGGTCGCCGTTGCGGAACGTCCATTCGTTTGCGTGGCCCGAGAGGGAGAACTGGATGCAGCCGTGCCGCGCCAGTTCCGGCGGTTCCGCCGGCACGCCGCGGCGTTCGAAATAGGCGGGCGACCCGCACACCACGTTGCGCACGGTCATCAGCTTGCGCGCGATCAGGCTGGAATCCTCCAGGCTGTCGCTGCCACGGATGGCGAGGTCGTAGCCCTCCCGCACGATGTCGACCCGGCGGTCGTCCAGGTTCAAATCCAGCGACAGGCCGGGGTGGCGGTCCAGGAACGCCGGGATCTCCGAGGACAAGAGGGTCAGCGTCATCGTCATCGGCGCCGTGACGCGCAGCAGGCCCGCGGGCACGTGCTGGAGCGGCCCCAGCGACCGGTCGGCCTCCGCGAGGTCGTCCAGGGCGCGGGCGATCTGCTCGTAATAGCGCGCCCCGGCGTCGGTCAGGCTCATGCGCCGCGTGGTGCGGTTGAGCAGCCGGACGTTGAGATGCGCCTCCAGCTCGCCGATGTTCTTGCTGACGGCGGCCGGCGACAGGCGCAGGTGCCGCGACGCCTCGGCGAAGCTGCCCAGCTCGACGACCTTGCGGAAGACGCCCAGCGCGGTGAGGCGGTCCATGATCATCCACCACAGGTGAAGAGTATCGCCATGGAACGATGCATTATCGCGCACTTGGAAAGCAATTAACCTCGGCGGCACCATCCCCTGCGAGGCGACACCATGGCACGCCGCACCGATTTGCTTCTGACCGCGCTGGCCCCGGCGATCTGGGGCAGCACCTACATCGTCACCACGGAACTGCTGCCGCCCGGCTACCCGATGACGGTGGCCATGCTGCGGGCGTTGCCGGCCGGGCTCCTCCTGCTCGTGCTGGTGCGGCAATTGCCGCAGGGGATCTGGTGGGCGCGGGCACTGCTGCTAGGGGCGCTGAACTTCGCCTTCTTCTGGGCGATGCTGTTCGTCGCCGCCTACCGCCTGCCCGGCGGCGTCGCCGCCACGGTGGGATCGGTGCAACCGCTGATCGTCCTGTTCCTGGCAGGCGCCTTGCTGGGTTCGCCGGTGCGCCCGCTGGCCGTCGCGGCGGCCGCGGCGGGGATGGCCGGCGTGGCGCTGCTGGTGCTGAAGCCCAGCGCGGCGCTGGACACGGCCGGCGTCCTGGCGGCGCTGGCCGGGGCGGTGTCCATGGCCTTCGGCACGGTGCTCAGCCGGCGCTGGCAGCCGCCCGTCTCGCCGCTGACCTTCACCGCGTGGCAGTTGACGGCCGGCGGCGTCCTGCTGCTGCCCGTCGCGCTGTGGACGGAACCGGCGCTGCCGGCGCTGACCCAGGGCAACGTCCTCGGCCTGGCCTACCTGGGGCTGGTTGGTGCTGCGCTGACCTACATCCTGTGGTTCCGCGGGGTGGCGCGGATCGAGCCGGGGGCCGTGGCGTCGCTGGGCTTCCTCAGCCCGGTGACGGCGGTGCTGCTGGGCTGGATGCTGCTGGGCCAGACGCTGACGCCCTGGCAGGTCGCCGGCATGGCCGTGGCGCTGGGCAGCGTGTGGCTGAGCCAGCGGGTGCAGGCCGGATGTCAGACCGCGAACCGGTCGGGTTCCAGCAGTGCGCGCAGCCGCGTGACGGCGTAGTCGACGAAGGCCCGGACCTTGGCCGAGGTGCGCCGGCCCTCCCCATGGACGATCTGCACCGGCAGCGGCGGCGGTTCGAAATCGGACAGGACGACGGTGAGGCTCCCAACCCGCACCTCCGCCGCGATCTGGTAGGACAGGACGCGCGTCAGCCCGCGCCCGGCGACCGCCGCGGCGATCGCGGCATCGGCGGTGTTGACGACCAGCCGGGCGGGCGGGGTCACCGTCTCCACCGCGGCGCCGTCGGGGAAGCTCCAGCCCCGTCCGATTCCGGCCGGCGAGAAGTCCACCACGTCGAAGCGGTTGAGGTCCGCCGGCCGTCGCGGCACGCCATGCCGCGCCAGGTAGTCCGGTGCCGCACAGACCACGCGGCGCACCGTGCCGACCCGCACCGCCCGCAACGCCGAGTCCGGCAGCGGACCGATGCGCAGCGCCACGTCCATGCCCTCTTCCATCAGGTCGGCGACGCGGTCGAGCAGCAGCAGCCGCGCCGTCACCCGCGGGTGGTGATCCAGGAAGTCGGCCAGCACCGGGGCCACGTGCAGGCGGCCGAACACCATGGGCGCCGTGACCGTCAGCTCCCCTTGCGGCTCCGCATGGGTGCCGGCGGCCGAAGCCTCCGCCTCGGCGATGTCGTGGAGGATGCGCTTGCAGTCGTCCAGGTAGCGCGCCCCGGCGTCGGTCAGCCGCACGACCCGCGTCGTGCGGTGCAGCAGGCGGGCGCCGATGCGGTCCTCCAGCGCGGCGACGGCGCGCGTGACGCTGGGGGTGGACATGGCCAGCCGCCGGGCGGCGGGCGCAAACCCGCTTTCCTCGGCCACGGCGACGAACACCCGCATGGCGGTCAGATGGTCCATGGGATTATTTCAGCCAGTGGCATGGTGCGTTGTCAACGCTGTGGATTATCGCCCGCCGGTGAAATGAGTAGCGTCTCGTTTACCGACCACCGCCGAGAAGGACACCGGCCATGACCGCTCCCGCCCATCCCATCCGGCTTCACCGCCACCCGCTGTCCGGCCACGCGCACCGGGTGGAACTGATGCTGTCGCTGCTGCGCCTGCCCTGCGAACCGGTCGACGTCGACCTGCGGGCCGGCGCCCACAAGCGGCCGGAGTTCCTGGCGAAGAACCCCTTCGGGCAGGTGCCGGTGATCGAGGACGGTGACGTGACGCTGGCCGACAGCAACGCCATCCTGGTGTATCTGGCGCTGCGCTACGACGGCACGGGCCGCTGACTGCCGCGCGATGCCGTGGCGGTGGCGCAGGTGCAGCGCTGGCTGTCCGTTGCCGCCGGTCCGCTGGCGTCCGGCCCGGCGTCCGCCCGGCTGGTGACGGTGTTCGGCGCCGCCCTCGACCACGAGCGGACCAAGGGCATCGCGCACCAGCTGTTCGCCACGCTGGACCGGCATCTGGCCGGCAGCGCCTTCCTGGTGGGCGATGCCCCGACCATCGCCGACGTGGCGCTGTACAGCTACACGGCGCACGCGCCGGAGGGCGGCGTGCCGCTGGACGGCTATCCGAGCATCTGCGGCTGGCTGGCGCGCATCGAGGCGCTGCCCGGCTTCGTGCCCATGCGGCGCACGCCCGTCCCCGCCGCGGCGTAACGGAGGGTGACATGACCATTCTCCAACCGCCTCCGGGCTGGAGCCGGGAGGAGTCGCCCTTCCACGCCGGGGAGCGCCTGCTTCAGGAGCGGGCCGGCGTGCGCGACCGGATCGAGCGGAGCGGCCGGCGCGGCATCCGCGAGGCGATGCCCGACCAGCACCGCGAGCTGTTCACCAAGCTGCCCTTCCTGATCGTCGGCGCGCTCGACGGCCAGGATTGGCCGCGGGCGTCCATCGTCACCGGGCATCCGGGATTCGTGGCATCGCCGGACCCGCACACGCTGGTGATCGGCGCGCATCCGGTTCCGGGCGACCCGCTGCACGGCCGGCTGACCGCCGGAGCGGAGGCCGGGCTGCTCGGCATCCAGCTGGAGACCCGGCGGCGCAACCGCATGAACGGCCGCATCACCGTGGCCGATAACGGCGGCTTCACCGTCCGCGTCGGGCAGAGCTTCGGCAACTGCCCGCAGTACATCCAGGCGCGCGAGCCGGCGGCAACCGGCGGCACCCCCCAGCCGGTCGCCGTCGGGGAGGGCGCGCTGCTGTCGCCCGCGGCGCGGGCGCTGATCGCCGGGTCCGACACCTTCTTCATCGCGTCCGCCGCGGCCGGGACGGTCGACGTGTCGCATCGTGGCGGCCCGCCGGGCTTCGTCCGGGTGGGGGAGGAGGGCGGCCGCACGGTGCTGACCGTACCGGACTTCCGCGGCAACCTGTTCTTCAACACGTTCGGCAATCTGGCGCTGACTCCGCGGGCCGGGCTGCTGTTCATCGACTTCGCCGAGGGCGGCCTGCTGTCGCTGGCGGGGGAGGCGGAGGTGATCTGGGACGGTCCCGACCTCGCCGCCTTCGCCGGGGCGGAGCGGCTGCTGCGCGTGCGCGTCACCGGCGGCGTCTTCCTGGCCGACGCCGTGCCGTTGCGCTGGTCGGCGCCGCAACCGGCCCCGGAACTGGCGCGCCCCGGCAGCCGGTAGGCGGCGGTCCGCCCGGTTCAGACGGCGCCGGGCGGACCATCCTCCGGCAGGTGGCGCAGCTTGTCGGGGTTGGCGACGTGGTACAGCGCGGCGATGCGGCCGTCGCGGATGTCCAGCGCCATCACCCCGTGGCGCCGGCCGTCGATCAGCAGGGCGAAGCCCGGCTGGCCGTTGACCGTGCCGGGCAGCGGCACCAGTTCGCGGCCGGGCTTGCCCAGCACGCCGACCAGGAAGCGCGCCACGCGATCCGCGCCATGGATGGGGTTGAGGGCGGCGCGCACCTTGCCGCCGCCGTCGCCCACCAGCACCGTTTCGTCGGCCAGCAGCGCCACCAGCTCCTCATAGCGGCCCTGCGCGGTGGCCGCCTGGAAGGCGTGGGCGACGGCCTGGGACCGCGCCCGGTCGGCGTCGTAGCGCGGCGGGCCGCCGATCCGCTCCCGCGCCCGGCGGTAGGCTTGGCGGCAGGCCATGGCCGTCTTCTCCAGGATGGCGCCGATCTCCTCGAAGGGCAGGTCCATGGCCTCGCGCAGGACATAGACGGTGCGTTGGTCCGGCGGCAGCCGCTCCAGCAGCAGCAGGAAGGCCACCGACAGGTCGCCCGCCGCCTCCACCGCCGCGTCCGGCCCGTCCTCCCACGCCTCGACGAACGGTTCGGGCAGCCATTCGCCCACGTAGAACTCCCGCCGCACGCGGGCGGAGCGCAGGTGGTCGATGGCCAGCCGCGAGACCGTGGCCGTCAGGTACTGCTCGGGCGAGCGGACCGTGGCGGGATCGACGCCGTGCCAGCGCAAATAGGCGTCCTGCAGGATGTCGTCGGCGTCGGCGACGCTGCCGACGATGCGGTAGGCGAGCGCGCGCAGTCGCCGCCGGAGGCGCGCGAAGGCTTCCCCGGCGGCGTTCCGGCTGGCGTTCGGCGCGGCGGCGGCGTTCCCGGTCATGCCGGGCAGCGTACCGTGCACGGCGGTGCCGGTCATCCGGCGATTGCCGGCTCGGCCTCGCGGTAGGAGGCGATGCCGATGCGGTTCCAGGCGTTGATGGCGGCCACGCACATGGTGATCTCCGCCACCTGCAGGTCGTCGAAATGGGCGCGCAGCTGGCCGTGCAGCCGGTCGATCGCCGAGGACGGCGCGCCACGGGTCAGCGCCTCGGTCCAGGCCAGCGCCGCGCGTTCGTCGGGGGTGAAGGTGTCGCTGGTGGTCCAGGTCGCCAGCTGCTCCAGCCGGTCGGCCGTCTCGCCGTCGCGCCGGGCCTCGCCGGTGTGGAGGCGGATGCAGTAGTGGCAGCCGTTGATCTGCGAGGCGCGCAGGTCGATCAGGTGCATCAGGCCGGCCGGGACGGTACCGGCCGTCAGCTGGCCGCGCAGCGTCAGCAGGGTGTCGATCAGGGCCGGCGCCTCGGTCTTCGGGTGGAAGCGGGTCTGCATGGAAACTCCGTGTCTTGCAGGGTCGTCGCACCCAAGACGAGGCAGCCCCCCGGCCGTGTGACTCCTGCGGCGAAAAAAATTTGCGCGTTGCCGTCCGGCGGTCCATACAATACCCACATTCGGTGTGGCCCGGAGTGGATCGAGTGAGCAGCGCGAACGATGCCCGGCAAGGCTCCTGGTGCCCCCGGATCGCCAACCGGGACAAGCCGGTCTACCTGGCCATCGCCGACGCCATCGCCGCCGATGTCGGCGCCGGGACGCTGCTGCCCGGCCAGCGGCTGCCGCCGCAGCGCCAGTTGGCCGAGCGCCTGGGAATCGACTTCACCACCGTCAGCCGCGCCTACCTGGAGGCGCGCCGGCGCGGGCTGGTCGACGCGCGGGTGGGGCAGGGCACCTTCGTCCGCGCCCCCGCCTCCGCCGCACCGGCCCCGGCAGAGCGCAGCGCGCCGACGGCGCCGGCCGTGCCGCGCGTCGTCGACATGACGATGAACCAGCCGCCGCTGCCCGACGCGCCGGCCTTGCTGGAGCGCCTGCGCGCGGGCATCGCCGCGGCCGCCGCCGACCTGGGCATGGCCGACGTCCTGCACTACCCCGGCGCCGGCGACGGGATGGAGGACCGCGCCGCGGGTGCCGCCTGGCTGGCGCCGCGCCTGCCCGGCGTGGCGGCCGGGCGGCTGCTGGTCACCCCCGGCACGCAGGGCGCCTTGCTGGCGCTGCTGACCGCGCTGGCCCGGCCGGGCGACACGGTGTGTGTCGAGGCGCTGACCTACCCCGGCTTCAAGGCGGTGGCGGCGCAGCTGGGCCTGCGCATCGCGGGCGTGCCCATGGACGCCGACGGCATCGACCCGGACGCGCTGCGCGCCGCACTGGCCCGGCACCGGCCGAAGGCGCTGTACCTCATCCCGACCCTGCACAACCCGACCACCGCCACCATGCCGCCGGAGCGGCGCCGGGCCGTGGTCGCGGCGGCGCGGGAGCACGGCGTTCCGATCATCGAGGACGACATCTACGGCCCGCTGCCCGCCGACCCGCCGCCGCCCCTTGCGGCGCTGGCGCCGGACATCGTGTTCCACGTCGCCGGGCTGGCGAAGTGCGTGTCGCCGATGCTGCGCATCGCCTATCTGGTGGCGCCCGACGCGCGGCAGGCGCTGCGCGTGGCGGCGGCGCAGCGGGCGACCACGCTGATGGCGTCGCCGCTGACCGCGGCGGTCGCCCGGCGCTGGATCGCCGACGGCACCGCTGCCGCCGTGTTGGGTGCCGTGCGGGCGGAAGCCGCCGCCCGCCGCGCGCTGGCCGAGGCGATCCTGCCGGCCGACGCCGTCGTGACCAAGCCCGAGGCGTTCCATCTTTGGCTGCGCCTGCGCGAGCCCTGGTCGCGCGGCGAGTTCGCCGCCCACCTGCGCACCCGCGGCATCGCCACGGTGGCCAGCGACGCCTTCGCCACGACGCCCGAGGCGCCGGACGCCCTGCGCATCTGCCTGGGCGCCATGGCCGGCCGCGACGAGACCCGGCGGGTGCTGGAGACCATCGCCGACACCCTCGACCAGCTCCCCGCCGCGGGCGGCGTGATCATTTGAACATCGGGGTTTCGTAGGTTGGGTTGAGCGCCAGCGAAAACCCAACACCGCTGGCACTGCGGAGACGTTGGGTTTTCGCTGGCGCTCAACCCAACCTACAAAGCCCGCCACTAGGCTGCGGCATCGCGCCGCAATGCATGCAATTCGCGTTGCTTGCCTCACATTGAATGCATACATTGCCGCCTGCAATCAGCCAGGAAGGCATGCCATGCAGACACTCGCCCGGTCCCCGGCCTCCGCCGCACCCGCCCCGGCCCCGCTCTACGTTTCGCGCCGGAAGATCCACCCCAAGGCCGTGCGCGGCCGGTTCCGGCGGATGAAGTGGCTGATCGCCGCGGTGCTGCTGGCGCTCTACGTGGTGTTGCCGTGGCTGCGCTGGGACCGCGGGCCGGGCGTGCCGGACCAGGCGGTGCTGTTCGACCTGGACGGCCAGCGCTTCTACCTGTTCGGCCTCGCGCTGTGGCCGCAGCACATCTACTACCTGACCGGCGCCATGATCCTGGCGGCACTCGGGCTGTTCCTGGCGACCACGCTGGCGGGGCGCGTGTGGTGCGGCTACGCCTGCCCGCAGACGGTGTGGACCGACCTGTTCGTCCTGGCCGAGGAATGGATCGAGGGCGATCGCGGTGCCCGCATCCGCCTGGACAAGGGGCCGCGCGACGCCGCGTGGTTCCTGAAGAAGGCGGCCAAGCACGCCGTCTGGCTGCTGGTCGCGGCGGTCACCGGCGTCACCGCCATCCTCTACTTCATCGACGCGCCGGGCTTCCTGGCCGATGCCGGGCGGCTGGAGGCGTCGCCGCTGGCGCTGGGCTGGATGCTGTTCATGACGGCCTGCACCTACGCCATGGCCGGCCTGATGCGCGAGCAGATGTGCCTGTACGTCTGCCCCTGGCCGCGCATCCAGGCCGCCATGCTGGACGACGAGAGCCTCGTCGTCACCTACCAGGACTGGCGCGGCGAGGGCCGCGCACCCCTGCGCAAGGACCGAGGCTGGGAACTGCGCAAGGCGGAGGGCCTGGGCGACTGCATCGACTGCGGGGCGTGCGTGCACGTCTGCCCCACTGGGATCGACATCCGCGACGGGCTGCAGATGGACTGCATCAGCTGCGGCCTGTGCATCGACGCCTGCGATGACGTCATGGCCCGGATCGGCCGTCCCGGCGGGCTGATCCGCTATGACACGCAGGCGGCGCAGGCCGCCAAGGCGGCGTCGCGCGCGCCGGCCCCCTACCGGCTGGTGCGTCCGCGCACCATCGTCTACGCGCTGATGCTGGTCACCGTCACCGCCGTGATGGCGGCGGGCCTGCTGCTGCGCCCGGATGTGGACGTTGCCGTGCTGCGCGACCGCGCGCCACTGTTCGTCACCCTGTCCGACGGCAGCGTGCAGAACAGCTACACGGTCAAGATCTCCAACATGGCGCGCCGGGCGGAGACCTACCGCCTGACCGTGGCCGGCATTCCCGGCGCCACCGTGACGGCCGTGGGAGCGGCGGCGCCGGAGGGCGGTGCGCTGGAACTGCCGGCGGCGGCCGACAGCGTGCAGACCTACCGCATCCACGTCCGCGTTCCCGCCGGTGTCATCACTGCCCGCTCCACGCCGCTGGCGGTGACCCTGGCCGGCGCGTCCGACGGTAGCGTGCGTCAGGCGAGCACGGTGTTCCTGGCTCCCTGACACAATCCATACAATCGGCGAGGTCACGCAGGTTGGCGCCAAGCGCCAGCCTGCACCTCCCCAGCTGCGCAAGAATCTGCGCAGCGCGCACAAAGCTGCGCACCCTTCGCCGGACGACATACGCCGAAAGCCCCGCACACCAACGTCCCCGGCGCTGGCACACCCTTTGCTCAACCCCTTGGGAAAGCCGCCGGGGCCATCGCGCCGGCCCCGTCAGGCCCATACCTCCCGCCCCAAAAAGGGGAACGCCATGAGCAAAGTGCGTGAACTCGAAGACGCCGTCGCGTCGATACCCGACGGCGCGGTCCTGATGATCGGCGGCTTCATGGGCGTCGGCACCCCGCCGCGCCTGATCGACGAGCTGGTCCGCCAGGGCAAGCGCGACCTGACAATCATCGCCAACGACACCGCCCGCCCGGGCGTCGGCATCGGCAAGCTGATCGTCAACCGGCAGGTGACGCGCGTCATCGCCAGCCACATCGGCCTCAATCCCGAAACCCAGAAGCAGATGATCGAGGGCGACCTGCAGGTCGAGTTGGTGCCGCAGGGCACCCTGGCCGAGCGGGTGCGCGCCGGTGGCTTCGGCCTGGGCGGCGTGCTGACCCCCACCGGTATCGGCACGGTGGTGGAAGAGGGCAAGCAGACCGTCGAGGTCGACGGGCAGCTCTTCCTCCTGGAAAAGCCGCTGAAGGCCGACTTCGCGCTGATCAAGGCCAAGCGCGCGGACTACTACGGGAACCTGGAGTACGCGCTGACCGCGCGCAACTTCAACCCGCTGATGGCCATGGCCGCCGCGACCGTCATCGCCGAGGCCGAGGACATCGTGCCCGTGGGCGTCATCCCGCCCGATTCCGTCGTCACGCCGAACGTGCTGGTCGACTGCCTGGTCGCCAAGGAGCGCCGCCATGGATGAGAAAACCCTGATCGCCCGGCGCGTGGCGCTGGAACTGCGCGACGGCAACCTCGTCAACCTCGGCATCGGCCTGCCCACCCTGGTGGCGCGCTACCTGCCGGACGGGATCAACGTCTTCTTCCAGTCGGAGAACGGCATCGTCGGCATGCAGGCCCTGCCCGAGGAAGGCTTGGCGGACGACGACCTGACCGACGCTGGCGGCAGCCCGATCGGCGCCGTGCCGGGGGCCGCGTCCTTCGACAGCGCCCTGTCCTTCGGCCTGATCCGCGGCGGCCACCTGGACGTCACCGTCCTGGGCGGCCTGCAGGTGGACCAGGAAGGCCGGCTGGCCAACTGGATGGTTCCCGGCAAGATGGTGCCCGGCATGGGCGGGGCCATGGACCTCGTCTCCGGCGCCAAGCGCGTGATCGTCGCCATGGTCCACGCGGCCAAGGGCGAGTCGAAGATCGTCAAGCGCTGCTCGCTGCCGCTGACCTCGGTCCGCCGCGTGGCGCTGGTGGTCACCGACCTTGCCGTCATCGAGCCGACCGACCAAGGCCTCGTCCTGCGCGAGACCGCGCCCGGCGTCTCCATCGACGACGTGATCAAGGCGACCGAAGCCGAACTCATCATCCCCGCGAACGTCCCGGTCATGCCGCTCGGCCTCTGATACCCCGGACCTTCACCCTGAAAGGGGTTCCAAACCATGGCACACATCACCCACAGCGACCTCGGCGGCCGGAACGCGGCCGCCGACGCGGCCCCGGAGGAACAGGGCCGGCTCGCGCGCTTGGCCATCGGCTTCACCGAATGGGCCGAGAAGTGGTTCCCGGACGCCTTCGTCTTCGTGGTGCTGGCGGTCCTGGCGGTGGCGTTGGGCAACCTGGCGACCGGCGCCACGCCGGTGGCGATCGCCAAGGGCTTCGGCGCCGGCTTCTGGACGCTGATCCCCTTTACCATGCAGATGGCGATGGTGGCGATCACCGGCTACGTCGTCGCCAGCTCGCCCCCCGCCACCCGGCTGATCGAATGGATCGCCCGCTTCCCGCAGACCGGGCGCGGCGCGGTGGCCTTCGTGGCCTTCGTCAGCATGGCGGCGTCCTACTTCAACTGGGCGCTCAGCCTCGTGTTCGGCGCGCTGCTGGTGCGGGCCCTGGCGCGCCGCGTCGACCTGCGCATGGACTACCGCGCCGCCGGTGCCGCCGCGTATCTCGGCCTGGGCGCCACCTGGGCGCTGGGCCTCAGCTCGTCCGCGGCCATGCTGCAGGCGAACCCGGCCAGCCTGCCGAAGTCGATCTCCGACATCACCGGCGTTATCCCGCTCAGCCAGACCATCTTCCTGTGGCAGTCCATCGTCATGGGCGGGCTGATCTTCGCGGCGTCGGTGGCGATCGCCTACTACTCCGCCCCGGCCGACCGCTTCGTGCGCACCGCCGCCGACTTCGGCGTCGACGTCTCGGAAAAGCATGAGGCGGCGCCCAAAATGACCCGCCCCGGCGAGTGGTTCGAGTACAGCCCCGTGCTGCCCATCCTGCTGGTCGTGCTGGCGTCGGGCTTCCTGTACGCGGAATTCAGCAGCAAGGACCCGCTGCTGGTCATCTCGAACCTCAACACCTACAACTTCGTCTTCCTGATGCTGGGCGTGCTGCTGCACTGGAACCTGCGCAGCTTCCTGAACGCGGTCACCAAGGCGGTGCCGACGGCCGGCGGCGTGCTGATCCAGTTCCCGCTGTACGGCGCCATCGCCACCATGCTGACCGCCGTCAACGGGGCCGACGGGATGTCGATCTCCCACCATCTGGCCAGCATCTTCGTGGGCATCGCCAACGTGCACACCTACCCGGTGGTCATCGGCATCTATTCGGCGGTGCTGGGCTTCCTGGTCCCGTCGGGCGGCGGCAAGTGGATCATCGAGGCGCCGTACGTCATGCAGGCCGCCGCCGACCTGAAGGCGCACATGGGCTGGGCGGTGCAGGTCTACAACGCGGCCGAGGCACTGCCGAACCTGATCAACCCGTTCTGGATGCTGCCGCTGCTGGGCGTCCTCAGCCTCAAGGCGCGCGACATCGTGGGCTTCTGCTTCACGCAGCTGATCGTCCACGTGCCGCTGGTGCTCTTCCTCCTGTGGATCCTGGCCTACACGCTCTGATCCGCACGCCAGCGACCGAACGCGAAAGGGGACCGGTGTCCGCACCGGTCCCCGCCGTGCCTCTCCACCCTTTCACCATCACCTTCCTGCACTTCCGTTCCATGGAGGAACGCCATGCGATTGTCCGACCTCCCCCTGCGCTGGCGCATCGGGTTCCTCGCCTCGCTCTCCGTCATCGCCGCCGGGCTCGTGGCGGCGGTGGGCGGGCACTTCGTCAACCGCGCCCTGGTCGAGCAGCGCATGAACAGTGTCCGCTTCATCGCCGAGAGCGCGGGCGCCATCGCCACGCGCTACCACACGCTGGCGCAGGACGGCGCCCTGGCCGAGGATGAGGCGAAGGACCGCGCCAAGACCGCCATCGGCGCCATCCGCTACAACGGCGGCGAGTACCTGTGGATCTGGACCTCCCGGATCATCAACGTCATGCACGCCAACCCCAAGCTGATCGGCAACAGCGGTGCCGAGATCCGCGACCGCAACGGCGTCTACGTGATCCGCGAGGCGGTGCGCGGCGCGCTGGCCCCGGTGCCGGAGTTCGTGCGTTATGAATGGCCGCGCGCCAACGACCCGCAGGGGCCGACCTACGAGAAGCTCAGCTACTCCGTCCACTTCAAGCCGTGGGACTGGGTCATCGGCACCGGCGTCTACACCGACGACCTGCGGTCCGAGTTCACCGAAATGATGACGGTGTTCGGCATGGTGGTGGCCGGCCTGGGCGCCTTCGGCCTGCTGATCGGCTGGGTGGTGGCGCGCGGCATCGCGCTGCCGCTGTCGCACGTGCGCGCCGCCATGGTGCGGCTGGCCGAGGACGACCTGAGCGTCGACGTGCCCGAGTGCCGGCGCCGCGACGAGATCGGCGACATGGCCCGCACCCTCACCACCTTCAAGGAACGCCGGGCCGCGCAGCGCAAGCTTGAAGCCGAAAGCGCGGCGCTGGAAAGCCGCTCCGCAGCACAGCGGCGGGATGCGCTGGACGGCGTGGCGTGCCGCTTCGAGAACACCATCGACACCGCGCTTGCCGGCGTGTGCGCCATGGCCGACCGGCTGCAGGGCACGGCGCGCGGCCTGCTGGACGGCGCCCATCGCAACATGGACGAGAGCCGTTCGGCCGCCAGCACGTCGCAGTCGGTGTCGAACAACGTGCAGACCGTCGCCGCGGCGGTGGAGCAGCTGGCCGGCTCCGTGCGCGAGATCGCCGGGCAGGTCGGCAACTCCTCCCAGGTGGCCGAGAAGGCCGCCGGCCATGCCGGGGAGGCGGTGGTGAAGGTCAACGGGCTGGTGGAAAGTGCCGACCGCATCGGCAACGTGGTGCGCCTGATCAACGACATTGCCAGCCAGACCAACCTGCTGGCCCTGAACGCCACCATCGAGGCCGCCCGTGCGGGCGAGGCGGGCAAGGGCTTCGCCGTCGTGGCGAGCGAGGTGAAGGTGCTGGCCAACCAGACCGCCAAGGCGACCGAGGAGATCGCCGCCCAGGTGGCCGCCATCCAGTCCTCCACCGGCGTCGCGGCGGCCGACATCAACCGCATCGCCGAGGTGGTGCGCGAGCTGCAGACCATCAGCTCCGCCGTCGCCGCGGCGGTCGAGCAGCAGAACGCCGCGACCGGCGAGATCAGCCGCGCCGTGGTGGCGGCGGCGCAGGGCGTCACCCAACTGGAAGGTGCCGTCGGCTCCGTCGCCAGCGCCGCCGACCGTGCCAGCGCGGGGTCGGAGGAGCTGTACACCGAACTGGGCGCCATGCTGGACCAGATGCACCACGTCACCGACGCGGCGAAGAGCTTCGTCGTCGAGGTTCGCGCGCAGGGGTAAGGGAGAGGGAGCCGTAGGTTGAGTTGAGGCGCAGCCGAAAACCCAACGTGTTCGCAAAGCTGCGATGTTGGGTTTTCGCTGGCGCTCAACCCAACCTACGGGCTTCCCATTGCGTCAGAACTCCTTCCAGTCGTCGTCGCTGCCGTCCGCCGCGCGCTGCAGGACGCTGCCCTGGGCCGCCGGCTTGGGCGTCGCCGGGCGAGCGGCGGGCTTGGGTGCCGGCTTGTGGGCGGCGGTCCGGGTGGTGGTCCGCGCGGCCGGAGCGGGCGCACGGTAGGCGGCCGCCGGCTGTGCCGCCGGGCGCGCGGCGGCGCCGTCCAGGCGGAAGAAGCCGACGAGGCTGCGCAGCTCGTCCGCCTGCCCCGACATCGCCTGGGCGGCGGCGGTGGTCTCCTCCACCAGCGCGGCGTTCTTCTGGGTCATCTCGTCCATCTGCGCCACGGTGGCGTTGATCTCGTCCAGCGCCGAGGCCTGTTCGCCGGACGCCGCCGCCATTTCGGAAATCAGGCTCGCCACCTCGCGCACCGACTGCACGATGCCGCCCAGCGCGTCGCCCGCCTTCTCGACGAGGTCGACGCCCTCCTTCACCTGCCCGTCGCTGTCCATGATCAGCGACTTGATCTCCTTGGAGGCCTGGGCGGAGCGTTGCGCCAGCTGGCGCACCTCCTGGGCCACCACGGCGAAGCCGCGGCCGGCGTCGCCGGCGCGTGCCGCTTCCACCGCCGCGTTGAGGGCCAGCAGGTTGGTCTGGAAGGCGATCTCGTCGATCACCCCGATGATGTCGGTGATCTTGCGGCTGGCGTCCTCGATGCGCTTCATGGCGCCGATGGCGGATTCGGCGACGGCGCCGCCGTTCTCCGCCGCCTTCTGCGCGTCGGTGGCCATGCGGTTGGCGCGCTGGGCGTTGTCGGCGTTGGAGCGGACGGTGGCGCCCAATTCTTCCATGCTGGCCGCCGTCTCTTCCAGGCTGCTGGCCTGCTGCTCCGTGCGGTCGGCGAGGTCGCTGGAGCCCAGCGACACCTCGCTGGCGGCGGACGCGATGGTCTCGGTGGCGCGGGTGATGTTGCCGACGATCTCCGCCAGCTTCTCCGAGGTGGCGTTGACGTCGCCCTTCAGCCTCTGGAAGGCGCCCTGGTAGTCGCGCGTCAGCCGCTTGTTCAGGTCGCCGCCGGCCAGCGCCCCCATGACCTCCGCCAAGTCGGCGATGACGCCCTCGACGGTGTCGGTCAGGCGGTTGATGCCCTCCGACATGGTCTTGTAGAAGCCGTCCTTGCCGGCGAGGTCGATGCGGCGGCTGAGGTCGCCCTTTGAGATGCCGTCGATCAGGGTGGCGATCTCCTGGCCGATGGCGGCCTCGCGGGCGCGCTGGGCCTCTTCGGCGCGGCGCTCGGCTTCCAGGCGCTCGCGCTCGGCCTCGTCCATGCGCTGCTTGGCGATGGCGTTGTCCTTGAAGACCTGCACGGCCTTGGCCATGGCGCCGATCTCGTCCCGGTTGGACAGCGCGGGGACCGCCACCGCAAGGTCGCCGGCGGCAAGCTTCGTCATGGCGCCGGTCATGTCGGTGACCGGGCGCACGATGGAGCGCGCCACGATCCACGCCAGCACGAATCCCAACAGCACCGCGCCGCCGCCCAGCGCCAGCGAGGTGGTGCGCGTGACGTCCATGGAGGACCGGCTGTCGGCGAGGATGGTGCCGCGCGCCTTCGCCTGGGCCGCCACCACCTGATCGGTGACGTCGGCGAATTCCGCCCCCTCCTTCGCCATGGTGTCGAAGGCCAGCGCCTGGATCTCCAGGGTCAGCTTGGCGACCCGGTCGAACGCCTCGACGTACTGGTCGGAAATGCGGTCGGCCTCCGCCGCCAGCCGCTTGCGCTCGGGATTGCGCAGGCGTTCGGCCAGCGGCTTGATCACGGCGTTGAAGTCGTCGTTGCGCGTCTTCATCTCGGCGGCCTGTCTGGTGTCCGGGGCGGCCAGGAAGCGCATACCGGTGAGGCGCAGCTGCATCAGCTTCTCCTGCGCCTGCCCGGCCAGCGCCGCCGCCTCCACATCGCCGTCGGCCATGGCCGTGGCGATGACGCGGGTCAGGTTCTCGCGCGCCTTGGTGCCTTGGGGGTTCACCTGCTCGTCCAGCAACCGGTCGCGCTGGCGGCGCGCCTCGACCAGTTGCGTGAAGCGGGTGGAGTAGGAATCGAAGAGGGTGGTCATCCGTTCGATCCCGCGCCGCCGTTCGGGGTCCAGCGTCGCCGCCGCGGCCGCCTGGAGCGCCGGGCGCAGGCTGCGCTGGATCTCCTGCACCTGCTGGACCGCCTTGGGGTCGCCGGACAGCGAGAAGGTGACGACGGCGCGCCGCATGTGCCCGACATCGGCGGCGATGTCGAGCACGCGCGCCGCGTTGTCGGAGATTGAGGCGTAGCGGTCGAAGGCCTGCTCGGCCGAGCCCAGGGCCCGGTACCCGGACGCCGCGAGGACGATCAGGAGCACGAGGACCAGGGCGAACCCGGCGTAGATGCGGGTTCCGACCTTGAAGCGGCCCGAGACGCTGCTGGTGTCGTTCATTGGGGACTCCGGGGGCGGTTGAAGGGGCTGGCGAGAAGGGTTTCGTGCGTCCGCACGATGCCGTCGCGCAGTTCGGCCATACGGTCGGGATCGGTGCTGAGCAGCGCGTCCTGGCAGCGCCCGATCAGCGCGGCATAGGCGTCGTGGCGGACGCCGACGTGCCGGAACATCCGCCCGATCCGCTGCATCCTGGCCTCGACGTTGCGGACGGCCCACAGCATGACCTGAAGGTTGTTTTCCACCACCCGCAGGTCGCGCAACGCCTGCACCTGGAACCGCCGCCGCCGGGCGGCGAGGAGACGTTCGGCCGGCAGGACGTCCGCGGACATGGGCGTTCTCGCTTCCGGAAGGGGGATGGAGCGTCCGGTGCCGCCGCACATACGGCGGTATTCATATGACGATGGTTATAATGACGGTTTCGAGTGCTTACGGGAAGGCGCCGCCCTGCGGCATTCTGTCGCAGGCCAAGCCAGCGGCAAGCCGTGTGCAAGGATTGCTGAAAGATCCTTCGCCCGCGCTGGTAAAGAATCTTTATTGCGTTGCTTGTTTTGTTTCCCGGTGGCCGTGTCAGGGCTGCGCATGCTGGGCCATGTGCGTCGGCAGGATCCAGGCGGGAATGGTGCCGCTGGTCAGGTCGTGCGCCGCCGGGTCGACGTGGGACAGGATGCAGGCCTCCGTGTAGGCCCGCATCAGCAGGTCCAGCGCGCCGTCGGGGTCGCGGGTGCGGGCGGCGAATTCCTGGCCGGACATGTCGCCCTGCAGAACCCGGGCGCGGAAGCCGGCGTCGTCCAGCGGGCCGAGGTTCATGGACCAGAAGGCGAAGTTGCGCTTGCCCTCGCTGTCGTCGCGCATCAGGACGTCGACGTTCCGGTGCCGTTCGTCGGCGGCGATGGTGGCGAACAGCGTCTCCACCACGTCGGCCGGGCCTTCGAGAATCTGCAGGAAGATGCCGTGGAAGTGCACGAGGAACCCGGTGACGCCCAGCCTCTGGTTCTTGCGCGCGCTGAGCAGGCAGAGTTCCGCGAGCCGGTTCGCCGACAAGGACTGCGTCATCTCGCTGCGGTAGACGAGCGTCAGCATGGCTGGAACTCCTTCCGGCGGTGACGGCCCGTCGCGGTGGGCCGGCAGAAGGGACTGTAGCACGCTGTGCCGAAGGCGAGGGCGTCTTTTGCCGGGGTTCGCGGCGCCGTGCTCACGGGGCGGCGCCCTCGGCCGCGGCGGGCAGGCGGATGGCGAAGGTGCTTCCCTTGTCCGGCTCGGAGCGGACCGTGATGGCGCCGCCCAGCCGTTCGGCCATCTTGCGGGCGATGGCCAGCCCCATGCCGGTGCCGGGGTGCCGGTCGCGCGGGTGCAGGCGGCGGAACACCTCGAAGATGCGCTCGTGGTAGGCGGGATCGATGCCGATGCCGTTGTCCGCGACCGTCAGCACGTCGAAGCCGTCCTCCCGGTGGGCGCCGATGCGCACGTCCGGGGTGCGGTCGGGATGGCGGTACTCCAGCGCGTTGGCGATGAGAATGGCCAGCATCTCGCGCAGCCGCCGTTCGTCGGCCATGACGGGAGGCAGCGGGGCGCGCACGACGGACGCCCCGGTGTGCGCGATGGCGTGCTGCACCGCCGCCAGGGCGGCGTCCAGCGCCTTCTCCGCCGGCTGCGGGCTGTCGGGCAGAGGCGCCCGGTCCTCGGCGATGAACAGCTGCACGTCGCGCAGCAGGCCCTTCAGGCGCGTGGCCCCTTCCACCACGGTGTGCAGGTACTCCTCCCCTTCGCCGTCCAGGCGGTCGCCGAGGTGGCGCGCCAGCATCTGGGTGTAGCTGACCACGGCGCGCACCGGTTCCTGCAAATCGTGCGCGGCGGCGTAGGCGAACTGTTCCAGTTCGCGCTTGGCGACGGCCAGCTCCTCGGCCTTGCGGTCGGCCTCGCGCCGGGCCAGTTCCAGGTCGCGGGTCCGCCGCTCCACCAGGGAGGCCAGCGTGATGCGCCGCTCGGCCACCAGGAAGACGATCAGCTCGATCAGCAGGGCGAGGCCGAGGAAGAAGGCGGAGAACAGCCAGTGCTCGTTCACCGCGTCGGCGGTGGCGGCCCAGCCGCGATGCGGGGCGATGGCCAGTTCCAAATCGCCGCCCGGCACGTCGATCCGCTCGACGATCGGGTCCATGACGAACACGGCCGGGTCGCCCGCGACGACGCCCTTGTCGCTGCGGCGGATGGACCAGGCGTAGCGCGGCTCCAGCGAGGTCAGGTTGGCCTCGTCCAGGATGGGCTGGAAATCCAGCACCACGCCGACGGCGCCCCAGACGGCGCCGTCCACGAACACCGCCTGCCGGGCGATCAGCCCCATGCCGCCCTGGATCAGCGGCAGCGGGCCGTGGGTGGTGACCTCCCTCGTCTCGATGGCGCGGCGCACCGTGTCGGCGAAGCCGGGGCGCGGGTCGTTGAGCAGGTGGTTGCCGATGACCTTCTGGTTGCCGGCCACCGGGTTGACCAGCCGGACCACGAAATCCGGGCTGACCGAGATGTTGCGGATGCCCGCCATGCTGGCCCGCAGGGCGTCGGCGAACATCGGGAACCCCGTGTCGAGCTGGCCCTCGGGCGCCTGCGCCGTGACGAAGGCGGTGAGACCGCGCACCAGCGCCAGCCGGTTGTTGACGGCGTTCGACAGGCTGCTGCCGAAGGCGCTGGCGGCACCCGCGGCTTCCGCGCGCAGTTCCGCAACGGCCGACCGTGCCCGCACGCCGTCGGCCCAGACGTAGGCGCCGGCCAGCGCCGCGGCGGTGAGCGCCATGGCGGCGACCAGCACCCAGCGCGTGCGCCACCAGTCGCGGCACGCCGCCAGCGCGCCGCGCCTGTCCATACGGCCGTTCGCCGTCACTTCGCTCATGGTTGGGCCGTCATGGTTTGGCGGTTCCGCTGCGAAACAGGGTTGCGGAAGGGACTCGCGATGCTGTTCGGGCGTGCAGAGTGCTAGTCCGAAGAGAATATGTCTTAGGGCATATTGTCGCTGCCGGTCCCGCCGGGACGCAACGACCGGCCGCCGTTGGGCTTTCGTGGTGTGCTACGCGCACGCAAGAATAAAATTGCCGGCCGCAAGACCAGCCTGGAGGATCAGGCGCTCGGCCCCGTCGAGTCCGCCGACGAGATGAACCTGAAGCTGGCCGACGTGGTGCCCAAGCTGTCGCGGATCGACGGCTATCGCTTCGCCTTTCAGCAGGCCTTCCCCGGCGAGGGCATCACGCTCGCCACCGTGGCGAAGGCGATCGCCACCTACGAGCGGACGGTGGTCTCCACCACGGCCCCGTTCGACCGCTGGATCGCGGGCGACGAGCAGGCCATCGGCGCGGCGGCCAAGCGCGGCTTCGTGCTGTTCAACACCAAGGCCAACTGTGCTGCCTGCCATTCCGGCTGGAACCTGACCGACCACGGATTCCACGACGTCGGCCTGCCGGACGGCGACATCGGGCGCGGCAAGTTCGTGCCGCTGACGTCCATGCAGCACGCCTTCAAGACGCCGACCCTGCGCGACGTGGCGCGCCGGGCGCCGTACATGCACGATGGCTCGCTGGCCGACCTGAACGCGGTGGTGGAGCACTACGACAAGGGCGGCGTCGCGCGCCCCAGCCTGTCGGGCGAGATGCGGCCGCTCAACCTCACCGCCGGGGAGAAGAACGACCTCGTCGCCTTCATGCTCACGCTCACCGGCGACGCCGAGCCGGTGGCCCTGCCCGCGCTGGCCGTGCCGGCCCAGGCGCCGGGCTTCTGACCACATCACCCAACGCCGTCACACGGGAAACAGACCCATGCGCATCCTTCTCGCCGCCGCCGCGCTGACCCTGGTCGGCGCGCCCTGCCTTGCCGAGACGATCGCCGTCGAGCAGGCGGGTAAGAAGTTCTCCGAAACGGAGATCACCATCCGGAAGGGGGACACCGTCCGCTTCGTCAACAAGGACCAGATCACCCACAACGTCTATTCGCAGTCGCCCGGCAACGCCTTCGACGTGAAGACCCAGAAGCCGGGAGAGGCCAGCGACGTGAAGTTCGACGCGGTGGGCGACGTCGACGTCCAGTGCGCCATCCACCCCAGCATGAAGCTGCGCATCCACGTCACCAACTGATCCGCCGGCCGACGGCACCGCGTCCGCCCGCGCCTGAAGGAACCTCCCATGCTCGCGCACCACAGCATCAGGGCCAAACTGTACGGCGGCTTCATCGCCCTTCTGGTGATGTCGGGCATCGCCGGCCTGTATGCGCTCTACAACGTCGTGATGACCGGCCAGATCGCCGTCGTGATGTACGACAAGGTGCTGCAGTCCACCGACGGCGCCCGCTCCGCGCAGAGCGACTTCAGCGAGATGCGCCGCCTCGCGGTCGTGGCGCTGGGGACCGGCGCCTCCGTGCCGGAGGAGGTGCGGCGCGGCTACGCCGACGCGCGGGCGCTGCTGGCCGACGATTTGGGCGTCGCCGCCAGCCGCGCGCCCGACGCCGCCATGCGCGCGAACGTGGAAGCGGTGAACGCCGCGATCCGCGATTGGGACGCGCGGGTGGGCGCGCTGTTCGACGGCCGGCCGCGCCCGGCCGCCGGAGATATCGAGGCGATGGCGAATGCCATCCGCGAGAAGATCGACATCTGCGTGGAGGAGGCGAAGGCCTACGGCTTCGAGTTCATGGAGTCCAGCCGGGGCCAGATCGACACCGCCCGCAACCTGACCATCCTCGTCGGCGGCACCACCGTGCTGCTGGGCATCGCGCTGGCCGTGTTCCTGTCGCGCGACATCCTGGCGGCCCTGGGGGAGGCGGTGTCGCTGGCCGGCACCATCGCCGGCGGCGACCTGACGCACCCCCGTCCCTTCGACCGCTCGGACGAGCTGGGGCAACTGCTGGGCTCGCTCGACCAGATGCGGTGCAGCCTGCTGGAGCAGCGCGAGCGCGAGGCGGCGCTGGCCCGCCAGGCCGAGGAGGAGCGCGAGAAGGCCCTGCGCGGCATGGCCGAGACGGTCGAGCGCGAGGCCAGCCGCGCGGTGGAGGAGGTGGCCCGCCACACCGGCGAGATGCTGAAGGACGCCGAGATCATGTCCAGCTCCGCCCAGCGGGTCAACGCCAACGCCCAGAGCGTCGCCGCCGCCGTCCAGCAGGCACTGGCCAACGCCCAGACGGTGGCCGTCGCCACCGGGCAGCTGGCCTCCTCGATCCAGGAGATCTCCGCGCAGATCACCCATTCCAGCGCCGTCACGCAGCAGGCCGTGAAGGCCGGCGACCAGGCCCAGGGCACCATCCGCACGCTGTCGGATGCGGTGGGCCGCATCGGCGAGGTGGTGACCCTGATCCAGGAGATCGCCGGGCAGACCAACCTGCTGGCGCTGAACGCCACCATCGAGGCGGCCCGCGCGGGCGAGGCCGGCAAGGGCTTCGCCGTGGTGGCGAGCGAGGTCAAGAACCTCGCCAACCAGACCGCCCGCTCGACCGAGGAGATCAAGCGCCAGATCGCCGAGATCCAGGAGGCCACGGACGGCGCCGTCACCGCCGTCGCCGCCATCGGCGCCTCCATCGCCGACGTCGACCGCATCTCCGACGCCATCGCCGCGGCGATGGAGCAGCAGGCCGCCGCCACGCAGGAGATCAACCGGAACGTCGGCGTCACCTCGGCCGCCGCGCAGGAGGTGACGACCTGCATCGCCGCCGTGTCGCAGGACGCCGACCTGACCGGTGCGCAGGCGGCGCACGTGCGCAGCAGCTCCGCCGAAATGGCGCGCAGCATCGAGGACCTGCGCCACGTGCTGGTGCGGGTGGTGCGCACCTCCACCACCGCCGCCGACCGGCGCCGTCAGCCGCGCTACCGCGTCCGCGAGGCCGCCACGGTGACCGCCCAGGGCCGGCGGCACACGGTGACCGTGACCGACCTGTCGGCCGGTGGCGCCATGCTGGAGGGGGGCGACGGGCTGTCGGCCGGCGCCGCCGGCACGCTGCGCCTGGACCGGCTGAACGCCGAGGTCCCGTTCATCGTAAGCAGCACGGCCGACGGCGCCGTGCACGTGACGTTCGACGCGGCGGCGCCGTCCATGCCGGCCTTCCTGGACGCCTTCGACGGCCTTGTGGCCACGCTCACGCCGATGGGCGCGGCGGCGTAGCCGGCGGCGCGGCGGCGGGTTTTGGCTGGCGGACGTCCCGGAAAGCCGTCTTGAGCCGTTTCGGCAGGAGTTGGAACAGGATCGACAGCGCGTTTCGGCGGATCAGCGTCGCGTCGATGTAGTCGTCCTGGTCCATGTGCCACAGCCGATGCCAGGTCTGGTCGCTCACGTGGTTGATCTCGCTGATGCCGGGGCGGGCGAGCGCGCTCTTGATCACCGCGTCCGTCAGGAGGTTGCCGGGATCGCCGTCGGCGTAGTCCTCGTCGTAGCCGATCTTCGGCAGCATGAGGGAGCTTCCGCAGCGGACCCCCATTCCGGCGGCGACGGTCCGGCCGCCGACGCGCAGGATGTGCCATTCCAGCCGCCCCTGGGCGCACAGGTTCTCCACCAGCGCCGTGTAGAACGCGCGCACGTCCGGCTTGACGGCGATGGCGGTCCCCCGCCGGCCCTTCCAGCCGGAGGATTCGACGGCCAGGAACTCCGGCAGGAAGTCCGGGGTGGCCGCGGCGCCGTCGCGGATCTCGATGGCGACCGCGCCCCGGCTCTCCAGCCGCTTGCGCGCGCGGCGCAGGTTGTGGCGCAGGTTCCGGCTGACCTCCACCGCCCGACCGCCGGGCGCCTGGGCGAACCGGATGACGGATCCCTTGGAGACCGGGCCGGGAAGGAGGAGGTAGCCGTCCAGATCCTGCCGCAGCGCCGCCACCAGCGGGGAGCTTTCGCGCACGTGCTTCATGTCGATGCCGACGTGCCGGGGCACGGCCGCGCGCGTCTGCGCCAGCAGGGCGCGCAACGCCGGCGCGGCCTGATCGGCGGCCAGCGGGATGTCGCCGGAGTTGGAGTCCACGTCGTACGGCGTGCGGAGCACGGGGTGGCGGTGGCCGAGGATCCGGTGCGGTCCGGTTATGACGGGGAACACCCCGACCAGCCTTTCACCGGCGTAGGCGAAGCTGCAGAACCAGCGGTCGGTCGAGCGGATGCAGTGTTGCAGGAAGGCGTCGATCCAGACGGGCAGCAGGGTCGGCATCATCTGGGGCGATTCCTCGGCGAGCCTGTCCCACGCGGGAACGTGTCGGCGGAGCGCGTCGAAATCGGTGACCGTCAGTGTTTCTATGCCGTCGTATGGATGGTTCGGTCGCTGGTCCGCCTGATATGTGCCATGTCTTGTGCCATGTCTATGGATGCGCGTCATGTCGCTCAACTCGTTATCGGTTGAGAGGCGATATTCGCGGGGGTTTTTAAAAACTCCCCACCGGGCGGGTGAGTGTCTGAAGGCGCGGCAGTATGCGCTAGCCACACATGCTTATGTAAAGCGCATGTGCACTAACACGGACGGCGAAGCGCCGCCGTCCGTACCCCCATTACGCGGTGGAAGGCGGCGTCAGGTGGTGAAGTACAGCGGGTTGGCGCGCTGGGCGTCGCCGATGGCCAGCTGCAGGTCGTCCAGGTGCCCGGTCAGCGCCCTGGCGGCGCGGTCGGGGTCGTGGGCGGCGATGGCCTCGACGATGGCCTCGTGCTCGGCGATGGCCTTGCCGATGCGGCCGGCCACCGGCAGCGTCAGGTGACGGTAACGGTCGACCTGCACCTTCACCTGCTGTGTCACCGTCCAGAAGCCGGGGTAGCCCGCCGTTTCGGCCAGCAGCGCGTGGAACGCCTCGTCGGCGTCGTGAAAGCCCTCGCGGTCGCCGGCGGCTTCGCGCTCGTGCTGCAGCTCCAGGTTGGCCCGCAGGTTGGCGATCTGGCTGCGGGTCGCCCGCTCGGCCGCGTAACGCACCGTCGCCTCTTCCAGCGCGCGGCGTATGGCGATGGCCTCGGGCAGGGTTGAGAGTGGGATGCGGGCGACGAAGGTGCCGGATTGCGGGAAGATCTCGATCAGCCCTTCGTCGGCCAGCTTCAGCACCGCCTCGCGCACGGGCGTGCGGCTGACACCGTAGGCCTCGGCGATCTGCTTCTCCACCACCGGTTCGCCCGGTGCGCGGCGCAACGAGACGATGGCGTCGCGCAGGTCGCGGTAGATGGTGGCGGCGACGCTGGCGCCCCGCTGCACTGGGCGGGCAACGGGCTTCGCCGGTCCGCGCCGGCGCGTCCGGCCCGCATTCGCGGCTTCCTGATCCGTGCTCGTCGTCATGATACCGGCCATGTCGTTCAGCGCTCCACCGCGTGCATCTTAATATACTAATCCGGAGCAGCGTATCAAACCGGCCGGTGGTGCAGGGGCGGCATGACAGCGGTGCGTCATTTTGACCGAACGCATGGGCGCCGCAGAAGGGGCTTGCATCGCGTACTAGTATATTAGTATGCTTCCTTAACGCCATCGAGGTTTGGTGCGTGGAACGGCGACGGGGCCGCGCTCTTGCCCCCCGTTCCGGCCGGCGGTGGCACGACCCGATTCCCGCGGGACCGCAGCGCGGCTCCCGCCGTGGACACGAAAGGCACAGCCATGAAGATCACCACGCGGTACGCGTCCCATCCGGATGCCGTGCGCGGCTTCGACACGCAGACGCTGCGCGACCACTTCCTCGTTTCCTCGCTGTTCCAGGCGGACGAGATCGCGCTGACCTACAGCCACATCGACCGCTTCATCGTCGGCGGCGCCATGCCGGTGGCCGGGGCGCTGGCGCTGGAGGGGGCCAAGGAGATCGGCGCCAGGACCTTCCTGGAGCGGCGCGAGCTGGGCGTCATCAACGTCGGTGGCCCCGGCCGCGTCACCGTGGACGGCGCCGTCTTCGCGCTGGACACGCGCGACGCGCTCTATGTGGCGCAGGGCAGCGCCGATGTGCGCTTCGAAAGCCTGGACCGCCGCAACCCGGCCAAGTTCTACCTGAACAGCACGCCCGCGCACGCCCGCT
>NZ_DASPMG010000091.1:0-48585 GCF_035627195.1 Azospirillum sp.
GCCGCCGTGCCGGCCTGCATCATCTCGACGTCGCCGGTGATCGGCGCGTTCGCCAGCTTGCGCCCGACGATCGACACCAGCGACATCGCGATCAGCCCCAGGAGCGCCGTCCCGCCCAGCAGGGCGAAGCCCTTGGCCGCCTGGATCAGCATCCGCTCGACCACGTCGTGCGGCGCCAGCTCGACGGGAATCCCGATCGGCTCGTTCATCGTCCCGCACCCGGCCGGGGATCAGTGGGCTGCGGCGAGGCTGCGGGCGGAGGCGGCCAGGGCCGCGGCGTCGATGCCCTTGGCCGTCATGTCCTTCACCCACTCCTCCTCGACCGCCTTGGCGGCGGTGCGCATGGCCTCGTAATCGGCGGCGGACTGCTGGGCGATGGTGCCGCCCCCGGCCAGGACCAGCGTGCGGGTGGACGCGGCGGCCTCGTCCCACACGCGGCCGAAGATCTCGACCAGCGCCGGGCCGCTGTTGCGGTCCACCGCCGCCTTCAGCTCGGCCGGCAGGCTGTCGTAGCGCTGCTTGTTCATCAGCAGCGTCAGCACGGTGGTGGAGTAGAAGGGCTGCCCGGCCGGCGGGTCCGTGTGGAACTTGGTGACTTCCTGCAGCTTGGTCGGCGTGACCACCTCCCACGCACCCATGGCGCCGTCGACGACGCCCTTGGCGATCGCCTCCGTCACCTGGGCCGGCGGCATGTTCACCGGCACCGCGCCGAAGGCGGCCAGCGTCTTCGACACCATGCGGGTGGAGGCGCGCAGCTTCAGCCCCTTCAGGCTGTCCGGGCCGGTCACCGGCTTGCCCGCCGTGTGGAAGGCCACCCCACCGTCCACGTGCATCGCCAGCACCTTGAAGGCGTCGAACTCCTTCTGCGCGTGGCGCTCGTAGAAGGTCCAGGCGGCCTTGCTGCCGCTCACCCCGCCGCTGACGACGAAGGGCAGTTCCATCGCCTCGATGACGGGGAAGCGGCCGGCGGAGTAGCCGGGCGCGGTCCACACCACGTCGGCGATGCCGTTCTTCGCCTGATCGACCAGCTGGCCCGGCGTGCCGCCCAACTGCATGGCCGGGAAGATCTGGCACTTGATCTGGCCCTTGGTCTCCTGCCCCAGGCGCTCGCACCAGGGCTCCAGCACCTGTTTCTGCGCGGCCGAGGTCGGCGGCAGGAAGTGCGCGACCTTCAGGGTGACGGTCTGGGCCCAGGCAATGGTGGGAGCGGAAACGGCGAGGCCGCATAGGCCGAGGCCGAGCGCAAGCGCGGACAGTTTCATGGGGGGTTTCCTCCGCAGGACGGGCGGCGCGCCTGTTGCACGGCGCGCCTTTATTGTCATGTTAACAATCATGGTCGTTAACATGTTAACTTGTCAAGCGGGTTTTTGCCGGGGGAGGAGCTGACGTTGGGTTTTCGGCTCACGCCTCAACCCAACCTACGCGGGGCGTTCCCGTAGGTTGGGTTGAGCGCCAGCGAAAACCCAACAATCACAAGGAACTCACCCCAGGTCGCGCAGCGCCGCGTCGATCGCCTCCCGGATCTTCACCGGATCACCGAGCATGGCGGCGAGCGCCAGCGACAGCTTGGCCAGGAACAGCGCCTCCCGCCCCTCGCCCGCCGTGTCGATGCCCTCGGCGATGCGGTCGTAGGTCTCTTCCAGTTGCGTGGTGGTGAGGGTCTTCGTGATCATTTCGTCTCTCCCGGAACCGTACCCATGGCGACCCGCACGGCGTGCGCGACGTCCCCGGCGGTGGCGCTGCGCCAGCGGGCGCAGACGTGCGTGTCCGGCCGCGCCAGATAGGCGGCACCCGGACCGGCGGCGTACTTGGCGGCGGCGCGCCCGCCGGGGTCGGCCAGCACCGCCTCGGCCAGCGCCGCCATCTCCGGTGTCGGCGCTGCGGCGAGGATCACGCGCACCATCGGCACGCCCAACTGCACGCCCAGTTCGCCGGCCTGCCGCAGCAGCGCGCGCTGCCCCTCGCCCAGCCCGTCCGCCCCGGCGAAGACCAGCAGGTGGAAGCCGGTGCCGAAGTGGTCGAACAGGTAGTCCCCCTCGCCCAGCCTCACGTTGCGCAGCGGCTCGCCGCAGGCGGGGCCGCCGGTGAACGCCCGGTCCTCGTCGGCGAAGCTGTTCAGCGGCGAGTGCGCGTAGGTGTGCGGGCGCGACGTGCGCCAGTGCAGCAGGTCCTTGCAGAACTCCTCCGACAGGGTGAAGGACAGCACGGCGTCGCGCATCAGGCGGAAGCCGCGCGTCGGCGGCGTCATGAAGCGCGTGCTCTTGCCGCCCTCCTCGCAGATCTCGCGCGCCGCCTGCACGCGCTCCGACGAATAGGTCTCCAGCAGGCCGCGCGGCGCCTTGCCCTGGACGACGAAGGCCAGCTTCCAGGCGAGGTCGTTGCAGTCCTGGAACCCCGTGTTGGCACCGCGCACGCCGAAGATTGGCAGCAGGTGCGCCGCATCGCCGGTGAACAGCACGCGCCCGTGCACATAATCCGGCAGCGTCAGCGTGTTGGCGGAATAGACGGTCGCCCAGTCCAGCCGCCACGGCACGCGCTTGCCGATCATGCCCAGCACCAGTTCGATCCGGCGCGCCAGCAGATCCGGTTCCAGCGCCTGTTCGGCCGTCTCGCCGTCGGGCAGGCGGAAGTCGATGCGCCAGAGGTCGTCGGGCTGGCGGTGCACCAGCACGTTGTTGCCGGGGTTCCAGTCGGGATCGAAGAAGCACAGCCGCTCGGTCGGCAGGTCCAGCTTGGCCTGGATGTCGGCGATCACGAAGTTGCCGGGGTAGGAGCGCCCCTCCATCCGCAACTCCATCAGCCGGCGCACGGCGGACCGCCCGCCGTCGGCCGCCACCGCCCAGCCGGCGGTCAGGTCGTATTCGCCGTCCGGGGTGTCCACGCGCAGGGTCACCGAATCATCGTCCTGGCGCACCGCCAGCACCTTCGATCCCCAGCGCAGGTCAATCAGGCCGCTGCGCTCCACGGCATCCACGAGGTATTCCTCGATGTACTGCTGCTGGATGTTCAGGCCGGGCAGGAAGCGGTCGTCCGCGTCGTGCGGCATGACCATCTGGTAGACCTCCCGCCCCCGGTAGAAGGACCGGCCGCGCGACCACTGCAGCCCCTTCGCCAGGAACGGCCCGGCGACGCCGACCTGCTGGAGGATCTCCATGGACCGGCGCGTCAGCACGATGGCCCGGCTGCCGTGCGAGACCTGCAGCTCCTGCTCCAGGATCACCGAGGGCACGCCGAACCGCGCGAGGTCGAGCGCCGTGACCATGCCGATCGGCCCGGCACCGACGATCACCACCGGATGACGGACGGCGTTCCCGTCCATCTCCGGCGGTCGGCGGTAGGGGTGGATGGCGTACTCGTAGAAGACCGAAGCCCGCGGCTTCGCATCGGGTGCGTGCATGCTGCGTTTCCTCCGCGGCGCCGGCATTCGAGTCCGGCGCGATGCTTGTCGGCATGCAGGATAGGGTGCGGCGGGCCACGCGGTCTGTCACTCTGGCGGGGGACAGGCGCCGTGGTATACGGGAAGGGGGAGGAGGACGATGACCGCACCCGTGTTCGACCAGACCCTGTTCGACCAGACCCTGATGGACCGCACCGGCACGCTGGTGGAATCGCTGGGCGGGGCGGCGTTCGACCGGGCGCTGGCGGACGTGCTCACCTCCGCCGCCGAGTTTCAGCAGGTCATCGTCTTCGCCGTCCCGCGCGAGGGGGAGGCGCGCTGCCTGTACGGCTGGCACCGCTCGGCGCCCGGGCTGGCGGCGGCGCTCTCGCAGCGGTACGTCGAGGGGAGGTTCGACCGGCTCGACCCGACTCTGCGGTACCTGCGCCGGATCACCGGGCAGCCGCGCAAGTTGCGCCTGCTGCGCCGCGACGACATCGACGACGCCGCGTACCGCCGCCACTTCTTCGACAGGCCCGACCTCGACCGCAAGGTGTCGATTCTGAACGAAGATTCGGCGGAGGGGCTGTACCTCAACGTCTACAAGCGCGCGGGTGACGCGGACTTCTCCGACCGCGAGGTCGGCAACCTCGCCGGGCTGTCGGGGCTGGTGTGCAAGAGCATCCTGCGCCACCGCGCGCTGACGCGGAGCCACCCGCCCGCCCCCGCCCTGCCCAATCCCATCCCGCCCGATCTGGCGACGCTGCGCCGCCTGCTGTCGGCGCACGTCACCGCCCTGTCGGCGCGCGAGGTCGAGGTCTGCGCCCGCATCGTCGCCGGCTATTCCAGCGAGGGCATCGCGCTGGACCTGCGCGTCACGGGCAACTCGGTCGCCACCTACCGCAAGCGCGCCTATGCCAAGCTGGGCATCAGCAGCCAGCACGAACTGTTCGCGCTGTGCCTGCGCGCCGCTGTGTGCTGACTCACAGACGGTGCGGACGCCTCCACGTAGCCTCCCGGACCAAGGAAAAGGCCACGATGGATGGAGGCACCGATGCTCAAGGCCGCTCTCGCCGGACCGATTCTCGCCGCCGGCCTCCTCGCCGGCACCGCCGCCGTGGCGCAGACCATGTACGGCGGCTACAATCTCGGCCCCGATTACGGCGCCATCGTCAACCAGTTGCTCCAGCAGGATCAGGCGCTCGGCCAGCGGATCCGCCAGACGGAAGCGCAGGTGGTGCAGCAGGCCATGCACAACCCAATCTGCCAGAACGCCTACCAGCAGCATCTCGCCGGCGGCGGCCAGATGCCCTACCCCGACTTCGCCTACCAGTGCGCGGCGACGGCCGGCTTCACGCCCGACGGCATGGCGCGCTTCCGGAACAGCGAAGCCGACAACCAGATGCGCGAGCGCCGCGCCATGGACGGCCTGCGCCAAGCCGAGCAAGCCCGCGCCGCCGCGCAAGGCGGCCACGCCGAGGGCTATTACCGCAACCAGCAGGAACTGGGCTACGCGCTGCAGGGCAAGAGCACGTGGATCGACCCGAACACCGGATACGAAGCGGCGCTGCCGCACACGAATCCCGGAACGCTGTACGTCGACCCCGGCAGCGGCAACGGCTACGTCATGGATAACCAGGGCAACTATTACGTCCAGCCGCCGCACGGCTACTGGTACCAGATGGCGCCCACGCGCTGATATGGCCAAGGCGCGGCTGCGGCGGGACAGCGCCGCGGCCGCACGCTGCAGTTGATCAAATTGTGACATATTGTAACAACACACCCACTGCATTTGACATGCATACTTTATCAATTCGATAGTCCCTCCCCGAACAAGCTACCTGAACGGGAGGACGCCCCATGCCCGATTCCCCGCCCCGCCGGCCGGCGGAGCCGACCCGCCGCGACGTGCTCGCCGGCATGGCCGGCGTCGCCGCCGTCGCCGTCGCCCCGACCGCGCTGATGCCCACGGCCGCCGCCGCGGCCGACGCCAAATCGATCCTGAAGGCCTCGGCGACGCTCACGGGGATCCCGCTCGACCTCTCCTACCTGGACCTCGCGCAAAAGGTGTGGGACACGCTGGCGCCCACCTACGGCGCGCCGGTGCTGGAGAAGCTGGTGCAGGCGGTGAACACGGCCCCGCCGCAGCGCCCGCTGAAGGACGTGCTGCTGGAACAGGGGCTGCTGCCGGCCGCGCAGGCGGTCACCTCCACCTGGTACACCGGCGCCAGCGCCGCCGACGGCGGGCAGACGGTGCTGTTCTACAACGACGCGCTGATGTGGCGTTCCTGCGCCTTCACCAAGCCGCCGGCCACCTGCGGCGGCACCTTCGGCTACTGGGAACAGGCCTACGAGCCGGTTGCCGCGGCCAAGCCCACCGGCAAGGCGTAAGGGGACCCCGCCATGACTCAGAATCATCGCCACGCGCACGCCAACGTCGTGGAGGCGGTCTCCGCCGACGTGGTCATTATCGGCGCCGGTGTCGCCGGCGGCCTCGCCGCCTACCAGCTGGCGCGCTACGGGCACTCCGTCATCGTGCTGGACGCCGGCCCGCGCATCGACCGGGTGGAGGCGCTGGAGCGTTTCCGCGCCTCCCCCGTCAAGGGCTCCAACGCACCGTACGAGAACCCCTGGTACGCGCCGCAGCCGGAGGACGACGACTTCGACAGCTACTACGTCCAGGCCGGCCCGCGGAAGTTCCAGGGCCTGTACGTGCGCGGCGTCGGCGGCACGTCCTGGCACTGGACCGGCCATGCCGAGCGGCACTACCCCAACGATTTCCAGATGAAGACGGCCTACGGCAAGGGCGTCGACTGGCCGATCTCCTACAGCGACATCCTGCCCTACTACCTGCGGGTCGAGCAGGAATGGGGCGTGTCCGGCGATTCCGCCGACTACATCGGCCCGAACCGGAACGGCGAGATGTTCCCGCTGCCCAAGGTGCCGATGTCCTACTCCGACCACGTGCTGGGCGAGGCGGCGCGCAAGGCCGCGTTCACGCCCGCGCTGGACTACGGCCCCTACCCGCACGCCCGCAACTCGGTCCCCTACGACGGTCGGCCGCAGTGCTGCGGCAACGCGTCCTGCCGCTTCCTGTGCCCCATCGCCGCCAAGTACGACGCCAGCGTCCACGTGACCAAGGCCGAACAGCTGGGGGCCCGCGTGATGGACAAGCGCGTCGCCTATCGCATCGAGGTGGGGGACGACCACATGATCTCCGGCGTGCTGTACCGCCACCCCGACGGATGGGAGGGGCGCGCCACGGGCAAGCGCTACATCCTCGCCGCGCACGCCATCGAAACGCCGAAGCTGCTGCTGATCTCGCGCAGCGAGCGGCTGCCCAAGGGCGTCGCCAACAGCTCGGAGAAGGTCGGGCGCGGGCTGATCGCGCTGGCCGACGTCAACACGCTGGCGCTGGCGCCGAAGGCGACCTTCCCCTACCGCGGCCCGGTCAGCGCCACCGGCGGCCTGAAGTCGCTGCGCGACGGCGAGTTCCGCAAGGAGCATGCGGCGATCGCCACCAACTTCGTCAACGGCGGCTGGAACGCCACGCTGGGCCCGGCGCAGCGGGCGCAGACGCTGATCTCGCAGGGCGTGTTCGGCGCCGACCTCGCCAGGACGCTGGAGGAGCAGACGGCGCGCGAGATCACGCTGGGCAGCATGGTCGACGTCCTGCCGCTGGAGACCAACTACATCGACGCCGACTATTCCAAGCGCGACGCGCTGGGCATCCCGCGTCCCAAAGTGTACTTCACCTGGGACGAGTACACGGAGAAGGGCATCGCCGTCGCCCGCCAGATGCACACCGCCATCCTCCGCTCCCTGGGGATCGAGGAGAAGGACGAGAAGGCGGCGCAGGTGCAGCGGCCCGACCCGGACGTGGAGACGGCCGTCATCGCCGGCACCACGCGCATGGGCAGCGATCCGCGCACCTCGGTGGTGGATTCCTTCTGCCGCGCGCACGACCACCCGAACCTGTACATCATCGGCACCGGCGTCTACCCGACGACGGGCATCGTGTCGCCGTCGATGACGGCGGCCGCGCTGGCGCTGCGCGCCGCCGACCAGATCCACGCCAACGCCGGCCAGGGCTGAGCCAGGGGACAGGGCCATGAATGACCACATCGCACAGCCGACCCTCACCCGGCGCACCCTGCTGGCCGGCGCCAGCGGCTTGGCGCTCGCCGCCTGCCTGCCCGGCCCTTCCAAGGCCCAGGGCACGCCACCGAGCGGCACCCTGCCGAAGGGCTTCGGGGCGGAGGAGCTGATCACCCCCGACGACGTGCGCGTGAAGGCCGGCACCCGCCAGCTGGACGTCGCCATCGACGCGCGCTACGGCTACTACGACCTCGCCGGGCGGCCGGTGGCGCTGCGCGGCTACGACGGCACGCCGCGCCCGCGCACCCTGCGCGTCGGCGCCGGGGACACGCTCGCCCTCGACCTCAGCAACCGCATGCCGATGACGGGGGACACCGCGCCCCCCCCGGCTGCGGCGGGCGGGCATCACGGGCACGCCCCGGCGAACATCCCCGGCGTCTCCGGCCTCAACGTGCCGCACGGCTTCAACCGCACCAACATGCACGTGCACGGGCTGCACGTCTCGCCGCGCTCCCCGGCCGACAACGTGCTGCTCACCGTGTACCCGGGCCAGACGCAGCACTACGTCTACGCCATCCCGCCCAACCACCCCTGCGGCCTCAACTTCTACCACGCGCACGAGCACGGGTCGGTGGCGCTCCAGGTGGCCAGCGGCATGGCCGGCGCCCTGATCGTCGAGGGCAAGGTCGACCGCAAGGAGGAGATCGCCAAGGCCAAGGACGTGGTGATGCTGCTGCAGAGCCTGCCCGTGGACGACCGCGGCCAGCTGGAGAGCTACGCCACGCTCGACCTCGGCACGCAGGTCTACGTCAACGGCCAGAAACATCCGGCCATCCGCATGAAGCGCGGCGAGGTGCAGCGCTGGCGCCTCGTCAACGCCACGCACGACCGCTTCCTGACGCTGACGCTGGAGAAGCACGGCTTCGTGGCGCTGGGCTACGACGGCAACCCGCTGGAGAAGACGGAGCGCGCCGACAAGATCTTCCTCGCCCCCGGCAACCGGGCCGAGGTGCTGGTGAAGGCGTCCGAGACGCCGGGCACCTACGTGCTGGACGGCGGCAGCAACTTCGGCGTCACCTACGGCCCCATTGCCGCCGTTCGGGTGACCGACGAGAAGCCCGACGAGAAGACCCAGACGAAGCTCTACGAGGGCGACCTCGTGAGCTACGCGACGGACTTCGACGGCCACCTGAAGCCGATCGAAGATAAGGAGATCGTCAAGGGCCGGCGCGTCGGCTTCGGCCAGGTGGGCACGCTGCCCAACTGGACCTGGACCATCGACGGCCAGCCCTTCGCCGCCGACGAGACGGGCTTCACCGCCAAGCTGAACACGGCGGAGGAGTGGGTGCTGACCAACCAGACCAACGACCCGCACCCCTTCCACATCCACATCAACCCCTTCCAGGTGCTGGAGGCGGAGGGTCTGCCGGTAGCGGTGCCCGCGGGCCGCTGGCTGGACACGATCACCATCCCGCCGCACGGCCGCGTGCGCCTGCGCACCCGCTACCGCGACTTCGACGGCCCCTTCGTCTTCCACTGCCACACGCTGGCGCACGAGGACCAGGGCATGATGCGCCTGATCACCGTGGAGGCCTAAAACACAGGCCACCGTCCGTGCTCACCCCGTGGCCTCCAGGTGGCGGCGCATGGCGCTGCTCAGCTGGCGCGGGGTGACCGGCTTGTGCATCAGGCCCAAGCCATGCGCGGCGGCGTCGCGCTGGCACTCCGGCCCGGTCTCGCCGGTCACGATGATGCCGGGGATGTCCGTGCCGAACAGCGCGCGGATGGCCACGATGGCGTCGGTGCCCACCTTGCCGTCGCGCAGCCGGTAGTCGGCGATGACGATGTCCGGCGTGCGGCTGCCCGCCCGCAGCTTCTCCACCGCCTGCTCGCCGGACCCGGCGATCAGAACCGTGTAGCCCCACTCCTTTAGGATGGCCTGCAGACCCAGCAGGACGATGGCGTCGTCGTCCACCACCACGGCGAACAGGTCGCCGCCCGCGGCCGGCGCCGCGGCCGCCGGGTTGCGTTCCACCAGGGCGCGCGTTTCGCCCAGCGGCACCTCGATGCTGAACACCGATCCCTGCCCCGGTTCCGAACGCACGGTGACCGGGTGGTCCAGCAGGCGGCCAATGCGCTGCACGATCGCCAGCCCCAGGCCCAGGCCCTGCGTGCGGTCGCGCTCCTGGTTGCCGATCTGGTGGAACTCCTCGAAGATGCGGGCCTGCTGGTCGGGCGGGATGCCGATGCCGGTGTCCTTGACCGAGATGCGCAGCCGGTCGCCGGCCACCTCGCAGTCGATGGCGATGCTGCCCTGCCCGGTGTAGCGCACGGCGTTCTCCACCAGGTTGCGGATCATGCGGCCGAGCAGGACCCGGTCGCTGCGCACGTGCGCCGGGCAGCCGGCCATGCGCCAGTACAGCCCCTTGCCGCGCGCCACCGGCGCATAGCCGGCCGCGATGTGGTCGAGCAGCAGGGATATCGGAAAGTCCTCGATGGTCGGCCGCACCACGCCCGCGTCCAGGCGCGACACGTCCAGCAGGCTGTCCAGCAGCGACTTCAGCGCGTCCAGCCCGCGCTCCAGGTGGCCCAGGACCGCCTGCCCCTTCTCGCCCTGCACATGCTCGTGCAGGGCGCCGGCGAACAGGAAGATCGACTGCATCGGCTGGCGCAGGTCGTGGCTGGCGGAGGCGAGGAAGCGCGACTTCGACCGCGCCGCCTGCTCCGCCTCCTCCTTGGCGCGGCGCAGCGCCTCCTCCGCTTCGTACTGTTCCGTGACGTCGGTGTTGGTGCCGAACCACAGGACGACGTTGCCGTCGTCGTCGCGCACCGGCAATGCCCGCGACAGGAAGCGGCGCCATTCGCCGTCGCGCCCCCGCAACGCGAAGGAGTCCTCCCACGGCTCCCCTGTATCGAGCGAGCGGCGGAACCGCTCGACGACGCGCGCGGCGTGGTCGGGGTGCAGCAGCGCGCTCCACCCCCAGCCGCCCGCCGCCTCCGGCGTCGTCCCCGTGTAGTCGTACCAGCGCCTGTTGAACCAGAAGATCGACCCGTCCGGGCGCGCCATCCACGCCAGCTGCGGTATGGAGTCCGCCAGCGTGCGGAAGCGGTGCTCGCTGTCCTTCAGCAGGGCTTCCGCCTCCTTCTGGGCGGAGATGTCGCGGAAGTAGACGGACAGCCCGCCGCCCGCCTGCGGATAGACGTTGAACGAGGTCCAGCGCCGCAGGATGGGCGAGTAGGCCTCGAACGCACTGGCGCGGCCCTCGGCTATGGCCTGCCGGTAGCGGGCGTGCACCTCGGTGCCCCGGACCTGCGGGAACACGTCGAAGAAATGGCGCCCGATCAGGTCCTCGCGCTTGCGTTCGAACAAGGCCAACGCGTGGTGGTTGACGTAGGTGAAGCGCCAGTCGTGGTCGATGGCGTAGAAGGCGTCGCCGATGCTCTCCAGGATCTCCGTCGCCCGCTCGACGGCACCCCGCAGGCGCTCCTCGGCCTGCAGTTGTTCCGTGATGTCCTCCAGCACCACGACCGCGCCGGAGATGCCGCCGTCGCCGGCACGGATCGGCACGGCCGAGTTGCGGATGGTCTTGCGCGTGCCGTCGAAGCTCTCGATGTCGATGATCTCGTCCAGCGACGTCTCGCCATTGAGGATGGCGCGGGCGGCGCCCCATTCGTGCGGCGCGATCCGTTTGCCGGTGTCCCGCCACCACGCCCGGTATTCGCCGTAGTCGTCGATGCCGACCTCGCGCGCGCCGCCCCAGATGCGCCGGGCCGCCGGGTTCATGCGCAGGATCTGCCCGTCGGCGCCGATGACGCACGCGCCGACCGGCAAGGTTTCCAGCACGCGGTCCAGCAGCGCCTCGTACCGCGTCACGTTCTCCGCCAGCCGCTTCTTCTCGGTGATGTCCTGGAAGTACACCGCCAGGCCGTCCGGCGTGGGAAACGCCTGTCCCGCGTACCAGCGGCCGAAGGGCGGGTAGAAGGCCTCGAAATCGACCGGCATCTGTTCCGCCATCGCGTGGTGGAACCGTTCCCAGAACACCGTGCCGACGGCTTCGGGAAACGCCTCCCACAGGACGTGGCCGGTCAGGTCGCGGCCCCCGGCGATCAGCGTGCGGGCGCGCTGGTTGACGAAGGTGATCCGCCAGTCGCGGTCAAGCTCGTAGACGCTGTCGGCCGTGCTCTCCAGGATGGCCGTGGACCGGCGCTCGGCGGCGGAGGACGCCTCCAGCGCCAGCACCCGGCGCTCGGCCAATTCCTTTCGGAGATGGGCACGGGCCAGGACCCAGCCGACACACATGGTGAGGAGCAGCGCCGCCATGCCGCTTCCCACCACGGTGAGGGTGGTGCGCCGGGTGGCCTGTTCGACGACGGCGGCGGGCGCCCCGAGGAGCACCGTCCAGCCCGTCGCGGCGGAGGCGGCGGCGGCCGTGAAGATCCGCTCGCCTTGCCGTGTCCGGGCAAAGAAGAACGGCGCCCCCCGGCGCAGCCCTTCGATGACCGTCGGATCCGGCTGCATGCCCAGGTTCGGGTCGAGCGGACCGTCGGACAGCGTGCGCGCTATGAACCGCATTTCGTCGTCGATGACGGCGAGAACCCAGCCGGGCGGCAATCCCTGGTCCCGCAACGCCCGGTTCACCGCCCACGCCCGGACGTGTGCCGTAAGGACGTGCGACACGCCATGGTCGCCGAACACGGGAACGCTCACCGCCACGCTGGGCTCACGCCCCTTGTCCGGGGTGATGAGAACGCCGCTCATGCGCGGCTCGCCATAGCGGAACACGGCGTCGACCTGGCCATTGACGGCCGGGCGGGCGGCTGGGCTGTCCCGCGGGGCATCGTCCCGCAGGAACAGCCGGGCCGGTCCGTTGCGGTCGCGCACCTCCAGGGCGATCCAATCCGGGCGCTGCTCCAGCGCACGGTGCGCCCGGTCGGCGAAGGACGCCTCGTCCCGTTCCATAAAAGCCTGGGAGGTGGCCAGCATTTCCAGCGCGCTTCGGCTCACGGCGATCCGTTCATCCACGGTGCGCACGGACGCGGACGAGGTTTGCTGGAGCATGCTCTCGACCGATCGCTGCTGCTGCCGGTTGAACACCACGACCATCGCCGCGGCGAAGACGATCAGCGGCAGGGCAGCCGCAAGGGCCGCAGCGGGCAGGCGGAGGCGCATGCGCAATGCTTGACCTTCAGAATAAGCACCCTGAACAGTATGATTGTGCTTGTGCCGAGAAAAGTAAACGGCAGAACATCAACCGGACACTCGCTATAAAGAGCATATTGATACAGTGACATTCGGCCGATGCAACACGCCCTATGACGTGACCATGTCAGCCATTTTCGGTTTTGTGTCGAAACTTTACTTTGTTCTCGAAGCGAGGGCGAGGCAGCAAAGCGCGAGGAAGGTGCAACATGCAGCTCCACACAGCTTCGGATCGGCAGCGGGCGTTCGACGCACGTCGCCGGATGATGTTCATGATGCTTGCCCTGGCGCTGGGGACGGACCCGGCTTTGGCGGAAACCACGCTGGAGAGGATCGGCCGGACCGGCGAGGTGCGGATCGGCTACGCGCCGGAGGTGCCGTTCGCCTTCCGCACATCGGACGGACAGCTGAGCGGCATCGGTCCGGCCCTGGCACGCCGGGTGTTCGCCCGGATGGACGTCCGCACGGTGCGCACGGTGGAGAGCGAGTTCGGCGCGCTGCTCCGCGAACTGAAGGCCGGCCGCTTCGACGTGGTCGCGGTCGGCATGTTCATCCTGCCGGAACGGTGCCGTCAGGTGATCTTCTCGGAACCGGCGTTCCAGGCGGGCACCGGCTTCGCCGTGCGGCCGGGCAACCCGCGGGGCCTGCACAGTTTCGAGGACGTCGCACGCGACGGCTCGGTCCGGCTCGGCGCGGTGGCCGGGGCGGTGGAGCTGGACTACGCCCGCGCCAGCGGCGTGACCGAGGAACAGCTGGTGATCTTCCCCGACGCCGCCACCGCCGCCGCCGGGGTGAAGGCCGGGCGCGTGGACGCCTATGCGGCCATGGCGCTGACCGTGCAGAGCCTGGTGCAGCGCAACCCCCGCCAACTGGAGCGCGCCGAACCGTTCCGCAACCCCACCGTCCGCGGCCGAACCTCACTGGAACACGGCGCCTACGCCTTCCGGCCGGAGGACGAAGACCTGCGGGACGCGTTCAACCGCCACCTGGCGGAACTGCTGCGCACGCCGGAGTACCTGGATCTGGTGGCACCGTTCGGCCTGACCCGCGAAAACCTGCCGGACCGGACAACGGCGCAGCTCTGCGCGCCGTCGCCGTGAGGAATGACGGCGACGGGCCAAGCGCCAGCGCGGCCCAACGTCGGACACGCCCCTCCACGATCGAGCTGTAGCCGCCCGGAATATTGCCTTGCTATCCTCGGACGTCTTTGCAGCTTGAGGTGGCGAGAGTGCCGCAGGATGTTGTGGTGAGCGAGGCCCTGGCCGCCTTCCTGGCGGACGGGGTCAGCGTCGTCGTCTCCTCCGGCGGGGCCGGGGGTTGGCCGGCGGTGGGGCGCGCGCTGGGGTGCGCGGTGGCGGCGGACGGGCGGCGCGTCACCGTGTTCCTGGCGGAATCGGCGTCCCAAGGGCTCCTCGCGGCGATCGCCGGCAGCGGCCGGATCGCCGTCGCCGTGACCAAGCCCAGCACCCACCGCTCCATCCAGATCAAGGGACGCGCGGCTGCGCGCGTGCCGCTGCCCGCCGACGCCCACGCGATCCTGGCCCACCATGGGGAGGCGTTCGCCCGCGACCTGCTCACCATCGGCTACGACCGCCGCTTCACGCGCACGCTGATGGACCATGACCCGGCCGACGTCGTGGCGGTGGCCTTCACGCCGTGCGGACTCTTCGACCAGACGCCCGGCCCCAACGCCGGCTGCGCGGTGGCGCCATGAGTGGTGAACCATGAAGGATACGCTGACCATCGACGCCATCCGCAACTGCCTGGAGGGCGTCATCCCGGCCGCCATCGCCACCTGCGACCCGGACGGCACGCCCAACGTCTCCCTGCTGTCCCAGGTGCATTACGTGGACGGCGCGCACGTGGCGCTGTCCTACCAGTTCTTCAACAAGACGCGGCGGAACATCCTGGCCCACCCCTTCGCCACCGTGCAGGTGATCGACCCGGCGACGGTGGCGCAGTACCGGCTGCACCTGCGCTACCTGCACACCGAGACCGGCGGCCCGCTGTTCGAGAGCATGAAGGCCAAGTTGTCCGGCATCGCCTCGCACGCCGGCATGCAGGGGGTCTTCCGCCTGATGGGCGCCGACCTGTATCGGGTGGAACGGATCGAGGAGGTTCCGGGCACCACCCTGCCGCCGCCGGTGGGCCGGCGCAGCCTGCTGCCGGTGGTGCGGCGCAGCTGCGAGCGGCTGGCCGCCTGCGCCGACCTGTGTGAACTGCTGGACACGGCGCTGGCCGCCCTGAAGGACGATTTCGGCATCGAGCACGCGCTGGTCTTGATGGCGGACGAGGCGGCCGGGCGCCTCTACACCGTCGCCGCCATGGGCCATGCCGTGTCCGGTGTGGGGTCGGAGGTGGCGCTGGGCGACGGCGTCATCGGCGTGGCGGCGCGCGAGCGCACGCCCATCCGCATCACCCACATGACGTCGGAATACAGCTACAGCCAGGCCGTGCGTGCCAGCGCTACGGACGCGGGCGTGGCCTTCGCCGCGCGCGAGATCCCCTTCCCCGGCCTCGCCGAGCCGCACAGCCAGTTGGCCGTGCCGATCCTGGCCGGGCCACGGCTGGCCGGCGTGCTGTTCGTGGAAAGCCCGCAGGAACTGCGCTTCTGCTACGACGACGAGGACGCGCTGGCGACCCTCGCCGCCCAGATGGGCGCCATGATGGCAGCATTGCCCCAGGCCGCCGCCCCGGCCGAGGAGGCGCCGGCCGGTGGCGCGGTGGCGGCCGGCGGGGGTGCGGCGGCGGTGATCCGCCATTACGCCGCCGACGACAGCGTGTTCATCGATCACGACTACCTGATCAAGGGCGTGGCCGGCGCCATCTTCTGGAAGCTGGCGCGCGACTACGTGCATCACGGCCGCACCGACTTCACCAACCGCGAGCTGCGGCTGGCGCCCGACATTCCCTTGCCCTACTTCGCCGAGAACCTGGAGGCGCGGCTGATCCTGCTGCAGCGCCGTCTGGCCGAACGCTGCGCCTTCCTGGGCATCGAGAAGACCGGCCGCGGCCGCTTCCGCCTTGCCGTGCAGCGCCCCCTGGCGCTGGAGGAAATGGTCTAAGGCATCCAAACCGCCGCGCTTACGATTCTTTTAGCATCCCGTGAGCGAACAGTTAGCAAGCGCCCCGTCCATTGCATGCGTATCGTCCGCCCCATTCACAGTCCGTGACAGGGAGAGACGAGATGACCGGGCAAACGCCGGCGCCGCGCTACGACATGTACCGCCTGATCCACAAGGGCCTGCGCGCCTGGATGGCCGACACGCTGGCCGCCGCCGGCACGCTCGACACCGACGACGACCGCGAGGTCGCGGCGGTGCTGGCGCGCGTGCGCGGCCTGCTGGACTTCTGCGCCAAGCACGTGAAGCACGAGAACACCCACGTCCACGCGGCCATGGAGGCCCGCGCCCCCGGCTCCACCGCCGCCATCGCCGCCGAGCACGAGCACCACGCGACGGAGATCGCCGCCCTTGAAGCCGCCGCCGCCGCAGTGGAATCCGCCCGCGGCGCCGCCCGCGCCGACGCCGCGCACGCCCTCTACCGCCGGCTGGCCGCGTTCGTCGGCGAGAACCTCGTCCACATGGAAGAGGAGGAGGGCGCCAACAACGCCGTACTGTGGGCCGCCTACACCGACGCCGAGCTGATGGCGATCGAGCACGCCATCGTCGAGTCCCAGTCGCCCGACGACAAGATGCTGGGCATGCGCTGGATCATCGCCGCCGCCACGCCGGCCGAGCGCGCCGCCCTTCTGTCCGCCGTCCGCCCCACCGTCCCGGCCGAGGCGTTCGCCGGCCTGCTGGAAATGCTGAAGTCCGTCCTGCCGCCGGCCGCGCACGGCAAGCTGGTGCGCGCGCTGGCCGCCCCCGCGCTCGCCGCCTGAGGAACGCCGCCCGAGGAACACCATGATGACCACCACCCACCCCCTGGTCCAGGCGCTGGAGCGGATGACGCTGATCCGCGCCTATGAGGAAACGCTGGTCGACCTGCACGGCCGCGGCCGCGCCGCCGGCACCTGCACGTCCGTCGGGCAGGAGGCGTCGGCCGTCGGCGTCGTCTCCGCCCTGGCGGCGGACGACCTGATCCTGACCAACCACCGCAGCGCCGGCCACCTGCTGGCGCGCGGCGCCGACCCCGGCCGCCTGATGGCGGAGGTGATGGGCAAGCGCGACGGCTACTGCAAGGGCAAGAGCGGGTCGCTGCACATCTCCGCCAAAGAGTTGGGCGTCGTGCTGACCTCCACCATCGTCGGCGGCGAGCTGGGGCTGGCGCCCGGCGTGGCGCTGTCGCGCGCCATGCTGGGCGGCGAGGGCATCGTCGTCTGCTTCTTCGGCGACGGGGCGGCGTGCGAGGGGCGCTTCCACGAATCCCTGAACCTCGCCGCCGTGTGGAACCTGCCGATCCTCTACGTGTGCGAGAACAACCAGTGGCAGGCCTTCGTCCATAGGAACGAAACGACGCTGGCGGACGGCGTCGCCGCCCAGGCCGCCGCCTACGGCATGGCCGGCGCCAGCGTCGACGGCAACGACGTGGAGTCCGTGCACGCGGCGGCGTCCCAGGCCGTCGCCGCCGTCCGCCGTACCCGCAAGCCCTTCCTGCTGGAGACGCGCACCTACCGCCTGCGCGGCCATTTCGAGCCCGACGACCAGTCCTACGTCGACCCCGCCGAACTGGCCCGCTGGCGCGAGCGCGACCCCATCGTCCTGCTGCGCACCCGGCTGGAACGCGACGGCGTTCTGGGCGCGGAGGAGATCCGCGGCATCGAGGCGCAGGCGCGGCACACCATGGACCGCGCCGTCGCCTTCGCCGACGCCAGCCCCTACCCCGGCCTGGAAGAGCTGACCAGCGACGTCTACGCCTGAGGAGATGGCAAGCATGCTTCAGATGACCGTGAACGACGCCGTCTCCGCCGCCTTGGCCGAGGAGATGCGGCGCGACCCCACCGTCCTGGTGTTCGGCGAGGGCGTCGCCACCAAGCGGCGCGATCTGGTGGAGGAATTCGGTGCCGCCCGCGTGCGCAACACGCCGCTGGCCGAGGGCATCATCGCCGGCACCGCGGCCGGGGCCGCGGCCACCGGCCTGCGCCCGGTGGTCGACCTCCTGTTCGCGCCCTTCCTGACCTACGCCATGGACGAGATCGTCAACAGTGCCGGCAAGCTGCGCTTCCTGTCGGGCGGGCAGTTCGCCTTTCCCATGGTGGTGCTGGCGCAGACCGGCGCCGGCTGGGGCGTGGGCGCCCAGCACAACCACAACGTCGAGGCGTGGTTCGTGCACAGCCCCGGCGTGAAGGTCGTCATGCCGTCCACCCCGGCCGACTTCAAGGGGCTGCTGAAGTCGGCGATCCGCGACGACAACCCGGTGCTGTTCTTCACCGATCTGGCGCTGGGCTACACCGACGGCCCGGTGCCGGAGGGCGACACTGCCATCCCGCTGGGGCAGGCCGCCGTGCTGCGCGAGGGGAACGACGTCACGCTGGTGTCCTACGCCAAGACCGTCGACGGCTGCCTGCAGGCGGCCGGCCGTCTGGCCGAGGCCGGGATCGGCGCCGAGGTGATCGACCTGCGCACGCTGAAGCCGCTGGACACCGACACCATCCTGCGCTCGGTCCGCAAGACCGGCCGTCTGGTCGTGGTGCACGAGGCGGCCGGCCCGTGCGGCCTGGGCGCCGAGATCGCCGCGCTGGCGGCGGAGCACGCCTTCGCCCACCTGCGCGCACCCGTCCTGCGCCTGACCGGCCCCGACGCCCCCGCCGCCGCCAGCTTCCCGCTGGAGCAGGCCTTCGTCCCGCAGCCCGACGCCATCGAAGCCGCGGCGCGCCGGTTGGTCACGCCGTCGTAGGTTGGCGTCGTAGGTTGGGTTGAGCGCCAGCGAAAACCCAACGTCGCCAGAACCGCGAGCGCGTTGGGTTTTCGCCTGCGGCTCAACCCAACCTACACCTCCACTCAGGAAATCAACCGCTCGAACAGATCCTCCGGCCCCATCTGCCCGCCCTTGAGCATCAGTTCCAGCCCATCCGACGCCCGGTGGGCACTGTGGCTGCGGCTCAGCGTCACGCCGGGCGCCAGCGTGGTGACGTAGGACAGGCCCCAGCAGCCCAGCGCCTTGACCGCCTTACTGGACGTGTCGCCCCCGGCGATGCCCACGCGGCGCAACGGCACCTCGCGCACCACCGACGCCACGAAGGCGGCGGTCGCGTCGGCGACGGCGGAGGCGCGCGTGGTGTCGGCCGCCGCACCCTCCGGCGGCGCCGTCCACACCAGCACGTGCCGCCCGGCGCGCAGGCGCGTCGCCACGTCCTCCAGCAGCCGCCGGGCGTAGTCCGCATCGCCGCACAGTTGGCCGGCGTCGGCCGGCAGGCGGTCGAAGGACACGGCCGCGTCCACCTGCCGCCGCGTCACCGGCGACAGGCTGCCGGCCATGACGAAGACCGGCCCCGCGGCCGGTTCCAGCGCCGCCTCGGCGATGCCGGCCAAAGGCCGTTCGCTCAGCGCCCAGTGCGTGGTCAGCGCCTGCGCCACGCCGCTCGGCCCCACGGCCAGCAGCGGCGCCAGCCGCGCGCGTTCCCAGATCAGCCGGCCGATCGGCGCCAGATCCGCCGCCCGGGCGACGTCCAGCAGGACGCAGCCGCCCCCCGCATCGGCGAGGTGGTCCAGCCGCTCCGCCAGCCGCGCGCGGTCCATCGCGTAGTCGGGGTAGTGCAGCCCGGCGATGCCGGTCAGCCCCTGGGCGCCCAAATGCAGGCGCAGGTCGGCCTCCCCCATGGGGGTGACCGGGTGGACCTTCATGGTCGGGTGGCGGTCCAGCCGGTGCACCGCCCCCCCGGTGCCGGCCGCCGCGAACAGGTTGCTGAACAGGCAATACCGCCCGATGTTCGGCTGCCCGCCCACCACCGGAACGAACCGGTTGGGAAAGAACGGGCGCAGGGCCGCCACCGCCGCGCCGATGCTGCCCACGTGCGGCGCGCTGTCGAAGGTCGAGCAGCACTTGTAGTGCAGGACGCGCACGCCCAGGCCGGCGAAGAAGCGCCCCACCGGCTCCAGCTCCGCCCGCATGGCGTCCGGGTCCATGCCGCGCGCCGCCCCGGCGATGCCCAGCGCGTCGAGCGGCCCCAGCGCCGCCAGCCGCGCCGCATCCGGCACCTCCAGCAGCAGCAGTGCGCGCCGTCCGGCCTCGGCCAGCGACGCCAGCGTGTCGGTGGCGCCGGTGAAGTCGTCGCCGTACCAGCCGTAGCGCGGCGCGCTTACGCCCAGGCGGGGCGCGCTCACGTCTTGGCCCCGCCGAAGAAGTCCAGCGCCCGCTTCAGCTCCGGCTGGCCGCGCGCGGCCTCGTCCAGGGGCACGCCCGCGCGGGCCGCCGCCCAGGCCTGCCGGATGCTGGCGACGCCGGCCGCCGGTCCGTCCGGATGGGCCATGATGCCGCCGCCGGACATGAACAGCAGGTCGTCGGTCCCCGCCGCCTGCCACGTCGCCGGCACGGTGCCTGCCCATTGGCCCGACGAGAAGGCCGGCATCACCCGATCATCCCCACCGTCGGTGAGCGGGGCGAGGCAGGCGCGGGCACCCTCGATCACCTCCGCGTCCGGCTGGGCGAACTTGCCCTGCAAACCGTGCACGTGCATGTGGTCCACGCCGGCCAGCCGCCACAGCACTTGGTAGGCGTCGAACCCGATCCCCAGCATGGGGTGGCGCGACAGCGCGCCGAAGCCGTTGCGGTGCCCGTGCAGGACCAGCCCGGTGCTGCGCCGCAGCGTCTGCACGGCCGAGAAGCCGCACCAGTTCAGGCTGACCATCACGCAGCTGCCGCCCTCCCGCCACACCAGATCGGCGTGGCGGCGCATGGCGTCCGTCTCGTCGGTGATGTTGAAGGCGACCATCACGGACTTGCCGGTGCGGTCCTCGTGCCGGCGCACGCGCTCCATCACCGCCGGCACGCGCTCGGCCAGCGGCGCGTGGGCCGGGTTGGCGCAGATCTCGTCGTCCTTGATGAAGTCCAGCCCGGCGGCGCAGAGCCGGCCGACCAGCTCCCCCGTCTCTTCCGCCGACAGGCCGAGGTTCGGCTTTATGATGGAGCCCACGAGCGCGCCTTCCGCCACGCCGGTCAGCCGCCGCGTGCCGTCGACGCCGTGGCGCGGCGTGTCGAACTGCGCGCGGTAGGCGGCGGGGATCCGCACGGACTCCAGCCGCAACCCGGTGACCTCGCCCAGGTCGTACAGGTTGCCGGCCACGGTCGCCGCCAATGTGGGCAGGTTCCCCCCCACGTTGGCGGTGGGGAAGGAGATGGTGACGCGCGCGCGCCGCCACGGCCCCGGCCGATTCTGCCGTTCCAGCCAGCTGTTGGGCAGACTGGGGGTCAGCGCCTCCTCCATCTCCTCCACCCGTTCCACCACTGCGCGGGCGCGGGCGCGCAGGTCGTCCGTCTCCCCGTGCACGCGGGTGAAGGTGCCGCAGGACTGCTCGCCCGCCATCACCTCCGCCACCTTGGCGGGGTCGAGCGGCGTTTCGATCAGGTAGTCAGCCTCGAAGCGGTCGGCGCGCATGGGTGTCGGCCTCACAGGCGGCTGAGGTCAGGGAACGGGCGGACCGGGTCGCGGCCGTCCCATCCCTGCGAGGCCTCGCGGATCAGGTCGAACATCTTGCCCTTCGGCCCCGCCACCTCCGACAGCTCGATCACCGTGCCGGGGTGGTATTCGGTGTCGAAGTAGACGAAGCGGCCGCGCTCGCCCACCTCGCCGCTCATGACCGGCGTGAAGCCCTGTTCCGTCAGGCGCGCCAGATCCGCGTCGTAGTCCTGCGTCCAGTAGGCGACGTGCTGAAGCCCGGTGCGGCCGGCCCGCAGGAAGTCGCGGTACATGGACGGCGCGTCGTTGCGCGTCTGGATCAGCTCCATCTGCAGCGGGCCGGAGTTCGCCAGCGCCACCGAGTTGTGCACCTCGTACCGCTCGCCCCGGTAGGTGTAGTTCCTGATCGGCACGCGCTCGTTGTAGAACCAGGGGCCGATGCCCAGCTTGCTGCTCCAGTAGTCCATGGCGGCCTCGATGTCGGTGACGACGTAGCCGGCCTGACGGACCTCGCCGAAGAATCGGCTCATGCGGTGAACTCCTTGTCGAAGAAAGGGAGACCGGCGTCTCAGAACGGGAGGAAGCCGGTGGAAATCCAGGGAATGGCGGCGACCACGACCAGCCCGACCAGCAATGCTGCGACGTAGCCCCAGATGTGCTTCAGCCCCTCGTCCGGGTGCACCTTGCTGATGGCGCAGGCACCGTAGTAGCCGACACCGAACGGCGGGGCGAACAGGCCGATGCCCATGGCGAAGATCACCACCATGGCGTAGTGCACCTCGTGCACGCCGGCCTCGCGGGCGATGGGGAACAGCAGCGGCCCGAACAGGACGATGGCGGGGATGCCTTCCAGCACGCTGCCCAGGATGACGAAGGCGACGATGGAAATGGCCAGGAAGCCGTGGGCGCCGCCTGGAATGCCCGCCATCCAGCGCGCCAGATCCCGCGAGAAGCCGGATTGCGTCAGGCCCCAGGCCATGGCGGTGGCGCAGCCGACGATGAAGATGATGGCCCCGGTCAGCGACGCCGTCTCGACCAGCATGGGCTTCAGCCGCCCCCAGTCGAACTGGCGGTAGACCAGCAGCCCCATGACGGCGGAATAGGCGATGCCGATGGTCGACACTTCGGTGGCGGTCGCCACCCCCTCCACCACCGCGGCGCGGATGACGAAGGGCAGCAGGATCGCCGGCAGGGCGGCCAGCGCCAGCCGCGCGATCTCCGCCTTCGGCGGGCGGCGCACGTGGCTCAAATCCTCGTGCCGGTAGCGCCACCAGACGACCGCGCACAGCGCCGCCCCCAGCACCACGGCGGGCAGCAGGCCGCCGGCGAACAGGGCGGCGATCGACACGCCGGTGACCGAGCCGATGGTGATCAGCACGATGGAGGGCGGAATGGTCTCCGTCTGCGCGCCGGTGGCCGACAGCAGCGCCACGAGGTCGCCCGGCGGGGCGCCGCGCTTCTTCATCTCCGGGAACAGCACCGGCGCGATGGCCGCCATGTCGGCGATCTTCGAGCCGGAAATGCCCGACACCAGGTACATCGCCCCGATCAGCACGTAGGACAGGCCGCCGCGCACGTGCCCCAGCAGGCTTGCCAGGAACTGGATCATGGCGCGCGCCATGCCCGTCATCTCGATCAGCAATCCCAGGAACACGAACAGCGGCACCGCCAGCAGGATCAGGTGCGACATGCCCTCGTCCAGGCGGCCGACCATGACCAGCAGCGGCGTCGTGGTGGTCAGCGCCAGATAGCCGAAGGTCGCCAGCGCGAAGGAAAAGGCGATGGGCACCCCGGCGAAGACGCAGGCCGCCACCACGCCGACGAAGAAGATGATCAGGTTGGCCTGCCCCAGCGGCTTCAGCGTCGGCCCGGCCAGCCAGAACAGCCCGGCCACCGCGGCGGTCAGCGCCAGCGCCCCCAGCACCAGCCGCGGCCGGCCCAGGCGCACCAGCCGCGTGACGGCGACCACCAGCATCAGCGCCACACCGGTGGGAATGGCCGCCGCGCGCCACGCGTTGGTGATCTCCAACGCGGGCGTGACGATGAACTGCTCCTCCACGGCGTAGTCCACGGCCGGATGCAGGATCATGCCCAGGAAGGCGACCGGCGCGGTGATCGCCAGCGTCTCCAGCAGCGCCCGCGCCCCCGGCCCGACGCGGCTGACCAGCCCGGTCATCCGCATGTGCTCGCCGCGCCGCAGCGCCACCACCGCGCCCAGCATGGACAGCCAGAGGAAGAGGATGGAGGCCAGCTCGTCCGACCACACCAGCGGCGCGTGGAAGACGTAGCGCGCCACCACACCGGCGAAGAGCACGACGATCTCCACCAGCACCAGCAGCGCCGTGATCCCCTCGACCGTCGCCGACAGCCCGCGGTCCAGCCGGTCCGCCAGCGCCGCGGCGCCGCCGGCCGGGCGCACGCCGTCCACGTCGATAGCCGCCGCATGATGCGACATGGCCGCCCCCTCCTTTCCCATATTGTCCAAGGGTGTCACCGGCGCGTCAGGCCAGCTTGCCGACCGCGCCTTCCAGCAGCGCCCAGGCGTCCTCGCCGAAGCGGCCCTTCCATTCCGAATAGAAGCCGGACTCGCGCAGCTTGGCGCGGAAGCTGTCGGGTGCCGGCTGGTTGAAGGCCAGTCCCTTGGCCGCCAAGTCGGCCTGCACCGACTGGTTCAGGGCCTTGATGTCCTCGCGCTGCTGCATGCCGGCGTCGTTGATGGCCGCCGCCACGATCTTTTGCAGGTCGGCCGGCAGCCCGCGCCACGCGCGGCCGTTGGCGATGAACCAGAAGCCGTCCCAGATGTGGTTGGTCAGCGCGCAGTGCTTCTGCACCTCGTACAGCTTGGCGACCTGGATGATCGGCAGCGGGTTCTCCTGCGCGTCCACCACGCGGGTCTGGAGCGAGGAGTAGACCTCGCTGAACTGCAAACTGGCCGGGGCGGCGGACAACGCCTTGAACATGGCGATGCTCAGCGGGCTGACCGGCACGCGGATCTTCAGCCCGTTCATGTCGGCCGCGGATTCGATGGGCTTGGACCCGCTGGTCATCTGGCGGAAGCCGTTGTCCCACATCTTCTCGAAGGCGTAGAGGTTCACCTTGCCGATGGCCTCGCGCACGTGCGCGCCCAGCTTGCCGTCCATGGCCGACCACACCTGACCGTAGTCGGCAAAGGCGAAGCCCACCGCGTTGATGGCCGCCACCGGCACCAGCGTGGCGATCACCAGGGCCGACGGCGTGAAGAAGGTGATGCCGCCGTTGCGCACCTGCGACAGCATGTCGGTGTCGCCGCCCAGCTGGTTGTTCGGGAAGATCTGGATGGTGACGCGCCCGTTGGTCTCCCGCGCGATGCGCTCCGCCGCCTCGTGCGCGCGGACGTTCAGCGGGTGGGTCAGCGGCAGGTTGTTGCCGTACTTGAACTCGAACTCGGCGGCGCGTGCGATGCGGGGCATGCCGATGAGCGCGCCCGCGGCGGGTGCGGCGGCCAGCGACTTCAGAACCGTGCGGCGCGAGAGCGCATTCATCCTTTCCTCCCTTGCATCAATGATGTATTTTGATGCTGTATGGTGATTGTTGGACACACGGTAGGTCGTGCACTTAAGGCTGTCAAACGTGAATAATGATGTGATTTGATGTTTTGGACGATGGAATTATGATGATGCGCGATGAAGGGCACGCCGATGCCGATGCTGTGACGACGGCCTCCGGAGGCCCGCGCACCCTGCCGACCATCGCCGACGTCGCCCGCCTGTCCGGCGTGTCCACGGCGACGGTGGACCGTGTGCTGAACCACCGCCCCGGCGTGCGCGCCGCCACGGTGCAGCGGGTGCTGAAGGCCGCGGCCGAGCTGGACTACCTGCCGGAGGCCGAGCTGCACGCCGCCATGGCGCCGAAGCCGGTGCGGACCGTCTTCCTGCTGCCGTCCGGCACCAACCGCTACCTGACCATGCTGGGCCAGCTGGTGCGCAATTCCGAAGCCACCCTGGCCGCGCTGGGCGTCAAGGCGCAGGTCGAGTTCATCAAGAGCTTCAACCCGGAACTGCTGGCGCGCACCCTGCTCCAGCACTGCCGCAAGGCCGACGGCATCGCCTTCATGGCGCTGGAGCACCCGGCCGTGCGCGAGGCGGTGAACGAACTGGCCGAGCGCAACGTGCCCACCGTGACGCTGATCTCCGACGTGCAGAACTGCCGCCGCGTCGCCTACGTCGGGCTGGACAACCGCGCGGCGGGGCGCACCGCCGGCTACCTCATCTCGCGCTTCATCGGCCCCCGCCCGGCCAAGGTCGCCATGATCGCCGGCAGCCTCAGCTACCGCGCGCACGAGGAACGTGAGTTCGGCTTCCTGCACTGCCTGAACGAGACCGCGCCGGCCATCGAGGTGCTGGGCCTGCGCGAGGCGCACGACGACGAGGGGGAAGCCTACCGCCAGACGCGCACCCTGCTCAGCCACCACCCCGACCTCGCCGGCATCTACAACATCGGCGGCGGCCCCGGCGGTGTCGCCAAGGCGCTGCGCGAGGCGCGGCGGGAGCGCGACGTGGTCTTCGTCGGCCACGGCCTGACGCCGGAGACGCGCGCCATGCTGATCGACGGCACCATGGACGCGGTGCTGACCCAGGACCCGCGTGCGGCGATGCTGGGCTGCGCCACCGTCTTCGCCAACCTGCGCGCCGGCCGCGAGGCGCTGCACGGCGTCGAGCCGCCGCGCATCGACGTGATCTTCCGCGAGAACCTGGGGTCGTAAAGCCCTACGGCTTGCGCGCCGTGTCCTCCGCCTCCACCACCACGTTCGGCGGGGCGGCGGGCGTCCCTTCGTCGATGGCGTCGCGCAGGGCGCCCTCCGCCACCGCCTTGGCGGTGCCGCGCGGGGTCGGGCGGCGGACGCGGCGGGTGCCGGACGGCGTGCGCTCGCCGCCCTCGCGCGTCATCTCCTGCCGGACGGCCGCCGTGGTGCCGGGCGGCACCAGGGCCAGCCGCTCGGCCTGTTCGGCCATGGCGGCGCTGTCGGCGGCGAGCAGCATGGTGCTGCCGGCGCGCGCCACGGCCATCGCCAGCCCCTCGATCTCCCGCACCCGCCCCTCCCCGCGCGAGACGTTGCGGATCAGCACGGCCAGCACGCGGCCGGGGTTCTCCTCGACGATCTGGCGGTAGACCTCGGGGTCGTGCTGGCCGCTGTCGCCGATCAGGACGAAGGGCAGGTCGTGGTAGAGGTCCAGCATGTTGCGGATCAGCGCCTGCTTGTGGTCCTCCGCCCGGCGCGGCAGGGGGCTGCGCCAGGACACGCCCCATTCGCGCAGGAACAGGACGGGGCCGACCGGCACGCCGTGCAGACGGAAGAAGGTGTCCAGCACGTCGTAGATCCCCCAGGGTGCCCGGGAGACGTAGAGCATCGGGTTGCACTGGCCGCCCGTGGCGCCACCGTGCAGCGCGCGGTACAGCGCCGCCACGCCGGGGAAGGCCATGCGGCTCTCCGCGTCCTCGACGAACAGGCGCCAGAGCATCGCAAGCTTGTTGGCGACCCCGGTGTGCATGATGGTGTCGTCGATGTCGCTGATGACGACGAAGCGGCAGTGTTCCGGCGGGATGAACACCGGCCCCTCCGCCTGCACCGGATGCTCCCCCTCCAGCCGCAGTTCCATGGGGTGCCAGGGCCGGTCGGCCGGCGGCGGGTCCTTGAGATCCAGATGAATGCGGAAGTAGCCGTCCCGGTCGGTCTCCACCCGCCGCTCCGCCCCGCCCAGGCGCGCGGTCACCGGTGCCGCGGCAACGGCCCGCCGGGCGATGCGCCGGCCGATGTCGCGCAGTTGCGCGGTGAGCCGGTCCGTTCCGCCGCCGTCCGGCGCGGACTGCCGGAACACCCGGCCGATCAGGAACACCTCCCGCCGGGAGCCGTAGCCGCGGTAGGGCTGGAGGACGATGCCCTCCCGCCCCTGGGCGGTCCGCACCGGCCGCGCGGCCAAGTCCAGGATGCGGGCAGCCGCCCGCGCCCATGTCGCCACCCTGTCGCCGAGGCCCATTCCTCCGCTCCCGGCTCGCGTTGACATATGCCGGTATCAATGGCCGGCGGGGCAAAAGTTCCTTCCGGCCCGGCGACGAATCCGGCGCGAGAACCCGGCCGGACGCCTGTTGAAGGGGTGTGCACGGCACCCATGCCATGCCCCGCACCACACAATCCGTGAGGAAAGGCCAACCATGTCCGAGCAAGCGCTCAAGGAACTTCTCATCAAGGAGCTTCAGGACACCTACAGCTCCGAAACGCAGATCATCGAGGCACTGCCCGCCATGGCGGAGGCGGCCTCCTCGCCCCAGCTCAAGCAGGCCTTCGAAACCCACCTCCGGGAAACCGACGGGCAGGTGAAGCGCCTGGAACAGATCTTCCAGATGCTCCAGGCCGATCCCGGCGGGAACACGTGCGAGGCGACCCAGGGCCTGATCGAGGAAACGGAGGAGATCATCGACGAAGGCCTGCCGCCCGAGGTGCTCGACGTCGCCCTGATCATGGCGGCGCAGAAGGTCGAGCATTACGAGATCGCCAGCTATGGCTCGCTCCGCACGCTGGCGGAGACGTGCGGCATGACTGACGTCGCCCGGCTCCTCGAACAGACGCTGGAAGAGGAGAAGGCGACCGATCAGAAGCTCAACCAACTGGCCGAGGGCGAGATCAACGTGCGTGCCTTCAAGGCGGCGTAGGGCTTGGGCCGCGGCTCCCGCCGGGGGCTGCGGCGCCTACCCGTCGAAGGGGATCTCCTCGACGCTCATGTCCAGCAGGTTGAGGATAAGGGCGCGGCGGCGCAGCGGCTGCCCGACGCCCAGCAGCAGCTTGCACACCTCCGCCGCCTGCAGGCTCGCGACCACCGCCGGCGTGAACGACGGGTTGCCCAGCCGGCGCTCCTCCCCCCGGTCCGTCTCGGCGACGCCGTAGAGCGCCGCCACCGTGCCGTCGCCGGGGAACTCGGTGGTGACCTGCCCGTACCAGCCGGCGATGGCGCCATGCACCAGCGGCACGCCCCGCCGCGCGCAGGCCTCGCACAGCGCCAGCCGCCCCGGCACGCTGTCGACGGCGTCCACCACCACGGTTGCCCCGTCCAGGCAGGCGGCGCCGTCACCCGGCGCGAAGGGCGTGGTGACGGGCACCAGCGTCACAGCCGGGTTGACCGCCCGCACCCGCTCCGCCGCCACCTCGGCCTTCGGCCGGCCGAGTGCCGCGATGCTGGACAGGATCTGCCGGTTCAGGTTGTGCTCCTCGAACCGGTCGGGATCGACGGCGACCAGGGTGCCGACGCCGAGCCGCGCCAGTTCCTCGATGACGTATCCGCCCAGGCCGCCGCAGCCGACCACCGCGACCCGGCTGCGGAACAGCGTCAGTTGCTGCCGCACGGAGATGGTCTCCCGGTTGCGGCGGTAGCGCGCGGGGAGAAGGCCCAGGGACAGCGCCTCCTCCTCCACTGCGGCGACGGACAGCCCGAAGCGCTCCGCCGCCGCGCATTGCACGCCCCAGGACAGGAGGTCGCCATCGGCCTCCTGGAGGACTTCACGCAGGGTGTCCACGGCTCACCCTCCCCCCAGCAGCGGGAAGAGGGCGAGGCGGGCGCCGTCGTGCAGGCGCTGCTCCAGCGGCGCGTGCCGGCGGTCCAGCATGATCATGCCGATCGCCTCCGCCGGGATCTCCAGCGCCCGGACGACGTCCGCGACGCTGGCGTCCGGCGGCAAATCCCGCGTCTCCTCCACGAAGCGGCCGACGCGGAACGAGGCGAACAGACGGATGGTCACCTGCATGACGCCCCCCCTTTCCCTCGAACGCTCCGGATCAGAAGTTCCAGAACGCGTCGATCTCCGCCGGTGTGAAGTCCCACACCACGTTGTGCGGGGCCAGCGGCTCCTGGGCGAAGAACTCGGGCAGGCGGTCGTCCTCGTTGGTGAAGCCGGCCTTCAGGTTGAATTCATGCTCGGTCTTCAGGATGCGCTTGCCGAGGTTGGTGACGTCCTCCAAGGTCAGGCTGATGCCGAATCGGGCGTTGATCATGTCCACCAGGGCCGCCAGGCAGTCGGGGATGTCCAGCGCCGGGAAGGCGATGAAGATGCACATACCCGTGGAATCGATGGCCGCCGTGGCGATCTGCAGGTTGCGCGACAGCTCCACCTGCCCGTCCTTCTTCAGCGGATCGACGTGACCGCCGACGTTCAGCACGTTGGTGGCGATGGTGTAGCCCGACGTGTGGTCGGCCCCCATCGGGCTGGTGGCGTAGGTGATGCCGATGCCCTTCACCGCGCGCGGGTCGTAGGCCGGGATGCCCTGCCCCTTCACCACCGGCACGCGGGTGATGCCGTACACCCGGCCCACCGCCGCCGCACCGCCGCCCAGCAGCCGGCCCAGCGGCGTGCCCTTGCCGATCTCTTCCCGAAGCATTCGGATGACGCCCTTGCCGTCGCCGAAGGGCAGGATGCCCGCCTCCATGGCGACGCCGAACATCACGCCGGTCTCGATCGAATCCACACCGATGTCGTCCATGACGTGGTCGGCGGTGGCGATGTCGTCGAGGTCGCTGATGCAGCAGTCGGCCCCCAGCGCCCAGATCGTCTCGTACTCGAAGCCGGACGTCAGGTACTTGCCGTCCTTGTCGTTGTAGACCTGCGAGCATTGGATGACGCAGCCGGGGTGGCAGGGGTGCTTCGGCTTGCCGTCGCGGGCGACGATGGTGTCGTGCATCGTCTCGCCGGAGATCTTCTCGTGCTCGGCGAACTGGCCGGCGGTGAAGTTCCGGGTCGGCAGCCCGCCCACCTCGTGCAGGATGTTGACCAGCACCGCCGTGCCGTAGGTCGGCAGGCCCTGGCCGCTGACCGGGTGCTCCAGCAGCGTCTTGGAAAAGCGCAGCGCCGCTTCCTTGAACTTCGCCGGGTCGGCCACCTGCACGCGCGGGCCGCCGGTGTCGTCGACGGCGATGAACTTGATGCGCTTGGATCCCATGACGGCGCCCAGGCCGCCGCGGCCGATGCTGCGCACCTTGCCCTCGGGGTCCTTCACCGAGATGTTGGCGGAGCCCATCTTCCACTCGCCCGCCGGGCCGATGGTGAGGACGCCGACCTTCTTGCCGAGCCGCGCCTCCACCGCCTCCGCCACCGCGAAGTTGCCGGCACCGACCAGCTCGGTCTCTTCCTGAATGGTCACGCCGTCCTTGTCGACGTGCAGGCTGTACCAGCGGTCGTCCGCCGGCTGGCCTTCGATGATCAGCGCCCGGACGTTGAGGTTGGCGAACAGCTTGGCGGCGGTGCCGCCGGAGTTGCTTTCCTTGATGCCGCCGGTCAGCGGGCTCTTGGCGCCGGCCGACAGCCGGCCTGAGCTGGCGGCCATGGTGCCGGTCAGCAGCCCCGGTGCGAACACCAGCTTGTTGTTCTTGCCCAGCGGATGGCAGGTCGGCGGCACCTCGGCGGCCACGATGGTGGAGGTCAGGCCGCGGCCGCCCAGCCCGGCCCAGTCCGGCGGCACGTCCTCCGTCCGCACGGAGAGGTCCGTCATGTTCACGCGCAAGATCTTGTCCATCAGTGCCTCCTCTCGTCCGGGCCCGCGGGTTCGGCGGCCGCCGCCTCGAAGCTGTCGATGTAGAGTTCCTGTCCGCTGAGCACCGCGATGTCCTGGCCCTTGCACTCCGGGCATTCGAAACGGTAGCGCGGCACGGCGAAGTCGTGGCCGCAGGCGCGGCACCGGCCGCGCACCGCGACCTCGTCGATGACCAGCTCGGCGCCGTCGGCCAGCGTCTCCTCGGCGAACAGCTCGAAGCAGGCGCGCAGCTGGCGCGGGTCCACCCCGCGCAGCCGCCCGACCTTGAGGTTCACCCGCGCGATGCGGGCGACGCCGTGCAGCGCCGCCTGCTCGGTCAGGATCTTCATCAGGCCACTGACGATCGCCGTCTCGTGCATGGTGCCGCCTCGGGTCAGGGGGGAGCCTAAACCCGCCCCACACCCCTGTCTGTCGGCGACCCGACAGTTCGGCGCTCTCCCGAACGGGTGCGTCAGCGTGCCGCGGCGGACATCGAGCACGGGTGTCGGCGGGCTGACAGACAGGCCGCGACGCCGGGGCGTAGGGTTGGATTTGGCTTTCGCCGACTTCTTAAGCCCCTCTCCCTTGAGGGGAGAGGGGTTGGGGTGAGGGTGGTTACGGCCGGAGGCCGGAAGAGAGTCTTTATCCCGGCTGCCGCCGGTAAGTACCCCTCATCCCATCCCTTCTCCCTCAAGGGGAGAAGGGCTTCAGAACGAAGCGTCGTCCGCTCCCATTGGCCGGTTGATCGCGCCCCCGTACCCGGTGGCCGCGCGGAGGTTTGGCCGACATGATTGCCATGACGATGGATTCCGCGCTGCTGGCGTGGGTGGGCGCGCTGCTCCTCCTGGCGGGGGAAATCGCAGCACTCGCATGTCTTCGCGACCTGAAGCGGCTGCTGGTCGCCTCCACGGCCGCCGAGGCGGGCTACGTCCTGCTGGGCCTGGGCATCGGCGGGGCGGCGGGCGACGCCGGGGCCGCCATGCACCTGGCCTATCAGGCGGTGATGCGCGGGCTGGTGATCGTCGCCACGTGGTGGCTGATCCGCCGCACGGGCTCCACCCGCCTCGCCGCGCTGGCCGGCAGCGGGCGGCGCCTGCAGGTGCCGGCGCTGCTGTTCGGCTTCGGCATGTTCTCGGTCATGGGGCTGTCGCCCTTCAAGGGATCGTTCAGCAAGTTCATGGTGCTCTATGCCGCCATCGAGCACGGACAGTGGCTGCTGGCCGCCGTCGGCACGCTGGCCAGCGTCATCGCCGCCGTCTACGTCACCATCACCATCCAGCGCGTCTGCCTGGAGCCGCCGCGCCACGCCGTGACGCTGCGCCCCGCCCCGGCCCTGGCGGCGCCGCTGGCCTGGATCCTGGCGGCGCTGACCGTGGTCATGAGCCTGTGGCCCGCCCCCGTCCTGCATTGGGCGGAGGCCGTGGCCGGCGTCACCGACCCGCTGGCGGTGCCGGAGTTCGAGGCACCCTGGTCGGCGCTGGTGCTGGTGCCCTACCTGGGCGGCTTCGCGCTCTACGCGCTGGGCCGCGTGTCGGCGCGGGCGCGCGACGTTGGCGCCGTGGCGCTGGCCCTGGCGACGCTGGCGCTGGCCGCGGCGGCGCCGGACCTGGACGCCGCGCAGCGCCTGTTCGCGCTGCTGTTCGCCGGGATTTCGGCGGTGGTGGTCGTCTATTCGCTGGGATACATGGCGCACGCGCAAAACACCGGCCGCTACTGGTTCTTCCTGTTCCTGATGACCGGCTCTCTGCTCGGCCTCGCGACGGCGCACGAGTTCGGCAACTTCTATGTCTTCTGGGAGCTGATGACCTGGACCTCCTACTTCCTGGTGGTCCACGAGCAGTCGGCGCGGGCGCTGAAGGCCGGCCTCGTCTACTTCCTGATGTGCGTGGCCGGTGCCTACGTCATGCATTTCGGCATCCTGCTGCTGCACGCGCAGCTCGGCAGCTTCGAGTTCGCCGTGGTGGCGGACGGCATCGGCCGCGTCGCCCCGGCGACGGGCGCCGTGATTGCCGCCTGCTTCCTGGCCGGCTTCGCCGTCAAGGCCGGCCTCGTGCCGGTGCACGGCTGGCTGCCGCTGGCCCACCCGGCCGCCCCGTCCGCCATCTCCGCCCCGCTGTCGGGCATCCTGACCAAGGCCGGCGTCTTCGGGCTGGTGAAGATCTTCCTGGTCGTCTTCGGAGCCGGCGCGCTGACGCGCTTCGCCGAGGGCGGCGTGGACGTCGGGCTGGCGGTCAGCGTTCTCGGCTGCGCCACGCTGATCTATGGCGAGGTGATGGCGCTGCGCCAGCAGGAGGCCAAGCGCATGCTCGCCTATTCCACGCTGGCGCAGGTGGGCGAGATCGCGGCGGTGCTGGGGCTGGGCACGGCGCTCGCCACCACGGCGGCGCTGCTGCACGCCACCAACCACGCGGTGCTGAAAAGCCTGCTGTTCCTCGCCATCGGCGCCCTGATCCTGCGCACCGGACGGCGCAGCATCAACCACCTCGCCGGGCTGGGCCGCGTCATGCCGGTGACGGCGATCTGCTACGCGCTGGCCAGCTTCGCGCTGATGGGCCTGCCGCCGTTCAACGGATTCGTCAGCAAGGTGCTGCTGGTCTACGCCGCCGCCGCGGCCGGGCAGCCGGCCATCGCCGCGCTGATCCTGCTGGGCGGGCTGGTCGGCGCCGTCTACTACCTGCGCGTCGTCCGCCTGCTGTTCTTCCACCCCTACCACGGCCCGGCGGTGGCCGAGGCGCCGGCCTCCATGCTCGTCGCCATGGGCGTGCTGGCGGCGGCCTCGCTGTTCGGCGGCCTGCTGCCGGGCTTCCAGCTCGACCTCGTGCGGCCGGTGGCTGGTCTTGCCGCCCCCGACATGCCCGACCTGACCATCGTCTGGCCGGCGGGGGCCGCCGTGGCGGCGCTGGGTGCGGTCGCGGTGTGGCTGGCCGGGCGCCGGTCCGCCGCGTGGTCCGGCCGGCTGGCCGTCGCCGTGCCGCTCGCGGCGCTGGCGGCGGTGCTGGCCGAGGCCGACGGCACAGACGGGCTGTCGTTCTGGTTCGCGGTGCTGATCGCCGGGGTGGGTGCGCTGAACCTGCTGCACGCCACCGGCTATCTGGCGCACGGCCATGCGCAGCCGCGCTTCTACGCCGCCTTCTGCCTGATGATCGCCGGCCTCCTGGGCCTCACCGCCGCCCGCGACGCGTTCGCCTTCTTCGCCTTCTGGGAGCTGATGAGCGGCTGGGCGCTCTACGTGGCACTGGTCCATGAGGAGACGGAGGCCGCGCGGCGCGAAGGGTTCAAGTACATCCTCTTCAACCTGACCGGTGCGGCCGTGATGATGCTGGGCTTCGCCGTCCTGGCGGCGCCTGCCGGCGGCTTCGCCTTCGCGGCGATGGCGCAGGCGCTGCCCGTCCTGCCGCCGGGCGTGGCCGTCACGGCGGTGGCGCTGGTCTTCGCCGGGTTCGTCATGAAGGCGGCCATGCTGTGCGTGCGCATCGACTGGCAGATGCACCCGGCCGAGGCACCGACCCCGGTCAGCGGCTACATCTCCGCCGTGCTGCTGAAGAGCGGGCCGTGGGCGGTCCTGAAGCTGTCCACCCTGTTCGGCGGTGCGGCGCTTGCCGGGCAGATGGGCGGCCTGACCTACGCCATCGCCGTCGTCGCCTGCGTCACCATCCTCTACGCCGGTGCCATGGCGGTGATCCAGACGGGCATCAAGCGCCTGCTGATCTACAGCACCGTCTGCCAGCTGGGCTACGTGCTGATGGCGGTGGCGCTGGGCACGTCGCTGTCGGTGGCCGGCGGGCTGATGCACGCGGTCAACCACATGCTGCTGAAGGACACGCTGTTCCTGGTGGCCGGCGCCGTCATGGCGCAGACGCACGCCACCAGCCTGGACGAGTTGGGCGGGCTGGGCCGGCGCATGCCCGTCACCTTCGCCATCTTCCTGTTCGCCGGGCTGTCGCTGGCCGGCGTGCCGCCGCTGAACGGGTTCGCGTCCAAGTGGGTGATCTATCAGGCGGCGTTCCAGGCCGGCCACCCGCTGCTGGCGCTGGGCGCCATGCTGGCCAGCCTGTTCACCCTGGCCGCGGTGCTGAAGTTCGCGCACGCCGCCTTCCTGGGCGCCCCGTCGGCGAAGGCCATGCGGGCGAAGGAGGCGCCGCTGTCCATGCTGATCCCAATGGGCGTGCTGACGGCCGCCAGCGTGGCGTTCGGCGTGATGCCCGGCCTGCTGCTGGTGCCGATCGCCGGCATCGAGGCGCAGTTGGGCCTGACGCCCATCGCCGCCACCTGGACCGGCCCGCTGCCGGACGGCTGGCATCCGGGGTTGCTGTCGGTGCTGCTGCTGGCGCTGGCGGTGCCGGTGTGGCGCTACGCGCGCCTGGGCCGGCACGGTCAGGCGGTGGTGAAGACGCACCTGCACGAATGCGGCGTGGGCAATCTCCGCCCCGCGCTGACCCAGGTGACCGCGTCCAACCTGTTCGAGACGCCGGAACGGGCGATCCGCCGCGCGCTGTTCGCGCGCCGCCGCGGCTGATGACCCCAGGGAGGCTGACATGCTCGAAGACCTCGCCCTTCCCCTCGCGGTCCTGCTGTTCCCCGGCGGGCTGTTCGCGCTGGCCTTCGGGCTGGTGCTGAAGGGCGCCGACCGGCGCGTGGCGGCGCGCCTGCAGCGCCGCGTCGGCCCGCCGCTGCTGCAACCGTTCTTCGATCTGGTGAAGCTGGCGGCCAAGCGCACCATGGTTCCGGACATCGCCTTCCGCCCGGTGTTCCTCGCCGCCCCGATCATCGGCACCGTCGCCATGATGCTGGCAGCCGCCCTGGTGCCCATCGCCGGGGTGTACACACCGGACCCGCGGCTGGGCGACATGCTGGTCCTGCTCTACCTGCTGGCAGTGCCGGCGGTGGCAATGATGGTCGCGGGCTCCGCCTCCGGCTCGCCCTTCGGGGCCATCGGCTTCTCGCGCGAGATGGTGCTGATGCTGGCCTACGAGGGGCCGCTGCTGCTGGTCGTCGGCGCCGTGGCCGTCAAGACCGGCTCATTCTCGCTGACCGGCATCGTCGCGTACCAGCAAGCACACGGCGCCAACCTCCTGGACCCCGTGCTGTGGCCGGCGCTGGTCGCCTTCATGGCCTTCTTCCCGGCCAACCTGGGCGTCGCCCCCTTCGACATCCCGGAGGCGGAGACCGAGGTTCTGGAAGGCCCGCTGCTGGAGTACTCCGGCCCCGCACTCGGCCTTTTCAAGATGATGTCGGCGGTGAAGGCGGTGGTGGTGGTGGGCCTGGGCATCGCGCTGTTCCTCCCCACCGGTCCCGAAGGGGCGCTGGGCCTGATGGTGCACGCCGCGAAGATGCTGGTGCTGGTCCTGGCGGGGATGACGCTGCTGCGCACCTCGGTCGGGCGCATGCGCATCGACCAGGCCTTCGCTTTCTTCCTGAAATGGCCGCTGGCGCTGGCCGCCGCCAGCTTCGCCGTCGCCCTGGCCTTTGCCTGAAGGAGGGCGCCATGGGATTTATGCAGAAAATAGCGGCGCGCTCGCCCTGGCTCTACCGGATCAACGCCGGCTCCTGCAACGGATGCGACGTGGAGCTGGCGACCACCGCCTGCATCCCGCGCTACGACGTGGAGCGGCTGGGCTGCCAATACTGCGGCAGCCCCCGCCACGCCGACATCGTGCTGATCACCGGCCCGCTGACCGCGCGCGTGAAGGACAAGGTGCTGCGCCTGTATGAGGAAATCCCCGATCCGAAGGTGACCGTGGCGGTGGGCATCTGCCCGATCTCCGGCGGGGTCTTCCGCGAGAGCTACGCGGTGTGCGGCCCGATCGACAAGTACATCCCGGTGGACGTGAACGTGCCCGGCTGCCCGCCGCGCCCCCAGGCCATCCTCGAAGGCATCGCCCAGGCCATCGAGATCTGGAAGACGCGGCTGTGAAGGGGGGAGGGACGGCATCATGAACTTCCTCGGCATCCTCATGCGCAACCTCGCCCAAGGGCCCTCGACCGAGGCGTTCCCCTTCGGCGAGGCGACGACGCCCAAGGGCCTGCGCGGGCGCGTCCACTTCGACGCCGCCGCCTGCATGGGCTGCCGCCTGTGCGAACAGGTCTGCGCCCCCGGCGCCATCCGCTTCGAGAAGAAGAAGGAAGGGCTGGGCTTCCTGCTCTGGCACAACAGCTGCTGCTTCTGCGGGCTGTGCCAGCACTACTGCCCGGTGGACGCCATCACCCTCAGCGAGGACTGGCACCTCGCCCATCCCGAGAGCGAGAAGTTTGCGATGGTGGAGGAAGGGCTGCTGCCCAACGTCGCCTGCGCCGGCTGCGGCAAGGAAACCCTGTCCATCGGCGTGAACGTGGCGACACTGGCCTTCCAGCCGACGGCGGAGGAGATGGCGCAACTCCACGCGCTGTGCCCTGCCTGCCGCCGCAAGGCCGCCGCAGCCATGCAGGCCGCGCGCAAGGACGCCGGCACTGGAGGCCAACCATGACCCGCTTCCCCGACGACATCGAGGCGGCGCTGGCCGCCGCCGCCCCGGCCGGCATCGCGCTGAAGCGCGACACCGACACGAAAGGCGTCACCGTCGCGTGGTGCACGCTGGCCGACCGCCGCGACCTTCTGCCCGCCGCCACCGTGCTGAAGGCCCGTGGTGCCCGCCTCTCCACCATCACCGCCTTCCAGCCCAAACCGCCGGAAGTGGAGGAAGGGGCCGAGCCGCCCCCACCGCCCGCGGGCGTGGCCATCGACGGGCAGGCGTACGAGCTGGCCTACCACTTCGACCTGGACGGCGACACGCTGACGCTGGTGGTCCTGCTGCCGCACGATGCGGCGGAGGTGGACTCGCTGACACCGCTCTTCCGCAACGCCGACTGGGCCGAGCGGGAGTTCATGGAGATCTACGCGATCCGCGTGGCCGGGCACCCCGACCCGCGCCGCCTCTTCATCGACGAGAGCGTCGAGCCGGCCGTCCTGGAACGGCTGATCCCCTTCTCCACGCTGGTCAACGCCGCCAGCACCAGCACGCTGTGGGAGAAGATCATGACGAAGAAAGAAGAGACGAAGAAGGGCGGTGCGTCATGAACGCCTTCACGATCCCCGTCGGGCCGCTGCACGTCGCCCTGGAAGAGCCGATGTACTTCAAGGTGGAGGTGGAGGGCGAGACCGTGGTGTCCGTCGACATCACCGCCGGCCACGTGCACCGCGGCATCGAATACCTGGCGACCAAGCGCAGCCTGTACCAGAACATCACATTGACGGAGCGCATCTGCTCCCTCTGCTCCAACAGCCATCCGGAGACCTTCTGCATGGCGGTGGAGCGCATCGCCGGCGTGCAGCTGCCCGAGCGCGCGGAGTACCTGCGCGTCATAGCCGGGGAGATCAAGCGCATCGCATCGCACCTGTTCAACGTGGCGATCATGGCGCACCTGATCGGCTTCGACAGCCTGTTCATGCACGTCATGGAAACCCGCGAGGTGATGCAGGACATCAAGGAATCGCTGTTCGGCAACCGCATGGACCTGGGCGCCAACGTCATCGGCGGCGTGCGCTACGACCTGGATGCGGAGCGCAGCGCCTATCTGGCCGCGCAGATGGACCGCATGGACCGCGATCTGGCGGAGATCGCCCACCTCTACGCCACCAACCACTCCATCCTCCAGCGCACGCGCGGCGTGGGCGTGCTCAGCCACGCGGACGCGCTGGCCTGCGCCGTGGTCGGCCCGGTCGCCCGCGCGTCCGGCATCGCGTACGACGTACGCGTCAAGGCGCCCTACGCCGCCTACGACCGGCTGGACGTGCCCGTGCACATCGAAAGCGACGGCGACGTCTGGTGCCGCGCCGTGACCCGTCTGGCCGAGGCGCGCGCGGCGGTGGACCTCATCCGCCAGTGCCTGCGCGCGATGCCCGAAGGGCCGATCGCCGTCGCCGGCCGCCCGGCCGTGCCGGACGGCGAGGCCATCGCCAAGTGCGAGGCGCCGCGCGGCGAGCTGATCTACTACCTGCGCACCGACGGGGGGAAGAACCCGGAACGCCTGAAGTGGCGGGTGCCCAGCTACATGAACTGGGACGCGCTGGGCATCATGATGACCGGCGCCAAGGTCGCCGACGTCCCGCTGATCGTCAACAGCATCGACCCGTGCATCTCGTGCACGGAACGGTAGAGCGTAAGGAGAACCATCATGGCCTACACGATCAATGCGGCCGAATGCACCGCCTGCGGCTCGTGCGAAGCCGAATGCCCGAACGAGGCGATCTGCCTGAAGAAGGGCGTCTATTGGATCGACCCCGCCAAGTGCAAGGAATGCGAAGGCGCCTACGACACCCCGCACTGCGCCGACCTGTGCCCGGTGGGTGCCTGCGTGCCGCTGGCAGCGTGAGCCTCGAAAGCCCTTCTCCCCGCGAGGGGAGAAGGGCTTCGGTCACCCCTCCCCATCCCCGCACGCCGCCTTCAGCCCCGGCAGATCCTTGACCAGGAAGCTCCGCCCGCCGGTCTTCTCGATCAAGCCCTGGCGGATGAAGTCGTTGATCAGCTGCGAGGTCGTCTGCCGGCTGGCGCCGATCAGCTGGCCCAGGTCCTCCGTGTTCAGGCCCAGCGACACGGTGACGCCGTCGCTGGTGCGCGCCGCACCGTCCGTCTCGACGGCCGCGACCAGCAGTTCGGCCAGACGCTGGCGCACGTCGTGGAAGACCAGGCTCTCGATGATGGTGAAGGCGCTGCCCAGGAATTCCGCCAGGATGCCGATCATGACGCCGGCGAACTGCGGGTAGCGGGCCAGCTTCTCCTGGAACACGGCGGTGTCGGCGACCATCAGCTCGGCATAGCTGCTGGCCTCCACGATGGCGCGGGTGTGGGTGGAGAACATGGCCCCCTGCTCCAGCAGCGCCAGCGTGAACTCCCGCCCCTCGCACGACAGATAGGCGCGCAGCCGGCCGGACACCACGATGAACACGGCGTCGTCGGCACCGCCGGGCTCGCACACGGTGCTGCCCTTCTCGAAACGGTGCAGGTGGAAGCCGCTGAGGAAGCCGTCGAACTCCTTCCTCTTCATCATCTCCAGGAAATGGGCGTTGACCAGCCGCGCCCCGCGATGCATGACCGCCCGCCCCCGTCAGCGCGGCCGGGCGGCGGCGCGCCGCGCGGCCACCGCCTCCGTCAGGCTGGCCATCCAGCCCTCCAGCCCCTGCCCGGTCTTGGCCGACAGCTCCAGTACCGGTGTCGCCCGCCCCAGCGCCGCTACCGCACCGCGCGCCCGCGCCGTATCGAAGTCGCCGAGGTAGGGCAGCAGGTCGGTCTTGGTGATCAGCACCTGATCGGCGGCGCGGAACATCACCGGGTACTTGGCCGGCTTGTCGTCCCCCTCCGTCACCGACAGCAGCAGCACGTTGCGGTGCTGGCCCAGGTCGAAGGCGGCGGGGCATACGAGGTTGCCGACGTTCTCGATGAACAGCAGGTCGACGCCCGACAGGTCCAGTTCGTGCAGCGCGTCGTGCACCATGGCCGCGTCCAGGTGGCAGGCGGTGCCGGTGGTGATCTGCACGGCCGGCACGCCGTGGCGGCGGATGCGCGCGGCGTCGTTCTCCGTCTCCAGGTCGCCCTCGATCACCGCGACGCGCACGTCCGCCGGCAGCGCCTGGATGGTGGCCTCCAGCAGGCTGGTCTTGCCGCTGCCCGGCGACGACATGAGGTTCACCACCATCACGCCCGCCGCGTCGAAATGGGCGCGGTTGTGGGCGGCGTTGTGGTCGTTCTCGTGCAGCAGGTCCGCCACCACGCGGATGGTGCGCCCGTCTTCGTGAGAGTGGCCGGTGGCGGCGCATCCGCAGGTGTCGCACATGGTGTGTGTCCGGTCGGCGATCCCGAAAACTTAGTGTTGCAAAGTGATTGGGCCGACTCAAGCATCGACCGGAGGACATATGCGGGACACGGACATGGCTGCCCCGCACGGAAGGCCGGCGTTCAGCGGTTCTTGAAGCCTAGCAGCAGCCGGTGCGGCCCCGGCACGCCGGGCGGAACCAGAGCCACGCGGTCGCCCGGCCGCACCACGGCGGCATCGACGGCGCACGCCTTGTGATTGAGGATGGCGACCTCCACCCGCCCCGCCGGGATGTCCAGCCGTTCCAGCAGGCGCGGCCCCGGTGTGTCGCCGTCCAGCTCGACATGCCGGGGGTTCGTCCAGCCGCGCTCGCGGAACAGGTCCGCCAGCCACATGTAGCCCTGCACCTCGACCGTTCCGGACATGGGAGTCTCCTCCACCCGCCTTGGTCCCTGCCGACGCATCATACGCCCCGCCGGGACCGGCGGGAAGGAGAAGCCGTGCCCCGCCCTCACGCCTCCTCGGGGACCGGCAGGCGGTGGCCGACGGCCATGCGGTTGAAGGCGTTGATCACGGCGACGGCGTAGGTCAGGTCGCACACCTCCTTCTCGGAGAAATGCACCGTCACCGCGCGGTAATCCTCGTCCGGCGCGTGCGTCCGCGCGACGTGCGTCAGGCATTCCGCCCAGGCCAGCGCCGCCCGCTGCCGGTCGGTGAAGAACGGCGCCTCGTGCCACGCCGCCACGGCGTTCAGCTTGCGGTGGTCCAGGCCGGCCTTCACCGCCTCGCGCCAGTGCAGGTCGATGCAGTAGGCGCAGCCGTTGATCTGCGACACGCGCAGGTAGATCAGCTCGACCAGCGCCGGCTCCAGCCCGCAGCCGGCCACGTAGTGATGGACCCTGCCGAACGCCTTGTAGCCATCCGGCGCAACGCTCCGGTAGGGGATCCGGCCGGGGATTTCGGTGTGCATGGCGCGCTCCTGCTCCGCAAGTGGGCTTACAGCCTCGCTTGCGGAACGCGCCGGCACAAACGCGCAATCCTCGCCCGCGGGTGAGCGCCGCTCACCCGCCGATACGACGTCGTATGAGCCCCTACCCGCTGTTGCGCAGGCCCGCGGCCACGCCGTTGATGGACATCAGGATGCCGCGCTTCACCCGCTCGTCCCCGCTGCCGCCACGGTGGCGGCGCAGCAGCTCGATCTGCACGTGGTTCAGCGGGTCCATGTAGGGGAAGCGGTTGCGGATGGAGCGCACCAGCAGCGGGTTCTCCGCCAGGAAGTCGCTCTGCCCCGTGATGGCCAGCAGGTGACGCTTGGTCAGGTGCCATTCGTCGCGAATGCGCCCGAAGATGCGGTCGCGCAGCTCCGCGTTCTCCACCAGCTCGGCGTAGCGCGCGGCGATGGCGAGGTCGCTCTTGGCCAGCACCATGTCCATATTGGACAGCAACATGCGGAAGAACGGCCACGCCCGGTGCATGCGCTGCAGCAGCTCCAGCCCGTCCGGCCGCTCCGCCAGCCACGCGTCCACGGCGCTGCCGAAGCCGTACCAGCCCGGCAGCATCAGCCGGCACTGCGCCCACGAGAACACCCAGGGGATCGCCCGCAGATCCTCGATCCGGTCGGACTTGGTGCGCGACGCCGGCCGGCTGCCGATGTTCAGCGTCGAAATCTCGGAGATCGGCGTCGCCTGCCGGAAGTACTGGGTGAACCCCGGCGTCTCGTACACCAGCCCGCGGTAGGCGCCGAAGGCCAGCTGGGACAGCCGCTCCATGGCGTCGTAGAAGGCCTCCGCCGGCTCCACGTCGTTCTCCACGTCCAGAAGCGTCGCCTCCAGCGTGGCCGCGGTCAGGACTTCAAGGTTGCGGCGGCCGACGTCGGGGTTGGAGTATTTGGAGGCGATCACCTCCCCCTGCTCGGTGATGCGGATCTGCCCGGACACCGCCCCCGCCGGCTGCGCCAGGATCGCCTGATAGCTGGGCCCGCCGCCGCGCCCGACCGACCCGCCCCGGCCGTGGAACAGCCGCAGCCGCACCTTGTGCGTGGCGAACAGCTTGGCCAGCTCGATCTCCGCCTTGTACAGCTCCCAGCCCGACGTGAGGAATCCGCCGTCCTTGTTGCTGTCCGAATAGCCCAGCATCACCTCCTGCTCGTCGTCGCGCGACGCGACCAGTGCCCGCCAGACCGGCAGGGCGAACAGCCGCCCCATGGTGGCCGGGGCTTGGCGCAGGTCGCCGATGGTCTCGAACAGCGGGATGATGTTCATCGCCAGCTTCGGCGCCGTGCCCGGCACCAGCAGCCCGGATTCCTTCAGCAGCAGCGCCACCTCCAGCAGGTCCGAGGCACCGTCGGTCTTGGAGATGATGCAGTTGGGCAGCGCCGCCGCGCCATAGGTCCGCCGGATCTCGCGGGCGGCGTCGAGGATCGCCAGCTCGCCCGCCGTCTCCTCGGAATAGCCGTGGAAGGGGGAGCGCAGCGGGCGTGGCGACGCGATCTCCTCGGCCAGGAGCGCGATGCGCTCGTCCTCCGCCAGCGCCTTGTAGTCGGCGCAGCGGCCGGCCACCGCCAGCAGCTCGCCCACCGTGCGCTCGTGCACGTCGGAGTTCTGGCGCAGGTCGATGGGTGCGAGGTGGAAGCCGAAGACCTGCACCGCCTTGATCAGCCGCCGCACCCGTCCGTTCGCCAGCCGCGCCGCGCCCATGGCCTTCAGCGCGGCGGCCAGCACCTCCAGGTCGGCCAGCAGCTCGGTCGCCGCGCCATAGGGTTCGGCGTCGGCCACCGCGTGGCGCAGCGCCTCGTGCTGGTCCAGCACGCGGGCGGTTGCGGCGGTGCGGGCGTAGATGCCGCTCAAGGCCCGGCGGAACGGCTCGTCCTCCCGGTGCGGCGAGGTGTCGGGGGAGCGCGCGGCCAGTTCCGCCAGTTCCGGCGACACGTCCTTCAGCAGCTTGGACAGCGGCAGTTCGCCGCCCAGCTCGTGGATCTCGGACAGGTAATGGTCGAAGGCGGCGGCCGATTGCCGGCGCACCGCCTCGCGCAGGATGGGGGCCGTGACGAACGGGTTGCCGTCGCGGTCGCCGCCGATCCACGACCCGATGCGGAAAAACGGCGGCAGGCGCCAGCCGCGGTCCGGATAGCGGCGCGCCAGCAGGTCCTCGAACCGGCAATAGAGCTTCGGCAGCTCGGCGAAGAAGGTGTCGGTGTAGTAGGAGATGCCGTTCTTCACCTCGTCGATCACCGCCAGCCTCTGCGGGCGCAGCATGCGCGTCCGCCACAGCGTCAGGATGGCGGCCTGCAGCGCCTCGGCGTTCTCCGCCGCCTCCTCCGGCGTCAGACGGGAGCGGTCGCGGGCGTCCAGCAGGGCGGCCACCTTGTGCTCCAGCCCCAGGATGCTCTTGCGCTGCACCTCGGTCGGGTGGGCGGTCAGCACCGGGCTGACCAGCGCTATCTCCAGCACCTCCGCCAGCCGGCCCGTGCCGACGCCGGCCTTCTCCAGCCGGTCCAGCGCGTGCGGCAGCGTGCCCTCGCGCGGGGGCGAGCCGGCGATGGCGTGGTCGCGGTTGCGGCGGATGTGGTGCTGGTCCTCGGCGATGTTGGCAAGGTGCAGGAAGTACGAGAAGGCGCGCACCACCGAGACGACCGTGTCGCGCGGCAGGCCGTTCAGGATCTCCGCCATCTCCCGCCCGGCCGAGGCGTCGTCGTCGCGGTTGAAACGGACGGAGGCCTGCCGCACCCGCTCCACCACGCCGAAGCACTCCTCCCCCTCCTGCTCGCGCACGGTGTCGCCGAGCAGCCGGCCGAGCAGGCGGATGTCGTCGCGCAGGGGCTGGTCCTTATCGATGTTGGCGTCGATGGTGGCGATGGCTGTCTCGCTCATGGTCGCGCGCGCTCCGGTCTCGTGCTGCTTCTTGCAGCAGAGTTAGCCCGTTCGGCCCCGTTGTCACGCCCAATCTCGCGGTGCAGCAAACGCCCGCGGGCCAATCGTCAGGTGCCCGGCCAGTCCTCCACAACCCGGAAGGGGCGCATCATGTCGTGGTCCTCGTGCGACAGGATGTGGCAGTGCCAGACGTAGTCGCCGGGGATGTCGAAGGTGGCGGCGATGCGCATCACCTCGCCCGGCGCCACCCACACCGTGTCCTGCCACCCCGTCTCCTCCGGCGGCAGCGGGTGGTCGTCCGGCGCGCCCAGCAGCACCACGTCGTCGTTGCGGGCGTTGGCGCCGACGGTGACCCGCCCATTGCCGGTGGTGTCGTCGGGCACGCCGTCCCCGTCGGCGTCGGTGAAGCGGAAGCGCTGCTTCTCCAGCACCTGGAACTGCACCTGATGCAGGTGGATGGGGTGGGCGTCGGCGGTGAAGTTGTGGATCTCCCACACCTCGGTGCTGCCCAGCTTCGGCATCTCGGTGACCGGCGCCTCGTACTCCAGCGGCCCGAAGGGGATGCGGTTGCCGTCGACGTCCCGCACCTCCTCCGCCACGCCCAGCATCGGTTCGATCCGCCCCTCCTCGTCCGTGCCTTCGAACAGGCCGAGCTTGCGCGTGCGGCCGGCGTCGTCGGCCTCCAGGGCCGTGAAGTCCGCATCGAGGACGGTGCCGTCCGCCACATCGGCGTTGTGGATGGGGGCCGTGTCGGCGACGTCGAAGCGCAGGATGGTGCCGACGGGGTCCGTCTCGGGGTCGGCGGCCTCCACGTCGCCGGCCAGCGACCCGTCGGCCTCGAACCCGCCGAACGGGTCGATCCGCGGCCCGACGTTCTCCAGGACCACCGATTGCCCGCGCAGGTCGGCGTCGCTGAAGTCCAGGACGAGGTCCACCCGGTCGCCCGGCGCCAGGGTGATGCGCTCCCCGGCCTCCTGCACCCCGTCGCCGTCCATGACGGTGACGGCCTTGGGCAGCAGGCCGCCGTCCGTGCCGACCAGCGTCGCCTTCACGTTCGGATCGCTGAACCGCAGGACGTAGAAGCGGGAGTCCGAGCCGTTCAGCAGGTGCACCCGGTGCTGCCCCGGATCGACGTCGTGCTTCGGCCACGCCATGCCGTTGGCGAGGATGAAATCGCCGAAGAACTCCGGCCGCGCGGTCGGGAACGTGCCCTCGAAGTCCGGCCCCAGTTCCTCCGCCACCGTCTGGTCCGTGCCGGGCACCGGATCGTCGGCGTAGGCCGGGTAGAGGAGCTGCCCGTCCGCCGTGAACGCGCGGTCCTGGATGGCCACCGACAGGTCGCGGCCGCCGCCGGGCAGGACGCCGTCGGCGATCAGCGTCGCCTCGTTCGCGTCGCGCAGCCGGTAGAAGCCGGCCAGCCCGGTGTAGACGTTCAGCCGCGTCATCCCCAGCACGTGGTCGTGATACCAGAGCGTCGCGCCCGGCTGGTCGTTGGCGTAGTCGGCCACGGTCGAGCGGAAGTCCGGTCCCGTCGTCGCCGCGTTCTGGGTGAACCACGCCTCGGGCAGGCCGTCGCTGCCCGGTTCCGTGTGGCCGCCGTGCAGGTGGATGGCGACGGGGACCTGCCCCCGCGGCAGGCCGGCCAGCCCGCCGTCCATCAGCAGGCTTTCGTCGAGCGGCAGCAGGTGGCCGTCGGTGGGCAGTCGGTTGTCCCAGTCGACGGAGATCGGCACGTCGCGTTGCGCCAGGATTGTCGGCCCCGGATAGCTGGCCTCCCCGCCCGGTTCTGCGAAGCCCCAGACCGTCGTCTCCAGCGGCTTGCCATGCTTGTCCGTCAGGCCCAGCCACTGCTCCGTTTCGCGGATCTCCAGCCGGTACAGGCCGGGCCGGGTGGCGTCGATCACGCCGGGGACCGGCAGGTCGTTGACGAAGCGGTCCTGCGTGGAGGGGTCGAGGAGTTCGCGCTTGCCCCCGTGCGTGTGCTTCTCCTTGTGCTTGTCCTCCATCCCAGACCCCCCTCTTCAGGACACGGCTGCACCGGAAATCCCGCAAAATGGTACCCCCGCCAAAAGCACACGCACCACACCCAAGAGACCGACCTGTGCCGATAAGCCACGGCACCCCACGCCCATAATCCGGAAGGAGGGAACTCTTCCACCTAGGAAGACTCAGCGGCGGTCCGGCGGCTTTTTTATTTTCCGAGTGCGTACTTCCTTCCCTTTCGGGACCAGACACAAAAGAACTTTCTGCCGGTCATATTTTTTCAACTCGCAAAACATGAATGCGCGGGCTGGCGCCAACCGGCGCCCCGGCCCCCTGCGACCTCATTGCCCTTGCCAATTTGGAACGATCCAATTACCGTGTGACAAACACCGGAACGCGCTTCCGGGCAAAGGACAATCCGCCGGACGCGCCGCAGGGCGCCGGCGCGGTTGCGGAGGGACGTCCGTGAACTACAATTTCCAGTTCGACGCGGTCTTCGCGTCGTGGGACTACCTGCTCACCGGCGCGTGGCTCACCATCCAGCTGTCGCTCGGCGCCATGGCGCTGGGGCTGCTGGTCGCCATCCTCTGCGCGCTGGGCAAGACCTCGGGGCCGAAGCCGGTGCGCTGGCTGATCAACGCCTACATCGAGGTCATCCGCAACACGCCCTTCCTGGTGCAGATCTTCCTGATCTTCTTCGGGCTGCCGACCGCGGGCATCCGCCTGTCGCCGGACCTTGCGGCGCTGATCGCCATGGTGGTCAACGTCGGCGCCTACGCCACGGAGATCATCCGCGCCGGCATCGAATCGATCCAAAAAGGACAGATCGAGGCCGGCCTGGCGCTGGGCCTCAAGCCGCTCCAGGTCTTCCGCTACGTCATCATCAAGCCGGCGCTGCGCACCGTCTACCCCGCGCTGACCAGCCAGTTCATCCTGCTGATGCTCAGCTCCAGCGTGGTGTCGGCCATCTCGGCGGACGAGCTGACCTCGGCCGCCAACAACATCCAGTCGCAGACGTTCCGCAGCTTCGAGATCTACATCGTCGTCACGGCCATGTACCTCGTCATGGCGATGATGTTCTCGGCGCTGTTCGCGGTCATCCACCGCCTCGTCTTCACCTACGACCTCGAACGCCGCTGAAGGAGGCCCGCCATGATCCGCTCCTTCGGCTACAACGAGTTCCTGTTCCTGCTCAGCGCCGTGCAATGGACGCTGGCGCTGTCGGCCATCGCCTTCCTGGGCGGCGCCACGGTGGGGCTGTTCGTGGCGCTGGGCCGCACCGCCACCGTCAAGCCGGTGCGCCTGCTCGCCACCGGCTACATCCAGGTGTTCCAGGGCACACCTCTGCTGATGCAGCTGTTCCTGGTGTTCTTCGGCGCCACCGTGCTGGGCATCGACATGAACCCCTGGGCCGCCGCGGCGCTGGGCCTGACGCTGAACGCCAGCGCCTTCCTGGGCGAGATCTGGCGCGGCTGCATCCAGGCGGTGCCGAAGGGCCAGTGGGAGGCGGCGTCGGCGCTCGGCCTGCGCTACCCGGGGCTGATGCGCTACGTCATCCTGCCGCAGGCGGTGAAGGTGGCGCTGCCGCCCACCGTCGGCTACCTGGTCCAGCTCATCAAGGGCACCTCGCTGGCCGCCATCATCGGCTTCACCGAACTGACCCGCGCCGGCCAGATCGTCAACAACGCCACGTTCCAGCCCTTCCTGGTGTTCAGCATCGTGGCGGCCCTCTACTTCGTCCTGTGCTGGCCGCTGTCGCTGCTGGCCGCGCGCCTGGAGGCCCGCTACGCGGCCCCCGGCCGCTGATCCCCGTCCGCCAATCATAATCGATCACAATACGAGGGAGCCCACGATGTCCGTTTCGATTACCCGCCGCCTCGCCCTCGCCGGGGCTGCCGTCGCCGCCGTCGTTGCCATGGCCGTCCCGGCCGGCGCCCAGACCGTGGCCGAGATCAAGGGCAAGGGCAAGGTGACCATCGGCATGCTGGTGGACTTCCCGCCCTTCGGCATCACCACCGCCGACGGCAAGCCGGACGGCTACGACGCCGACGTCGCCAAGCTGCTGGCCAAGCACATGGGCGTGCCGGTGGAGATCGTGCCGGTCACCGGCCCGAACCGCATCCCCTACCTGCTGACCAACAAGGTGGACGTGCTGGTCGCCTCGCTGGGCATCACCGAGGAGCG
>NZ_DASPMG010000092.1:0-12994 GCF_035627195.1 Azospirillum sp.
GATGTCCGGCGGTGCGGGCAACGACATCCTGGTGGGCGGCGCCGGCAACGACGTCATCACCACCGGCACGGGCCTCGACACGGTCGTCATCGAGAAGGACACGGGCGTCGACCGCGTCACCGACTTCGCGGTGGCCGAGGACAAGATCGACCTGACCCCGTACTACAACGCCCTCAAGGCGTCGGGCGTCACCCCGGCCGCGGACTACGTCAAGTTCGTCGCCAACGGCACGGCGACCGAGGTCCGCATCGACGCCGACGGTTCGGCCGGTTCGGGTGCCCCGGTGACCGTTGCCACGCTGGACAACGTCGCGGCGTCGGCCATGAAGGTCGGCACCAACGTGATCGCTCCGGCCGGCTCCTCCACCTCCACCCCGACCTCCCCGACCACCGGCGGGACGGCGACGAACACCATCACGGTGACGGCGCATTCCAATCTGGCGGGCGGCGTCGGCGGGCACTTCAAGGTGCTGGTGGACGGCAAGCAGGTCGGCGAGGCCACGGCCAACACCACCACGGCCACGGCCTACACCTTCAAGGCGAGCCTGACGCAGGACGCGGCGCACAAGGTCCAGGTGCAGTACGACAATGACGCCGTGGTCAACGGCGTGGACCGCAACCTGCACATCAAGGGCATCGCCGTGGACGGCAAGGCCATGGCCTCCACCGCCACCGGCGTCACCTACGACAAGTACGCCCTGGACGGCCAGGACGTCATCTCCGGCCAGACCGGCATGTGGTGGAACGGCACGCTGACGTTCAACCCGACCAAGGACTACTTCCACGCCTCGGCGCCGGTGGCGTCGGCGGCCCCGGCGGAAGCGGGTTCGGTCGACCTGTGGAACCACGTGGCCATGCAGCAGGCCCCGGCGGTCTCCGCCGAGGCGGTCGCGGCCCAGGCCACGACCTTCGACGCGGCGGTGCTCAACGCGCTCCACGCCGATCCGCTGCTCGATCAGCACGAGCTGGCGTCGGCGGCCTGACGGTCGCAACGTAAGGTCAAGTACGCCTACGGGGGCCGGCAGCGAATGCTGCCGGCCCTTTTTTCGTGTTGGTGGTCCCCCGGATGGCCAATAGGAGGTGCGGGGTAGACGGCAGGTGTTACGCCGACATGGTTGGCGCGACCCCGTTGTCCGAAGGCTCCTGCGCCGCCAATGTGCGGTTCCTTATCGGGTATTCTCCTGCCATCAGGAACGGGGCCGGACCGAATGACTTTCTGGATGTGGAACAACGCTCGCTCGCTTGCCGAAGGTGCCTCCGATGACGATGTCGGGCCGGAGCCGCGAACCGAGGAGGCCATTGCGGCGCCCAGGCGCGTCGTCGTCCTGGGCCCTTCCACACAGGGCCTGGGCGGCGTAGCGGCCGTCCTCAAGGTCGTCCTCGGGCATTGGCGGGAGCCGGCCTTCGCGTTGCGCCACATCCCGACGCACGTGGACGGCAGCCGGGGGCGCAAGCTGCTGGCGGCGCTGCGCGCGCTGGGCCGGTTCGCCGCGGTGGCGGCGGCGCGGCGGGTGGACGTGGTGCACGTGCACTTCTCGGCCAACGCCAGCTTCTACCGGCAGTCGGTCTTCATCCTGCTGTGCGCGCTCTTGGGCATTCCCCGCGTCGGGCAGGCGCACGCGGGCGCCTTCCCGGCCTTCTACAAGGCGTGCGGACCGTTGCGCCGGGCCTACGTCCGCTTCGTGCTCAACCGCCTCGACCGGCTGTTCGTCCTGTCGCAGGAGTGGGGCGACTTCTACGGCACCCTCTATCCGCGCGAGCGGCTGGTCGTCGTCCCCAACCCGGTGGTCGTGCCGCCCTCGCCGGCGGAACACGCCCGCGGCGGCGACGGACCGGTGGTCCTGGCGCTCGGCCGGCTGGGGCCGGGCAAGGGCACCTACGACATCCTGGACGCAATCCCGGCGGTCGTCGCGCGCTTCCCGACCGCACAGTTCTGGTTCGGCGGCGACGGAGAGGTCGACAAGGTGCGCGCCCGCATCGCTGGGGAGCCGTGGGCCGACCGCGTCCGCCTGCTCGGCTGGGTCGAGGGTGCGGAGAAGGAGGCGGTGCTGCGTCAGGCCGACGTGTTCCTGCTGCCCTCCTACGCCGAGGGGCTGCCCATGGCGCTCCTGGAGGCGATGGCCTACGGGCTGCCGGTGGTCACCACGCCGGTCGGTGGCATTCCGCAGGCGATCGCGCACGGCGAAACCGGCCTGCTGATCGATCCCGGCGACGTCCCGGCCCTGCGCTCCGCCATCGAGTCGCTGCTGGCCGAACCGGGCCGCGCGCGGAGCCTGGGCATGGCGGCGCGGCGGCTGGTGCGTGAACGCTACGACGTCGGCCTCGTCCAGGACCGCGTCGCCGCGGTCTACGCCGAGTTGCTGCGGCAGCGCTGACCGTCCGCGGCATCAATAGCCGGAATCGGCAGAAGAACGGAAAAGGAGATACGCCTGCCGGACCGCCAACGGGCAGGCGTATTACTTGGCAACATTTCATTACAGGTCGCGTTGAGGCCGGTGCACATCGGACGATTTTGTGCAAAAGGCCACCCGACCAGGCATTACCCCGTGCGCGGGCGGCCATCATTCCAGATGACCGCGTTTTCGAACCGGGACTCCGGCTGCGGTCGCGAACGGAGGATATGCCTTGGCGGAATTCCTGATCACCAGCGCCGGCCTCGAAGACCTGCAAGGCTTGCTGGAGCGGCGGCGCCCGGACATCCAGGTCATCCTCGTGCCCGAGGATGCCGACGCCGGAGCGGTCCTGGCCGACGCGCTGGCGCGGCGGCCGAAGGCGGTGCACCTGCTGGCGCACGGCGCGCCGGGCGAAGTGCGGCTCGGCGCCCGCCCGCTGGACGAGGCGGCGCTGGCCGCGCGGGAGTGGCCCGACGCCGCGGGCACCGCGGTGATGATCTACGCCTGCCGTGTCGCCGAGGGCGACGCGGGGCGCCGCTTCGTCGATGGCCTCGCGGAGGCAGCCGGGTGCACGGTGGCGGCCTCCAGCCGCCCGGTCGGGCACGCCGGGCGGGGCGGCTCGTGGGAGCTGGACGTTGCGACCGCCCCCGTCACCGTGCCGCCGGCCTTCAAGGGCGCCGAGGCGTGGCCGCACGTGCTGGGCACGCGCTGGGCCGACCAGATCACCGGCACGTCGGGCGACGACCTGCTGGAAGGGCTGGGCAGCACCGACACGCTTCTGGGTGGTGACGGCAACGACACGCTCCTGGGCGGCGATGAGCAGGACGACCTGGACGGCGGCGCCGGCACCGACCTCATGGACGGCGGCACGGGCCTCGACACCGTGCTCTACACCTCGGCCGGCACCACGCCGGTGCGCATCGACCTGCGCGACCAGTCCAACAACGGCGGTGCGGCGGCCGGCGACCGCTACGTCGACGTCGAGCGGTTCGTGCCGACCAACGGCAACGACACCATGTACGGCAACGACGAGGCCAACTGGTTCCGCGGCATCGACGGCAACGACCTGCAGTACGGCTTCGGCGGCAACGACACGATCGAGAGCGGCTTCGGCGACGACACGCTGTACGGCGGCACCGGCGAAGACTTCATGTACGGCAAGCACGGCCAGGACGTGCTGTACGGCGAGAGCGGCAACGACGAACTGACCGGCAACGCCGGCGACGACGTGCTGTTCGGCGGGGCCGGCAATGACACGCTGTGCGGCGAGTGGGACCGTGACACCGCCTATGGCGGTGCCGGCGACGACGTCTTCATCGACGCTGGTGCCCGCAGCCACATGGAGAACGGCCGGCTGGTGGTGGACGATGCCGACGTGCTGTACGGCGGTGCGGGCAGCGACCGCTACATCATCCGGCACGTCGGCATGGTCGAGAACTCCAACGGCACGCCGGTGACGGTGGACGACACCCGCGGTCTGCTCGCCTTCCACGGCGGCGAGGACGTCGATGCGCTGGAGGTCGCGGCCGCCGGCCGGGTCGACGTCTCCGGCATCACGCTGACCGGGGTGGAGGTGCTCAGCCTTTCCGGCGCCGGGCCGCACGACGTGACCATGAGTGCCGGGCAGGCCGCGAACCTGTTCGTCGTCCAGGGGCTGCGGGTGGGTGACGCCGTCCGCATCGCGGGCGTCACCTTCAGCGGCCCGGCCACGGCGGGCGACGGCGGCGCCGTCGGCGCCGGGCAGGTGCAGGTCGGTAGCCTGAACGGCAACACCGTGCTGCACATCGGCACCAACGCCGCCCCCGGAGCGGACGTCAACCTCATGCTGCTCGGCAACTACGGGCCGGATCGCATCATCCTGGCCGGGAACGCCTTCGGCATCGCCGCCGACGGCGGCCAGCCGGGCGGCGCGCAGATGACCGGCACCCCCGGCGACGACGCGCTGACCGGCGGGGCCGGGGACGACGTGCTGCGCGGCGACACCGGCGCCGATACGCTGGCGGGTGGTGCCGGCAACGACGTGGTCTACGGCAACCAGCAGGCCGACCTCCTCTATGGCGACGAGGGCGTGGACACCATCTTCGGCGGCCAGGACGCGGACCTCGTGTTCGGCGGCCTGGGCGGCGACGCGCTGTACGGCAACATGGCGGCCGACCGTGTGTTCGGCGAGGACGGCGACGACACGCTGTTCGGCGGCCAGGGCGACGACGACCTCCAGGGCGGAGCCGGCAACGACGTGCTGTTCGGCAACATGGGCAACGATACGCTGACCGGCGGCGAGGGCGCCGACGTGTTCAGCGCCGCCGGCGGCGGTGCAGACGTGGCGGCCGACCTGCGCATCGCCGAGGGCGACCGCATCGGCCTGCGCGCGGGCGACACCTGGACGGTGGCCGACGGTGGTGCCGGTGCGGTGGTGACCTTCGGCACCGGCGAGCAGCTGACCCTGACGGGCGTGCGCGCAGCCGACGTGAACGCCGGGTGGTTCACGACGCTGTAAGCGTGATGTTGGGTTTTCGCCGCGCTCGACCCGATCTGCGGGCGCTTCGCAGGTCGGGTTGAGCCGAAGGCGAAAACCCAACGCATGCCTTTCGATCCGCACGGCATTCGGAACCGGAAACGTTGACGTCGGCCCCCCGTTGGCCGACATTCGGAAAACCAAGCCTCCCGATAGGGAAACTTTCCGGTTCATGCTGTCCCAAAAAGCAAAATACGCCTTGCGCGCGCTCATCATGCTGGCCGAGCAGCCGGACGACGAGCTGGTGCTGATCGCCGACATCGCCGAGCGCGAAAACATCCCGCGCAAGTTCCTTGAGGCGATCCTGGTCGAGTTGCGCAAGAACGGCCTGCTCTACGCCAAGCGCGGCAAGAGCGGCGGCTACCGCTTGGCGCGCCTGCCGACGGAGATCTCCTTCGGCGAGGTGATCCGCCTGATGGACGGGCACATCGCCCCGATCCCCTGCGCCAGCAAGTTCAACTTCAAGCCCTGCGCCGACTGCACGGACCCGGCCACCTGTTCGGTCCGCTGGCTGATGATCCAAGTGCGCGACGCCACCGCCGAGGTGCTCGACCACCGTACCCTGGCCGATGCGCTGCGCCATCGCCAAGCCACCGGCGAACTCCCTGCACACTTCGACATCTGAAACTGTTGAATGCTCCGCCGCGTGCGGCACCCGCCGAAGCCTACCACTTCGCCGGGCGCCGCAGGCTGCGCGGGCCGAACTTTTTTCGCCGGCCAAGCCTTTGATTCCGCGTGGAATAAGGTAGGGCGGGGGGCGTTCCGGCGCGCGCGTGCAAAAAGAGGGCTTCACAAGCGCTGAATCTTCGCTCAATCTCTAGAAACAAGATAGGCAAATCGCAGAAAAATCAGCTGCAAAGATTTGTGCAATAGACGAGGGAGTGCCGCACCATGCCGTTCCGCCTCCGCATCCACCTGCCGGTCCTGGTCGCGGGCATCCTGCTCGCCGCCCTCGGTGCCCGCGCGGCCTCCGGGCCGGTGACGCTTCTCAACGTCTCCTACGATCCGACACGGGAACTGTACGTCGACTTCAACAAGGCCTTCGCCAAGAAATGGCAGGCTGAGACCGGACAGACCCTGCAGGTCAAGCAGTCGCACGGCGGCTCGGGCAAGCAGGCGCGCTCGGTGATCGACGGGCTGGACGCGGACGTGGTGACGCTGGCGCTCGCCTACGACATCGACGCGATTGCCGACGCCGGCCTGCTGGCCAAGGACTGGCAGCAGCGCCTGCCGCAGAACAGCTCGCCCTACACCTCGACCATCGTGTTCCTGGTGCGCAAGGGCAACCCCAAGCAGATCAAGGACTGGAGCGACCTGGTGAAGCCGGGCGTGCAGGTCATCACGCCGAATCCGAAGACGTCGGGCGGTGCGCGCTGGAACTACTTGGCCGCGTGGGCCTATGCCAAGGAGAAGCAGGGGGGCGACGAGGCCAAGGCCAAGGAGTTCGTGGCATCCCTGTTCAAGAACGTACCGGTGCTGGACAGCGGTGCCCGCGGCTCCACCATCACCTTCACGCAGCGCGAGATCGGCGACGTCCTGCTGGCCTGGGAGAACGAGGCGTTCCTGTCGGTGCAGGAGTTCGGCGCCGAGAAGCTGGAGATCGTCGTCCCGTCGATGTCCATCCTGGCCGAACCGCCGGTCGCCATCGTCGACCAGGTGGTCGAGCGCAAGGGCACGCGCAAGGTCGCCGAGGCCTACCTTCAGTTCCTCTACACCCGCGAGGGGCAGGAACTGGCCGCCAAGCACTTCTACCGCCCGCGCCAGCCGGAGCTTGCCAGCCAGTATGCCGGACGCTTCGCCGATGTTAGGCTGGTGACGATCGATCAGGCTTTCGGTGGCTGGCGTGAGGCACAGAAGAAGCACTTCGCGGACGGCGGCGTCTTCGACGAGATCTACAAGCCGGGGCGGTGACGCGTGGTGTCCGTCGCTCTCGACTCTACGGCCCCCCCGGCAACGGGGGGCGTCGTGCTGAAAAAGCCAAGCGTCCTGCCCGGATTCGGCCTGACGCTCGGCTTCACGCTCGCGTACCTCAGCCTCATCGTCCTCTTGCCGCTGGGTGCCCTGGCGGTGAAGGCGGCCGGCCTCGGCTGGTCGGGCCTGTGGGACGCGGTGATGACGTCGCGTGTCCTCGCCGCCTTCCAGGTCAGCTTCGGCATCTCGCTCGCCGCCGCGGCGGTCAACACGCTGGCCGGCCTGCTGGTCGCCTGGGTGCTGGTGCGCTACGACTTTCCCGGCAAGCGGCTGATGGACGCGCTGGTCGACCTGCCGTTCGCCCTGCCCACCGCGGTGGCCGGCATCGCGCTGACCGCGCTGTACGCGCCCAACGGTTGGGTGGGCAAGCTGCTGATGCAGTGGTTCGGGCTGAAGGTCGCCTTCACGCCGCTGGGCATCGGCATCGCGCTGACCTTCATCGGCCTGCCCTTCGTGGTGCGCACCGTGCAGCCCATCCTGCAGGACCTGCCGCCGGAGGAGGAGGAGGCCGCCGCCAGCCTGGGTGCCAGCCGCTGGCAGACCTTCGCCCGGGTCGTCTTCCCGGCGCTGTTCCCGGCGCTGCTGACCGGCTTCGCGCTGGCCTTCGCCCGCGCGGTGGGCGAATACGGCTCGGTCATCTTCATCGCCGGCAACATGCCGGGCGTGACGGAGATCCTGCCGCTGCTGATCGTCATCAAGCTGGAGCAGTTCGACTACGCCGGTGCGGCGGCCGTGGGCACGCTGATGCTGGTGGTGTCGTTCGCGCTGCTGCTGATCATCAACCTGCTCCAGCATTGGATGAGGGTGCGCCATGCACGTTAGCCAGCCGTCCGCGGGTGTGGCACCCCAGCGCCGCGCCCTGACCGACCCGGCCTGGGTGCGGATCCTGCTGATCCTGCTGGCGCTGGGGTTCGTGGGGCTGTTCCTGGTGCTGCCGCTCGCCGCCGTGTTCACCGAGGCGCTGCGCCGCGGGCTCGACGCCTACTGGGCGGCGCTGGTGGAGGAGGACGCGCTGTCCGCCATCCAGCTCACGCTGATGGTGGCGGCCATCGCCGTGCCGCTGAACCTGGTGTTCGGCGTCGCCGCGTCGTGGTGCATCGCCAAGTTCGACTTCCGCGGCAAGAGCGTGCTGATCACCCTGATCGACCTGCCGTTCTCGGTGTCGCCGGTCATCTCGGGCATGATCTACGTGCTGCTGTTCGGCCTGAACGGCGTGCTGGGCCCCTTCCTGAAGAGCCAGGGCATCCAGATCATCTTCGCGCTGCCGGGCCTCGTTCTGGCCACCGTCTTCGTCACCTTCCCCTTCGTCGCGCGCGAGCTGATCCCGCTGATGCAGGAGCAGGGAACGGAGGAGGAGGAGGCCGCCATCGTGCTGGGTGCCGGCGGCTGGCAGACCTTTTGGCGGGTGACGCTGCCCAACATCAAGTGGGGCCTGCTGTACGGCGTGCTGCTGTGCAACGCCCGCGCGATGGGCGAGTTCGGCGCGGTGTCCGTGGTGTCCGGCCACATCCGCGGGGCCACCAACACCATGCCGCTGCACGTCGAGATCCTCTACAACGAGTACAACTTCGTCGCCGCCTTCGCGGTCGCGTCGGTGCTGGCCATGCTGGCGCTGGTGACGCTGGTCGCCAAGACGGCCCTGGAATGGCGCTACGGCGCCGAACTGGCCGCCACCAAGCATTAGTCCGGGCATTGATCAGGGCATTGATCGGGGAACACAGCATGACCATTCAGGTGAGCGGCATTTCCAAGCGGTTCGGCGACTACGTGGCGCTCGATTCCGTGGACCTCGAGGTGCGCTCGGGCGAGCTGCTGGCGCTGCTCGGCCCTTCGGGTTCGGGCAAGACGACGCTCCTGCGCATCATGGCCGGGCTGGAGCAGCCGGACGCCGGCAGCCTGACCCTGCACGGCGAGGAGGCGCTGGGCCAGACCCCGCGCGAGCGCAAGGTGGGCTTCGTCTTCCAGCACTACGCGCTGTTCCGCCACATGACGGTGTTCGACAACGTCGCCTTCGGCCTGAAGGTGCAGGCGCGCGGCGAACGCCCGTCGAAGGCGGAGATCCGCCGCCGGGTGGAGGAACTGCTGCACCTCGTGCAACTCGGCCACTTCGCCGACCGCTATCCGGCCCAGCTCTCCGGCGGCCAGCGGCAGCGCGTGGCGCTCGCCCGGGCGCTGGCCATCGAGCCGAAGGTGCTGCTGCTGGACGAGCCGTTCGGCGCGCTCGACGCCAAGGTGCGCAAGGAATTGCGGCGCTGGCTGCGCAACCTGCACGACGAGATGCACATCACGTCGGTCTTCGTGACGCACGACCAGGAGGAGGCGCTGGAACTGGCCGACCGCGTCGTGGTGATGAGCCAGGGCCGGATCGAGCAGATCGGCAGCCCGGCCGATGTCTACGACCGCCCGGCGTCCAGCTTCGTCTACGAGTTCCTGGGCCAGGTGAACCGCCTGGACTGCACGGTGGACGACGGTGGTGCCCGGCTCGCCGACGGGCTGCCGGCGATTCCGGTGGCCGGGGCGGCCGACGGCGGGCTGCGCGGTCCGGCGATCGCCTTTGTCCGCCCGCACGACGTGGCGCTGCGCCCCGATCCGGAGGGGCCGGCCACGGTGGTGGGCGTCACCACCGTGGGGCCGCAGGCGCGCATCGAGCTGCGGCTGGCCGGCACCATGCTGGAGGCGGAGATGCCGCGCGACCGCATGGCCGATATCGGCCTGCGCCTGGGCCACCGCTGCGCCGTACAGATCGACCGCGTCCAGGTCTTCCCCCGCGCCTGACGGGGCTCCGGCCGGAACGCCATCGGGAAGCCGATGTTGAGCGGGGTATCCGCGCCGTTGCGCGGGTACCCGTTCAAGCAAGGAGGCTCACTCCATGGCGTACAACGAAAACCGGTGGAGGAATGACCAGGACCGTTACGGCCGTTCCGACGACGACCGCGAACGGTGGCGTTCGGAAAGCCGCGACTGGCGCGGCGGATCCGGTGGCCGCGGTGCCGATGATCGCAGCGCCACGGACCGCAGCGACTGGGGACACAGTGAATGGCGGCGCGGCGACGCCGGCCGTGGCAGCGACTGGATGCGCGGCGAGACGAGCCGCGGTGAGATGGGTCGCGGCGATTGGGGCCGCGACGACTGGACCCGCGAGGACACGTCCCGCTACCCGCGCGACGATTACCGCAGCTCCGGCAGCTATGGCGGCGGCTACGGCCGCGACGAGGATCGTTCCCGCGGCGAGGGCTACCGCAGCGCCGGCGTGTACGGCGGTGGGCGGAATGAGGGCTGGAGCCGCGAAGGGTCCGGCCGTGGTGACTATTATGGCAGCAGCGACTATGGCCGCGCCGACTACGGACGCGGCTATGGCCAGGGACGCGGCTTCACCGGCTATGGCCGTGACGAGTGGAGCGGCGGCCGCGAATCGGGCAGCCGCGTCCGTGACTACGGCAGCCATGGCGGTGGCTACGGCTCGCGCGGCGAGGAACGCGGCTGGCTGGAGCGCGCCGGGGACGAGATCGCCTCCTGGTTCGGCGACGATGATGCCGAGCGGCGGCGGCGCAGGGACGAGCAGCGTGCCGGTGAACACCGGGGCCGCGGCCCGCGCGGCTACTCCCGCTCCGACGAGCGCATCCGGGAGGACGTGAACGACCGGCTGACCGACGATTCGTACGTCGACGCGTCCGACATCGACATCACGGTCAGCAACGGCGAGGTGACGCTGAGCGGCCACATCGACAGCCGCATGGCCAAGCGCCGCGCCGAGGACATCGCCGAGTCGGTGTCCGGCGTCACGCACGTGCAGAACAACCTGCGCGTTCGCCAGCAAACCGGCACGACGACCGGCACCTCGACGTCGGCCGGCGCCTCGGCCATGGCGGGGATGGGGGGAATCGGCTCGGGAACCGGTACCGTCTCTGGCGGTTCGACCACCGCCGGTTCGACCACCGGGGCGGGAAGCGCAAGCACCGGTGGGACCCGAACCACGACCCGCGGCTGAGGAACGAACCGTTCGCGGATGGGGCAGGGGGCCGGCGGCCCCTTGCCTCGCCTTCCGGGTTCGGCGTCAGGCCTTCTCGATGGTGGCCGGCGCGTCCGTCTTTTCCGCCGTGCGAATGACGTCGACGAACAGGCCGCCGCTGGCGCCGCCGCCGGAAAAAGCGCCGGCGAACGCCGGGCGGGCCGGTGCGGCGGCTTCGGGCTTCGCGGCGGGGGTGCTGGTGCTCTCGGTCGGTTGCATCGCTCTCTCCACTTTGGCTGCCCAAATACGACGTTCGACGGAACGCCGTGGAAAGAGCCTATACCAAAGGAGGATTTATTGCACCGCACAAATCATCCGCCGCGCATACGGCGGCGTCTCCGCGCCCACCGGCTGTTCAGCGGCCGCGTGTTGCGCCCCGTGTTGCAAGGAGCTGGTCGATGGTGGCAACCAGCTCCTCGTTGTCGAAGGGTTTGAAGAGCAGGCGGTCGGCACCGTACATCTCCGACATCTTCAGCGACGCGGCGGCCGGGAATTCGTCGGTGCCGCCGGACATGGCGATCACCGCCGCGCCGCAGCCCTCCCCGCGCAGGCGCTTCACCGTTTCGATGCCGTCCATGCCGGGCATCATCATGTCGACCACCACCACGTCGAAGGGCTCGCGCCGGACGAGGTCCAGGCACGCGTTGCCGTCGCTGGCTTCGACGACGGTGTGGCCGCTGTCCTCCAGCGCGACCCGCAGCAGCGCGGTCACGGCGGGCATGTCGTCGACGACGAGGACGCGCGCCATCAGCCGATTCCTTCGCGTTTCATACGTTCACACCTAGATAGCCGTGCCCCGGTCCGTGGATCAAGGTCCGCGGATCAGGATCGGCAGGGGTGCCGCCGACGGGTATGGGGCCGGCGGGCATGTCTATTCCGCCGCCGCTTCCGCGGCGGTGCTGTCGCGGCGCGCCTGCCGCCGGGCCCGGCGGGCGAGCAGCGTGCGCAGAAGCTGGTCGAGACCCTCGGCCATCGCCTTGTGCTGGCCGTCGGACAGGGCCGCGACCGCCGCCGCCAGTTCGTTCAGCGGGTCGTGGTCGAGCAGCGCCCGGCCGGCGTCGGTGAGGACGAGGTTGACGGTGCGCCGGTCGCGCTCACCGCGGTGGCGGTCCAGCAGACCCTTCTTGAGCAGCGCCGCGATCGTCTGGCTGGCGGTGCCCTTGGTGGTGCCGTGATACCGCGCGAAGGCCACGACGCTGCGCGCACTCGGCGTCGCCTGAGCGAAGTAACGCAACGCCGCCCACTGGGCGGGGTTCAGCCCTTCCGTGAAGGCCAGGCTTGCCGTGGTGCGCAGAACTTGCGCCATTACCTCGGCGGTCGCGCGCGCGCTTGGGCGCATGCCGGATTCCCTGAAAAGACGTGCCGAGCCAAGCCGCTCGGTTTCGACTCGAAACTTACTCCACTCGGCACCCGATGTCCAGTCCTCTGGCATCGTTTCGCGCCGGTACCGTCTGTGCACTAATCTTGCGCAGCCGGCGCTGCATGGCAAGAACCTGTGACATCCGCGGCCCATCGGAAAAAATCGGCCGGTCGGTGAAAACAGGGCTGGACACGCCCGACGCGCCCCACTATACACCGCCTCCCCGGCCGACGCCGCCCCCTTCCAAGGGGACACGGAGGCGGTCGGGACGGCCCTGGACGGGGTCGAAGACGGAAGGTCGACGCTTTCGGCCGTGCCGCCTCTCTCGAAAGGGAGATGGGCCGATCGAAAAAAGAGTAGCGAAAAAGGCTTGACGGCCGATCGCGAAAGCGCTAAACAGACCATCCGTTGCGAGCACTACAGTGCTTGCGCCTCTTCGATCTTCCAGACCATGCATCGCTGGTGTGAACCGGTTTTCCGGAACATACCGCTGTCGGGTCGCCGAAGGGGCAGGGATCTTTGACAAGTCAGACGTGAATGAGAAGGGATGCGCAGGCGGCGAGACCTGCGGTTGGGGTCCTCTGGTAAGAGGGGCCTGGCACAAAACGGGGTCGTTTGACCGCGCATTCCAAGCCAAGCAGAGATACAGAATCGAGCTTAGGTTGGTGTGTCGCACGAGCGACCCCATCAATTGCCCTGGTCTTTCGGGACTTGTGGTGAATTGAACCTGAGAGTTTGATCCTGGCT
>NZ_DASPMG010000093.1:0-2871 GCF_035627195.1 Azospirillum sp.
CACGGTGAAGGGCAGTTCCGCCCCGCCGCGCTCCAGCCGCAGGCGGCCGAGGGCTCCCGGTCCGGCCGCGGGCGCGCCGGTGACGATGGCGCCGCCTTCCGACAGGTTCGTCACGCCGGCCGTCCGGCTCTCGGCCCCCACGGTTACCGTGCAGCGCTCGGCCACGCGGAAGCGCGGCTTGCGGCGGCGGTCCACCTCGGGGCTGGCGGTGCGGATGGTGCGCACCATCACCCGCTGCAGCGCCTGGACGCCCACCACCACCTCACCCGCCGAACCGCGCACGGTGTCGGCCTGGGCGCCGGCGGCCAGCGCCTCCTGCGCCACCTCGGCGATGTGGGTGGACACTTCGTTCACCAGGTCGGCGGCCTGGGTGACGTTCCGCGCGATGTCCTGCGTCGCCGCCTTCTGCTGGTCGACGGCGGCGGCGATGGAGGCGGCGATGTCCCGCATGTCGGCGATGGTGGTGCCGATCCCCGCCACGGCACCCACGGACGCCTCGCGCATCGCCTGGATCTGGGTAATCTGCCGGCTGATCTCCTCGGTCGCCCTGGCCGTCTGGGTGGCGAGGTTCTTCACCTCGTTGGCGACGACGGCGAAGCCCTTGCCGGCCTCTCCCGCGCGCGCCGCCTCGATGGTGGCGTTCAGTGCCAGCAGGTTGGTCTGCGACGCGATGTCGGTGATCAGCCGGGCGATCTCGTCGATGCGCGCGATGGCGGTGGACAGCTCGCCGATGGTGTCCTGGGCGGTGCGGCTGCGCTCCACCGCCTCGTCCGTCACCGTGCGGCTCTGCTCGACCTGCTGGCCGATGGCGACGATGGCGGCCGACAGCTCTTCCGCCGCCACGGCCACCGACTGCGCGGCGGCTCCGGCCTGGTGCGCCGCCGCGGCCACCGACTGCGACCGCTCGCCCACCATCCCGGCGGAACCGGCCATCCGTTCGGCCGAGCGGCTCATGCGCGTGGACTGGCCGGTCACGCGCTCGACCGCGGCGGTCATCTCGCGCTCCACCGTGCCGGCCATGTCCTCCAGCGCCCGGTGCTTCTCGGCGCGCCCTTCCTCCAGGTACACGGAGATGGCGCGCTCCATGTCCAGCATGACGGCCGAGGACAGGGCGGCCAGCAGCCGTTCCAGCTCCCCCGCCCGCGCCCTGCCGGCGAACAGGCCGCGGCCGGAGGTGGCGCGCGCGGCGCGGGCGAACAGGCGGCTCAGCACGAAGGCGTAGGCGCCGATGTAGAGGTCCGGCTCCAGCCCGACGCGGTTGTGCGCCCGGCCGATGGCGGCGGCCGAGGTGAAGTAGGCCTCGTCGAAGGCGCCCGAGAACAGGCGCAGCCAGTGCTGCTCCTGCATCGCGCGGGCGTGGCGGATGGACGACTCGCCATTGAACATGGCGACGATGTCCGGCGTGGCGCGCACCGTGGCGTAGAACTCGTCGAGCACGCCCGGCAGGAGTTCGCGGAGCAGCGGCAAGGATGCCCGCAGGGTTCCCGCCGCCGCTTCGTCGATGCCGAAGAATTCCAGGCGTTTGCGGTTGTCGCCGACCATGACTTCAGTCCTTCCTCGCGCTTGCGAACTCGGGGGCGCGGGCAGGAGCCGTGTCAATATCCCTTTTTGTCGCGCCGACACGCGGCGGTATGCACAGGGCAATCACCCGTGTGCAAGCGAATTTATTCAACGCATACTCAATGCCGGTTGAGCCCTCGGCTTCAACGTCGGTTGAGCCTTCGGCTTCAGCGCCGGTTGAGCGTTCGGCGCCGATCGGGCATCGCCCGCCCCCGCGGGCCGGACGCTACATGCCGTGCGCGGTCAGCGCCGCCTGGGTGCGGTTGCGCACGCCCAGCAGGCGGAGGATGGCGGTGACGTGCACCTTCACCGTGCCCTCGGTCAGCCCGAGTTCGTGGGCGATCTGCTTGTTGGACTTGCCTTCGCGCAGGCGGGTCAGCACCTCGCGCTGGCGCGGCGTCAGCTGGTCGCTGTTGCCGGAGCCGAAGTTGGCCAGCGGGTCGTCGGACAGCACCTCGGTGCCGGTCACGATGTCGCCGCGGATCGCCTCCGCCGGCACGTAGATGCCGCCGGCCAGCACCAGCTGCAAGGCGCCCAGCAGCACCTTGGCGCTGGAGGATTTCGGGATGTAGCCGGCGGCCCCGTTCTCCAGCGCCGCCATCAGGTCGGCCCGCCGTTCGGAGCCGGAGACGACCACCAGCAGGGCGCGCGGCAGCCGCTCGTGGATCTCGCCCAGCGTCGAGAAGCCGGTCCAGCCGGGCATGCCCAGGTCGAGCAGGATCAGGTCGAATTCGGTGCCGCCCTGGCACAGGTCGCGCACCTCGTCGAAGGTGCTGGCCTCGAAAAACGTCATATCCTCCTGGAACTGCACCAGGAGCCGGCGCAAACCGTCGCGGAACAGCAGATGGTCGTCGGCAATCAGTACGTTCATCGATGAGCCTTCCGCGCCCGATTGGAACAATTTGCTGTACGCCGCCGTGGTCGAGCAAGCAGTCCGGCGCAATCAGTCGGGGTAAATGCAAACAACTTTCATCAATTAATGCTGCTGTGCGAAATCGGTAAAGTGCGCTTTTGGTCTTACGTCGGCTCACATAGAACGGAAGGGAGGGCCGGTGTTGCCGAAAGAGACGGGCTCTTCCCCGAACGTCTGCCCCGAACGTCTGCTTGCGTCCGGATGAGCCGGGGCGCAGGGCGCCCGCCGCCCGCGCCGGGGGTGGCGCGGGCGGCGGGCGGACGCCCCTTGCCGTCACGCCATCGAGGCGCCGACCCGCGCGGCGTCGGCCGGCTGGTCGCCGATGCCGTTGTTGAGCGCCCAGATGGCGGCCTGCGTGCGGTTGGAGGCGTTGATCTTGCGCAGCAGGCTCTTCAGGT